>PKYZ01000219.1:12897-13025 GCA_003132865.1 Bryobacterales bacterium
CGGCTGGTGCCGAAGCCCATGCGGTAGATCACGCCATCCAGGCGGCGCTCCAGGTTGGACAGCATTACATCGCCGGTGATGCCTTTGGACAGAGCGGCCTTCTCGAAGTTGTTGCGGAACTGGGTTTC
>PKYZ01000122.1 GCA_003132865.1 Bryobacterales bacterium
ACTACACCTCGAAAATCGGCATTCATCAGGAGATGGAGTACAAGGGGAATGTAATGCTGGAGGAGTTCGTCGGCTACGAAGTGAAGCCAACATGAGATCATCCGAACGCGTTCTGGTAGCGGCGGTTGTCCTCTGGCAATTATCGGCCGCATCGAAGACTGCCTCATTCGCGCCCTTTGATGAATGGAAGAAAGCCGTGACGGCGGGCGATCCGGCCGCGCTGGCGCGTCTCTACAGCACCAATCCACCTGCCGTGCCGCAAATCGGCAACAAAATCGAGCACCTGGACGACGAGTTGCGGTTTTGGGCGGGTTTGCGATCCTCGGGTGTGACGGAGTTCAATCCCAAGGTGCTGGAGATTGTGGCCGTCCCCGGTCAAACGCGGCTGCTCTTGCGCATCGAGGCCGTGAAACCGGCTGGATCGCCAACGAGCGCTGGCCAGAACGTGGTCGTCTCCATGCTGCAAGTGTGGACGCAAGAGCCGGACGGCTGGCGCATCACAGCTACGCGGCGCAGCGGATTCTCCTCGAACGCGGCGCGGCGTCTGCCGCAGCCGGCGACTCCGAATACCGGCTTATATCCGGATCCCAGCGAGGCACAGGCGGAGTTGAAGACGGCATCGGAGGTGGCGGCAAGAGCGCACAAACGCGTGCTGGTGGTTTTCGGCGCCAACTGGTGCTACGACTGCCACGTGCTGGACACCACGTTCCGCTCGAAGGAATTCGCGCCGCTGGTGGATGCTAACTATGTGGTCGTGCATATCAGCATCGGCGACGAGGGAAAGGATAATAACGACTTGGCGGCGCGCATTGGCGTGGCCCTGGATCGGGGAGTTCCGAGCCTGGCGGTTCTCGATCCGGACGGAAAAGTCGTGGTGGCCCAGAAAAGCGGCGAGTTCGAATCGACCGTGAAGATCGGTCCCGAAGACGTCCGCGCTTTCCTCGAAGAGTGGAAGCCGGCCCGGACGTACCCTCATCGAACTGCTGCTGATCGCCGGGCGGCGCTGCGAAAAACTAACTAATGGACTCCCTACGCGACATTCCCGCCACCGATGTGCAGGCCGATGAGTGCTGGAATCTCATCTACTGCAAAGAGAAGAACAAGGGACCTGAACAGGCCGATAATGATGAGATTGGCGACTGCTACAACTGGGTTGCCATCGACCGCCCCACGAAGCTGGTGCTGGCCTTCGTGTGCGGACGGCGCACGGGCGAGAACGCGATGGAGTTGGCGCGCAAGGTGCGCCGCGCTAGTTCCCCCGCTGTCCGCTTCCAATTGACCACAGACGGCCTGCAATCGTACATCGCGGGCTGTGGATGGACCGATGCGACTACGCCCAACTGGTGAAGACCTACGCACAGTCCGAAGAGAACGAGCGGCGCTATTCCCCGGCAGAATGCACGGGAGCCGTTAAGGTGGTTATCGGCGGGAACCCCGACGAAGCGAAGATTTGCACCAGCCACGTAGAGCGGCAAAACCTCACGATGCGGATGCAGATTCGCCGGTTAGCGCGCCTGACGAACGCGTTCAGCAAAAAACTGGAGAATCACCGGGCCGCCGTCGCACTTCATTTCGCGTGGTACAACTTCTGCCAGATTCACGGCTCCCTGAGGGTCACCCCGGCGATGGAAGCGGGGATTGCAGACCACGTGTGGAGCGTGAAGGAGCTTCTATCCGTCAGCTAGTACCTTGGTTTTAGTACTTTAGACATGCCGATAGTATTGCGCGCAAAGGCCTCAGCGTGTTTTAATCGTTTGCTATTGACGTGGCGACGGTGCGCGTATTAATCTTAACCAGAGTTCCACCATTGCAAATGTGGACGTGTATCGAATCGAACAGAACGCGGCTCCACTGTTAATGAAAGCACTGATAACAAATCGGTTACTTGCTAATCTAAACTTGATATAACCCGGACGTGCCGAAAGGCATCCAAAGAGACGGGTGGACCTCATGGGAGGCCGAGTAAAGAATGATTCGCATCCAGCCGATCAGATAAGAGTGAAAATGGCGGTACCTGCACTTGACAAGCCCAAACACGCGTTGGCGTGTTCCTACGCTAAGGAAGATCCCCCCTGTACCGAGGACCTGATAGCGTCATACCGAGCTTGGCTGAAAGTTTACATTAACGATCCGAAACGGGTTTTTGGGGTTTATCGAACCGCTGGATTGGGAAAATGGGAGATCGCTTTTCGCAATCCGCCAGGAAGGGCCGCCGGTCTCCTGCGACGCTGTTTTGCGAGGTACACATTGTTCCCTCGCACGACGGTTCCATCACCCACATTTCCTCCGGAATCTGAAGCGATGCTGAACGATTGGGTAGTCGTGGGGACGGACTTGTTTGCAGCGATGCAAGAGTATAAGATTGCGTCCCATGTCGCTCACCCCGAATCTGCCGAACATCCCACCGCGACTTGCCGGTAAAGACCCGCACGGTGTCCTTATAGGGGTAGAGCGGTCCTTTTCTGGCCCACTGCCACCTCCGGAAATCCTACAGGGATATGAAGCCGCATGTCCAGGAGCCGCAGAGCGCATCCTGAGGATGGCCGAGGACCAAGGAGAACATCGGCGTCGCCTTGAAGATCGTACGCTAGAAGCTGGAATTGAGGGGATGCGCCGTAGTTTCTATGAGGCAAGGATCGGGCAGCTATGCGCCTTCCTTATATCCGCCTTCTTTCTCGGGTGCGGTACGTACGCCGTCATCCAGGGCAAAGAAATCGCTGGGGGAATTTTTGGAACTTTTGGGCTGAGCAGTATCGTCGCTTCGTTTATCCTTGGAAGATCTCGCGCATCTGAAGAAAAACAGGAGGAAGAGGAAACCGAAAAATCTCCAGAGGCCGAAGCCCCAAAACGCAAGCGACGGCGCGGGCAAGGAACCAACTTGCCGGCCAAGCGATCTTGACAAAAGACGGGCAACCGCAACCGCCCCAGCACCCAATTTCCGCCCCGATCCGATTTTCCTTGACACCCGCGCTAAACTGTTTTCTGCCGCCGCAACTGCCTGATCCTAAATACTGAATAATCATACATTTGCGCCAGCAACGCACCGCGTCCCAATACCCCTTCATTTTGCCGGTTGACATCCCGCCCCAAATTGTGTGATTATACATTGTAGTGAATAAAATTTCACAACGAGGTGCCGCCGTGGCCGCTTTCCCCATCTCCCGTCAACAAACCACTCGAATCTCGGCCCCCGACCTCCGCCGCGACCTCGACCTTACCGACGACGAGCTGGCCGGCCTGCTCGATATCGCCCTCGATATGAAGCAGTCGCCCCGCGACTATGCCCGCGCCCTCCAAGGCAAGTACATCGGCCTGCTCTTCGAAAAGGCTTCCCTGCGCACGCGCCTCACCTTCGAACTGGCCATCAAGCAGCTCGGCGGCGACTCGGTTTCGACCGAGGGTCCCATCGGCGCGCGCGAGCCGCTCAAGGATGTCGCGCGCAACCTGGATCGCTGGGTGCATGCCATCGTGGCCCGCACCTTCTCGCAGGACACCATCGAGGAACTGGCGCGTTGGTCTTCCGTGCCGGTCATCAACGCGCTGAGCGACCTGTACCATCCCTGCCAGGTGCTGGCCGATGTGCTCACGCTGAAGGAGCGCTTCGGCGATCTCGCCGGTCTGAAGCTGTCCTTCTGCGGCGACGGCAACAACGTGGCGCACTCGCTGATGCTGAGCGCCGCGCGCCTGGGCATGGACTTCGCCATCGCCACGCCGCACGGCTACGAACCGAATCCCGAAATCGTGGCGCAGGCCGATGGCTTGGCCGCCGTCTCGGGTTCCGGACTGCAACTCACCGACGATCCGGCCGAAGCCGTGGATGGTGCGCACGCCGTCTACACCGATGTTTGGGCCAGCATGGGGCAAGAGAAGGAAGCCGCCAAACGGCGCAAGGCCTTCGCGGGCTACCAGGTCAACGACGCGCTGTTCGCCCTGGCGCGGCCGGACGCCGTCTTCATGCACTGCCTGCCCGCGCACCGCGATGAGGAAGTCACCGCTTCCGTCATCGAGCACAGCCGCTCGGTGGTTTTCGATCAGGCCGAGAACCGCCTGCACACGCAGAAGGCGCTGCTGCTCATGATGATGGCATAATCGCCTTATATGAACAAACCGAAGAAGGTCGCCCTGGCTTACTCGGGCGGCTTGGACACGTCTGTCATCATCCCTTGGCTCAAGGAAAACTACGGCTGCGACGTGGTCGCGGTCTGCGGCGATATCGGCCAGGGCGCCGATGAACTCGCCGGCCTGGAAGCCAAGGCCCTGCGCACGGGCGCCTCGGAGGTCTACATCGAGGACATGCGCGAGGAGTTTGTCACCCAGTATCTGTGGAAGCTGGTGCGCTCCGGCGCAGTCTACGAGCATAAGTATCTGCTGGGCACTGCCGTGGCCCGGCCGCTGCTGGCGAAGAAACAGGTGGAAGTGGCGCTGCGCACCGGTTGCGACGGTCTGGCGCACGGCTGCACGGGCAAGGGCAACGACCAGGTGCGCTTTGAGCTGACCTACAAGGCGCTGGCGCCGCATCTTGCGGTGATCGCCCCGTGGCGGGAGTGGGACATCGTGTCGCGCGAGGACGCTATCGCCTACGCGCAGGCGCACCACGTGCCCATCGCGCAATCCACCACTAAGATCTACAGCCGCGACCGCAACATCTGGCACATCTCGCACGAAGGCGGCGCGCTGGAAGATCCCGGTAACCCGGCGCCGGACGATATCTGGATGCTGACGCGCAGCCCGCGGCAAGCGCCCGATACGCCGGCCGAAGTGACCATCGGCTTCGAGGCAGGCGTGCCGGTTTCCGTCAACGGCTTGCGGCTGGGCGGCGTGGAACTGCTGGAGACGCTCAACCGCATCGGCGGCGAGCATGGCATCGGGCGCATCGACCTGGTGGAGAACCGCTTCGTCGGCATGAAATCGCGCGGGTGCTACGAGACGCCCGGCGGAACGCTGATCTATGCCGCGCACCGCGAGTTGGAAGCCCTGACGCTCGACCGCCAGACGTTGCACTACAAGCAGCGGCTGGCGCTCGATTACGCCGAGATGGTCTACAACGGCCTGTGGTTCACGCCGCTGCGGGAAGCGCTGGACGCCTTCTTCGCAGCGGTCGGCGCCGCGACGACCGGCGAAGTTACGCTGCGGCTCTACAAGGGGAACCTCGAGCCGGTGAGCCGCAAGTCGCCCTATTCGTTATACTCGCTGGATATCGCGAGTTTCACCATGGGCGCTTCTTACGACCAGAAGGACGCATTGGGCTTCATCAACCTGACTGGCCTGCCGATCAAGGTGCGCGCCGCGCTGGCGGTGGCGCAGTCGGCATGACCACCTCTTGTGGGGCAGGCTCTAAGCCTGCGGCGGCCTCTCAGGCCGCCCTGTGGTTTTTCGACCGCGAGGCATCCGCATGAAGCTCTGGGGCGGCAGGTTCGAAACAGGCCCCTCGGAGATCTTCGAGCGCTTCTCCGGATCGCTGGCGTTCGACCGCCGCCTGATTGGCGCCGATATCCGCGGCTCGCAAGCCTTCGCGCGCGCGCTGGAACAAGCCGGCGTCCTCAGCGCCGGCGAGCGCGCCCTCATCGTAGAAGCGCTCGACCAGATTCAAGAAGAGGCGGCCGAGCCGGAATTCTTCGAAAACGCTACCGACGAAGACGTTCACACGCTGGTGATCCGCAAGCTGAAGGAGCATGCCGGCGCGGTGGCGGATAAGATCCATACCGGCCGCAGCCGCAACGAACAGGTCTCGCTCGACCTCCGCCTGTGGCTGCGTGGCGAGTGCGACCGCGTGCGCGCGCTGCTGGCGGGCGCGATGCAGGCGCTGCTCGACTTGGCCGCGCGCTATCCTGACGCCGTCATTCCTGGCTACACCCACACCCGCCGCGCACAGGCGGTGCTCTGGCCGCACTACCTGCTGGCGCACTTCGAGATGTTCGCGCGCGATGCCGAGCGCTTCGCCGAGGCCCGCCGGCGCGTCAACGTGATGCCGCTGGGCTCCGGCGCGCTGGCCGGCAGCGGGTTCCCGTTCGATCGTGAAGCCATGGCCCGCGACCTGGGCTTCGATTCGCTCACCGCCAACAGCATGGACGTATCGGCCGATCGCGACTTTGCGCTCGATTTCCTCTACGCCGCCTCCGTCACCATGCTGCACTTGAGCCGCCTGGCCGAAGATTGGATTCTCTACTCCAGCGAAGAGTTCGGCTGGCTGGAGCTGGGCGACGAAGTGACCAGCGGCTCCAGCCTCATGCCGCAGAAGAAGAATCCGGATTCGCTCGAATTGATCCGCGGCAAGAGCGGCCGCGTGCTGGGCTGCCTGCATTCGCTCATGGTCACCATGAAGGGGCTGCCGCTGACCTACAATCGGGACATGCAGGAAGATAAGGAGCCGCTCTTCGATGCCGTCACCCAGGTGACCGGCTCGCTGGAGATGGCGCGCGCGGTGATCGAATCGGCGCGCCTGCATCCCGAGCGCCCGCTGGCTGCCGCGCAAGAGAGTTGGGTGATCGCCACGGACCTGGCCGAAGCCCTGGCGCGCGCCGGCACGCCCTTCCACCAGGCGCATCGACTGGTGGGCAGGCTGGTGCTCGAAAGCGTGCGCGCCGGCCGGCAGCCGGCCGATTGGACGGCCGACGAACTGCAGCGGTTCGCGCCCGAGTTCACGCCCGATATGGCGCGCCTGCTGGACCCACGCGCGGGGCTGCTATCGCGTGAGATTCCCGGCGGCACTGGCCCCAAAGCCGTGGCGCAGGCTCTGGAGCAGGCGCGCGTCCGCCTGGCACAGATGACGCTATGAGCAAGAGCTACCGCCACGGCCAGATCCTGAAGCTTATCCGCGCCAAGAAGATTCACACCCAGGATGAACTGGCTCGCGAGTTGCAGCAGGCCGGCATCGCCGCCACCCAAGTGACTCTCTCGCGCGACATCCGCGAGCTGCATTTGGTCAAGACCCCCGAAGGCTATCGCGACATGCTGCCCGAGGAGGCCGGCCCTTCCTTTGCAACCTTGGCCGCCGAATTCCTGCACGACGTGCGCATCGCACAAAACCTGGTGGTGCTCAAGACCTCGCCGGGACATGCCAACTCCGTGGCGGTGGCTCTCGATGCCGAGGATTGGCCCGAGGTAGTCGGCACGTTGGCCGGAGACGACACCATCCTGGTGATCGCACCCGACAACGCCACCGCCGAGAAGGTGCGCCAGCGCTGCCTGGAGCCGATCGAAGAGAGGTAGCGTGGCTGTACCGTGCAAGGTGGCCGATGGTATAACTGTTATATATACCGGATATGCGCCTTGATTTCGACCGCCAGAAGAGCCGGGATGTCAAACGTAAACATGGCGTCAGCCTGAAAGAGGCGCAGGAAATATTCGACCAGGTGTACATTGTGGACCAAAAGAGCGACGATCCGGAACAGTTCCGTGCCATCGGATGGTGCCGTGGCCGGCTGTGTTCCGTGATCTTCGAAGTCAGGCACGATGCCGAGGGCGAATACCACCACCTGATTACCGCCTGGAAAGCGACTAAAGAGGAAGAGCAAAGCTATGCCGAAAATGCCTAAGAAAAGATGTACGGCCGACGAGATCGCGGACATGGCATCGCGGGGTGAAGATGTTTCAGGCTACTTCACCAATAAGTTCACTGTGGTCAGGCCAGTGCGTCGCGTGAACGTCGATCTGACTCAGGGGATGATGCGCGAACTCGACGAGCGTGCGGCCCGGCTCAATATCAGCCGCCAAGCGGTAATCAAGACCTTGCTAGGGCGGGCACTGGCTGAGGAGCGGGTGAGTAAAGCGCGGCCAAAGACGAAGGCAAGCTAGGCTTCGCTGTTCGGGTGAGAAGGCCCGTCACTTAATCTGGTCCCAGAAGTCGAACGCTCGCCGAATTTCGGGCAGTGGATCCCTCGAGCACGAGTCCCGCCACAACGTTATGGCTGGCGCTTGCGACTTCGGCCATTGCCACAGGTCCTTTTGCAGGTGCCTTAGATGGGGAAGGTCCGGGAAATTCATGTTAGATGCTCTCCGTTACCCTGCTTTTGTACAGCTTATCAGCTTATAGCCAAGTTGCCCAACCACAACACTATCACCCTGTCGTGCTGCGGACGGCAGGCAAGCCCCATCGACTTACTCCAAAGTCCTCAAAAAGGGCACAGCCGGGCAGGGGTTATGCTCTACCCCGTATCGGCCATGATCACAGCCGCAAAGAACCCATCGCCAGGATCCCGCCCAGGAATCCGCCGCATCGTTTCAACCACGAGCTCGCCAGGCACCGAGTCCACCACGTCTTCATTCTCTTCCCGTTCCAGCGAGCAGGTGGAATAGACCAGCAGGCCGCCCGGCGCCAGCGCGCGCCGCCCTTGTTCCAGCAGCGCCACCTGCCGCGCTTGCAGGTCCGGCAGATCGGCGGGCAGGAGGCGCCATTTGATCTCGGGATTGTGGGCCAGCGTGCCCGTGCCGGAGCAGGGTGCATCGATCAGGATGCGGTCGAAGCGGCGCTGGAAGGGCAGCGGCCGCGTGCCATCCAGCACGACCAAGTCGATGCCCAGCGCCTTCAGCGGCGCCAGCCGGTGGAGGTGAATGTCGCAGGCGATGGCGCGCACGCCCGCCGCCAGCGCCTGTGCGGTCTTGTTTCCGGGGGCGGCGCACAGATCCAGAAATGTCTGGCCGGCCTCGAGGCGCAGCAGCGGCACGATCGCTTGCGACCCGATGTCCTGTATGCGCGCGGTTTCCAGGTTCACATAGGTCTCCGGCACCCGCAGGTTGGCGCGTGCGATGGCCGCCGCAGTCTCCGGACCGTACTGCCGTTCCCACCGCTCCAGCAGCCAGGCCGGATGCGACAGCTCCACGGCGGGGCTGGGCCAGGCTACCGGATCGCGATCGACCTTGCGCAGGACGGCATTGGCAAACCCAGCCGCCGAGCGTTTGCGGGCGCGCTTGATCAGCTCGACGCTCTCGGAGACTGCCGCGTGCGCGGGCACGCGCTCCAGGTAGCGAAGCTGGTAGATCCCCATGCGCAGCGCCAGCCGCACGGGATCGTCGAGCCGCGCGGCCGGTTTGCCGGAGTAGCGCTCGATCAGGTAATCCAGTTGCGCCCGATAGCGGAGCACGCCGAAGACGATTTCCGACGCCAGGCCGGCGTCGCGCGTATCGAGCGGCGCGGCACGCGCGGCCAACAGGTCGGAAGCGTACCCGCCCCGCTCGACCGCCGTGAGGATCTCGAAGGCTAACCCGCGCGCAGGCGACACTGTTTGAATGTAACGCGGCGCACAGGCCCGAAACCGGAACTTTCCGGCCTGCTCGTTCGTATTCCTTCCAGAACGGAGTAGCTATGCCTCGAAACTACCGCCGCGGCGGCGCTTTGGCCGGTATCATGCTGATGGTGCTGATGCTGGGAGCCCTGGGCATCACGGCCCTGGTGGCCACATCGCCGACCACGTAAGCGTTACGGAAAGCGACGCCCGCGGCGAGACCACGGTCGAAACGCCCTTCGGCACGGTCCGTGTGCGCGACAACGCCAGGCTCGACCCCAAGCATATGGGCGTGCCCATATATCCGGGCGCGGTCCGGGAGCACGATTCCCGCAAGCTCGCCAGCTTTCATTTCGACTTCGGCGATGTCCACAAAGCCTTCGCCATATCGGCGGCCGAATACCGCACCTCCGACTCGGTCGATCGGGTCACGGATTTCTACCGCGACCAGCTTCCGCACTGGTTAATCAGCCAAAAGGAGGACGGCGGGATGCAATTGTCGTTCACCAAGCACGGCTATAAAAGGTTGGTGGCCATCTATGAGGATCACGGCGAAACCCGCATCGCGCTTGCTTCCGTGGGAGAGCCTGCGTCAAACTGATCGTAGGAGGCCTTGCGCCCCCGATCATGCCTGAATTCTGCACCTGCGGCGCTGAACTGCCGCCCGACGCCCGGTTCTGCCACCGTTGCGGCAAACCACAGCGCGAGGAAACCGCGCTGGAAACGGTGGATCTGCCGCCCGAGATTGTAACGGCCGCCACGCCCGGCCCCGAGGTCACACCACCGGCCAGCGCGCCCCCGCGCGTCAATTTCCATAACGCCACGGCCGTGCGCATCGGCCTGCTGATGGCCGGCATCGCTTCGTTGCTGACCGCGCTCCCTCTGCTGGGGCCGCTGGGTCTGGTGGTCTGGTGGCTCACGGCCGGATTTCTTTCGGTGTATTTCTATCGCCGCCGCACAGGCCAGTTCCTGACCGTAGATAGCGGGCTGCGCATGGGCTGGATCACCGGCCTGCTGGGCTCGACAATCACTTCCGTGTTGTTTACGGCCAGCATTGTTTCGCTCACCAGTGGAGGCGGGTTCGCATCGGTGTATCAGGCGCAGGTTCGCAAAATGTACGGTAACGATCCCAACGTGCAGCAGGCGCTTAAGATGCTGGAAAGCCCCAGCGGCTTGGCGGTGTTCGTGGTTATCGCGCTGCTGTTTCTCTTCCTGATCATTACGTTCCTGTGCTCGGCGGGCGGCGCGCTGGGGGCCAAGCTGGTGGGCGGCGTCACCGGCCCCGGCCCGAAAGCCGCCCGGTAGGAAGCGGCTCGCTTGATGGCCGCGCCTTCGCGGGCGCAGGGCTGGTGCCATTTCTAGCCAGCGGCCGGCTGTACCGCTTTACCAGCGCCACGCCCGTGAAAATGATGGCCATCGCCACCGCCTCACGCACCCCAAACTGCTCACGGTAGAACAGCCAGCCCAACGTCACGGCGACCACCGAATTCACGTACGGATAGATCGAAACAATGGCCACCGGCAGGC
>PKYZ01000439.1 GCA_003132865.1 Bryobacterales bacterium
TGCCCGTGGTAAACATTCTCCCTTAAGGGCCTGCGTCTTAGCATACGACCAACGGACTACCTCATACATAGCGAAGGCTGGAGCGGCTTGTGCTCCCAGTATACTGATTAGTGCAGCACCAAACAAGTAATCGGATTGGGAACGAGCTGCAATGGCCCTTGTCACAAGCAAGGACAAATAAGGCAACTTGCTGATCGCTTCCGGGGAAAGGATGACTGTGTCTGGGTGTATAGCACCTTTCTCACCAATCTTTAATACCTTCGATAGCGGTTCGGGCATGTCAGGCCATGTCTTTGTGCGAGATGCCTTCGTTTCTCTTTGCCCACCTCGCTGCAATCGCGGTTTTAGCGATTTCCCTACGACGTTCTGGACTTATCGTGTCCATTCGGCGTTTGCCGCCGATGCGCCCGCCGCGTGCGCCCATCTCAACGAAAAACGCTCTTATATCGTCTGGTAGTTTTTGTTTAGCCATAATGATCTCCTTATGCTGCTTTCAGTAGGTCCTCAACATCCCACACGCGGCTGGTAACGCCAGCTTCCATAGCCGGAGTAACTCTAAGTGCCTGATGGACTCGGCAGAAGTTATAAAAAGCGAACCACAGGCAGTAGGTGGCAGGTCATCGCGCGAATCTCCTTGAATCGCGCGGCCAAAAGCCAGATAATGGACTTGGACAGTCTGTGCGGCTTCGGTCGCGCGGATTTCGGCCCCGGTAGCGATTGGCGTCGTTATCGGGGCTTTCTCTGTCACAACCCTAGTATACTATACCCCCTATAGTACAGTCAAGAGGAAACGGAAAAAAAGATTTAGCAGATTGCAATATCCCGGCTAAAGCAACACTACCGTAAGATAGAAGAGACCGCCTGGACTTAGAATGGAGGCATGCTCCGATCCCTGTTCACCGCCGCGGCTTTGGCCATCGCCGGCATGCCGCCCCTGCCCGCCCAGGAACTGGCTGCCACGCCACCCATGGGCTGGAATAGTTGGAATCACTTCGAAGCCAAGATCGACGACAAGACTGTCCGCGAAATCGCCGACGCCATGGTGTCCAGCGGCATGCGGGACGCCGGATACGTGTACGTGAATATCGACGACACCTGGGAGGGCGAGCGCGATGCGCAGGGCAATATCCAGGCAAACAGCAAATTTCCGGACATGAAAGCGCTGGCGGACTATGTCCACGGCAAGGGGCTGAAGATCGGGATCTATTCTTCACCGGGGCCCAAAACGTGCGCCGAATACGAAGGCAGCTACAAGCACGAAGAGCAGGACGCGCGGACTTACGCCGCCTGGGGCATCGATTATCTGAAATACGACTGGTGCAGCGCCAGCAAGGTCTATCTGCGCAGCGACATGCCGAAGATATACAAGCTGATGGCGGACGCGCTGAAGGCCACCGGTCGGCCCATCGTCTATAGCCTCTGCCAGTACGGCATGGACAAAGTCTGGGAATGGGGCGCTCGGTCGGGCGGCAACCTGTGGCGCACCACGGGTGACATCGAAGATAAATGGAAAAGCATGGAGTCGATCGGGTTCAAGCAGAATGGGCTGGAGAAATACGCCGGGCCGGGCCACTGGAACGATCCGGACATGCTGGAGGTCGGCAACGGCGGGATGACCGCGACGGAGTATCGCGCGCACCTGAGCCTCTGGTCCCTGCTGGCCGCACCGCTGCTGGCGGGGAACGATCTGCGCAGCATGCCGAGCGAGACGGCGGGGATTCTGACAAACCGAGAGGTGGTCGCCATCGATCAGGACGCGTTGGGCAAGCAGGGATACCGTGTCGCACAGGAGGGCGCCAACGAGGTGTGGGCCAAGCCGCTGGCCGGCGGCGAGTGGGCCATCGGGCTGTTCAACCGCGGACCGGAGACCGCCAAGGTGACCGTGCGCTGGAAGGATTTCGGGCTGAGCGGCAAGCATCGCGCGCGGGACCTTTGGGCGCACCACGACCGCGGTAACCAGAAGGACCAGTTCTGGTATGAAGTGCCGTCGCACGGCGTGGTGCTGCTGCGCGTGAAATAGCGGCGCGGCGGTGTGGGGCGGACCTCCAGGACCCGCTCTTCGCATGCCTTATCAGCCATCCAAGTACGAATAGGCCGACGTGGACGCCGGCCGCAGGACTGGAGTCCTGCCCCACCACTCGATTCCCCGCTCCGTCCGCGCCGTGCTACATTTCATCGCATGAAGTTCTTCGCCAATTTCCTGGCTGTGCCGCTGCTCCTGTTGCCGGCGCACGCGCAGGTCTTCACATTCACGCATGACGAGATGTTGAAGTACACATCGCACAACCCATTCGACCGCTTCGAGGATGGGCGCCCGAAAGTGCCCGACGCCATTTTGGAAAAGGTGAAGGGCCTCTCCGCCGAGGAAGTCTGGGCCGTGCTGCCCGGCGGCGGTTTTCGTAACCAATATGAAGGAAACTGGCGCATCCTGCATCCCAATCGCAAGCTGGTGGGCCGCGCGGTCACCGCCCAGTTCATGCCGGCGCGCCCCGATATTGCCGATATCATGGAAACCGACGCCAAAGCCAAAGGCCTCCGCGACAATGGCAATCAGCGTGTCCTCGACCTGCTGACGCCGGGCGATGTGCTGGTGGTGGACCTATTCGGCAAAATCGAGGAGGGCACCATCGTCGGCGACAATCTGGCCACCTATATATACGCCGCTACCGGAACCGGCCTGGTGGTGGATGGCGCGATTCGCGATCTGGAAGGCATCCAGCCCATCGACATGTCAGTGTACTGCCGCGGCGTGCACCCCACGCCGATCCGCAATGTCATGCTGACCGGCATCAACGTTCCCATCCGCATCGGCGGCGCCACCGTGATGCCCGGCGATGTCGTGTTCGGCGATAGCGAGGGCGTGTACTTCATTCCCCCGCAAATGGTGAAGCAGGTGGTGGACAAGGCGGACGAGACGCACATCCACGACGAGTGGACCCAGGCGAAAATAAAGACCGGGAAATATAGATCCACCGATATTTATCCCAGCCCGCGCGATCCGGCTTTGAAGAAAGAATACGAGGAGTACTTGAAGCAGAAGTTGGGACGGCAGTGAGCAGCATAGCCGCAACCCGGGAGGCGGCCTGGGAGGCCGCCGCAGGCTGGGAGCCTGCCCCACAAGGCGGCAGACATAGATTATGAAACCGAAAATCGCGCTGGCACTATGCGTGCCGCTTGTTTTCTTCTCGCATTTGATCGCCGCCAACTGGCTCTCCTTCGGCCACGATCCGCAACGCACCGGCTGGAGTCCGCAGGAAACCGACATCAACCGCGACAATGCGAAATCCATCGCGCTGCTTTGGAAGGCGCACCTCGATAACCAGCCCCGCGAGTTGAATTCGCTCACCGCGCCGGTCAACGTGGAATGGGTAACCACCGACAAGGGCATGGCGGAAATCGTGATTGTGGGCGGCGCTTCCGACAACCTCTTCGCGCTGGATGCCAACGGCGGCAAATTGATTTGGAAGAAGTCGTTTGAGGCGGAGGGTAAGCCGCACTCGGAGCCTTTCTGGCTTTGCCCCAACGCGCTGAACTCGACCCCGCTGATTCGCAAGGATGGACTGGCGGCCACGGTTTTCGTTATCGCCAGCGACGGCAAGTTGCACACGCTGAACGCCATCAACGGAGAGGACCGCACGCCGCCACAGAAGTTCGTGCCGCCGTTTTCCAAGAACTGGAGCCTGAACCTGGTGAACGACGTGCTGTACACCAACCTTTCCCAAGGCTGCAACGGCGCGCGGTCGGGCGTTTATGCCATGGACCTCAGCACGCCGGATCATGCCACCAAGTTCTTCCAGTCGGCCAACGGCGGCGCCGGCATCTGGGGGCGCGCGGGCGTGGCCATCGGCAAGAACGGCATGGTGTTCGCGCAAACTGGCGACGGGTCGTACGACGCCAGCCGCGGCCAGCTTCCCGACACGGTGGTGCAGCTTGCGGTGAAGGATCTGACGCTGGTCGATTACTTCACTCCCGCCAATCACAATTACCTGACGCGCAAGGATCTGGATATGGGATCCACGTCGCCCACCGTCTTCTCCATTGGCGGACACGAGATTGTGGCCGCCGGCGGCAAGGAAGGCGTGATCTACCTGCTGGATGCGCAGCACATCGGCGGCCCGGATCACAAGACGCCGTTGTTCCACAGTCCAGTGCTCGCCAATGAGGATGCCGATTTCGCGGGCCGCGGATTCTGGGGCGCTTTCGCCACCGCCGAGGACGAGCAGAAGAACCGCTGGCTGTACGCGCCGGCGTTGGGCGCGGCGGCGAGTGGCGTGAAGTTTCCTTTGAGCAATGGTGAAGCGCCGAACGGCAGCATCATGGCTTTCCGGGTCACGGAGACGGATGGCAAGTTCGAGGCGGCGCCGGCCTGGATTTCGCGCGACATGAATTTGCCTGAGCCTCCGATTGTGGCGGGCGGCCTAGTCTTCGCGATCTCGAACGCNNCGCGCCAGTCCAAGGGGACCGAAGGCGGGCTGTACAGCTCCGCAGAGCGGGTCGCCAAACATACGGGGCACGCGGTGCTCTATGCGTTTGACGCGACTACCGGAAAGGAACTATATTCGAGCGGAGAGACCATGCCGGGCTGGACGCATTTCAGCGGGATTTCGATCTCGGGCGGCAAAGTGTTTGTGACGACGTACGATTCGAACGTGTATGCGTTCGGCTTGAAGGAGCAGTAACCGGCGTCGTCTCTCGCAAGCCACGGCCTCGGCGGCACCCAACTTCCGGACAGCGAGTGATGCTGGAGGAACCGGCAGATAACCGCCGGGCGGAATGTTCGGCAGGCGGGGTCGGCGGTCCCAACAGGTAGGCGCAAGAACCCGCGACGTCCAGCTTGGGAAGCCATACGTATGTTGAATCTAAATCACTTGTGCGTTTCTGTTGCGAACTCCTGAATCTGCAACACCTCGCCAAATCAGCAATTTTCGAATC
Source organism: Bryobacterales bacterium (assembly GCA_003132865.1). The sequence goes on from PKYZ01000439.1 coordinate 4,933, forward strand.
AGTCCCTGCAAACGAGGCACAAACGAGACAAGTGCTTCACTCAATAATTACTCCGATGGTTGCCACAGGTGCGGGACCAAGCCAAGCCCGGTTCACACCCTTGCCATCCATGAGCATAGAACTGCACCCCGTAAGGAGCCTACATATATGAAGCGAGATACGAAGTTCAAGCCGGGCGTTTCCGGCAATGAAACCGCGAGATGGGGGCCCGGCCAGTCCGGCAATCCAGCCGGCAAGTCCAAGGGCCGTGCACGCTTCGAAGAAGCCTTCAACGAGGCGCTGATCACCCAGGGCAGCGCCGAGGAAGCCGCTCAGTTGCTCTGGCAAGCCGCGCGCGGCAAAGAACCTTGGGCCATCCAGGAAGTGTGCCGCCGATTTGCCCCGCAAACCCAATCCCTGCATTTAATCCAAGAGGTTCACGATGACAAATTCGATTACAGTAAGTTTACCGACGCCCAACTCCAGCAACTTGACGCAATCTTCGAGCAGACCGGTGCTGAGCCGCCTTCACCTGAAGACGGAGAAGGCCAGAAGAACGCTGCATGAGTTCGTGGTTCAGGCGTGGCCGCTGCTCGAACCGGCCACGCCATTCGTCGAGGGCATGCACGTGCGCGCCGTGTGCGAGCACCTGCAGGCCGTTGCCCAAGGCCGCCTGCGCCATCTGATTATCAACATTCCACCGGGCCACGCCAAATCGCTCCTCACCGCCGTATTTTGGCCAGCGTGGGTATGGCGCCGACCCAAGGAGTCGGGGGCCCACGCTCGATGATCGGTGGGCAGACGATCCCAATTGCCATACCAGCACGGGCGCAGCGTGGAACTCTCCGTCCCTTCCAACTCGAAATGTTCCTGTTTCTGCTGTTCGCAGCGCTGCTGGCATGTTTCGGCGCGGATGGCGACCGGCACGCCGCGCGTCGGGACGTGCGGGCGGATGTTGGACAACGGGTGCCAGCGCCGAAAAGACTCCTTCCATTCGTCGCTCAGTGACCTTGGTCTGCCTTTCGGACGGCACCAAAATGTGGATCATTACGGAGGCCGACCCTACTCGTGAACTTGTGGCCTCGTCCATAACACCGCGCATGTCGAGCCGCAACTTGGTTGTCATGCCGGATCTCGATCTCCAACGGCCCCACCACCGCTGTCACCCGCAGTCCTGGCGGCAACGGCGCCGAATACCAGTTGAGCTTCACTTTCACGCGGCCCTTACCATCGA
>PKYZ01000036.1 GCA_003132865.1 Bryobacterales bacterium
CGACTTCTCGGATATGCCACCCCTCCCCAACCGCGCGTCCGCGGGATGGGAGCGACTCCTCGACGAGTGGCAGCGGCGCCTAGGCCGGCAGTTGCGTGAGGGCGAAACCGTTCCGCTTCTCCAGGGTGTACTCGATAAGCCGTAGGGGCCGAAACCCGCGACGCCCCTGCCAACCCATCCGAACGGCCTCCCTCTCGCGCCGCCGCACGCCTTCCCCGCCAATGGTATGCTGAAAGCTTGATCCCCCAAGTGTTCCCCCGCTTCATTCTCTTGTGTTCCGCGGCTACCCTCGCGGTGGCACACCGTCCGCATTGCTGGACGCCATGTCTCAGGAATTGACCCGGAATTTCCTCGCTCTCAAGGACAAGGCCGACCCGCCGCCCTACTTCCTGAGCTACGAAATCACCGAAACCGAGGGCCATTCTCTCGCGGCCACCCTGGGCGCCCTGGAGTCCAACAACGGCGGCCTCAACCGCACCCTGGATGTCTCCGTGCGCGTCGGCACCCCCAAGCTCGACAACTACCATCGCGTGCGTGGCGCCGGTGGGGCGGCGTCGGGCCGGGACACTTCGGGGTCGGTGCCGTTTGACGACAACGTCAACTCGCTCAAACGGTTCCTCTGGCTGGATACCGACCGGGCTTACCAGACGGCCGCCGAACGCCTCATACGCATCAAGACGAATACCCAGGTGCGCGTGGCCGAAGCCGACGATTCCGACGATTTTTCCAGCTCTCCGGTGGTGGTCTCCGTGCAGCCGCCGCCCAAGATGAAGTTCGACGAAGAAGCCTGGAGAGACCGCGTCCGCAAGCTCTCGGCCCGCTTTCAGAACTACCCCAGCGTGCTCACCTCCCACGTTTCGGTGTCCGCCCAGAACGAGACCACCTATTTCGTGAACACCGATGGCAGCCGCATCGTTCAAGGACGCGGTTTCGCGCGCGTGATCATTTCAGCCTCCGCCAAAGCCACCGACGGCACGGACTTAAGCACCTACGACACCTTCGAGGCCGTCGAGCCCGATGGCCTGCCCGACGACAAAACGCTGCTGGCGGCCATCGACCGCGTGGCCAACGACGCTTCCGCGCTGCTGAAAGCGCCGGAAGCCGAACCGTTCGTCGGACCGGCGATTTTCTCGGGCCGCGCTTCGGGCGTCTTCTTCCATGAGATCTTCGGACACCGCGTGGAGGGCCATCGGCAGAAAGACGAGAGCGAAGGCCAGACCTTCACCAAGAGCGTCGGCACCAAGGTGCTGCCGGACTTCCTCTCGGTGCTGTTCGACCCCACCCGGCGCAAGGTGGACGGCGTCGATCTGAACGGCTGGTACGATTACGACGACGAGGGTGTCAAGGGACAACCCGTGCTGGCGGTCGACAAGGGCGTGCTGAAAACGTTCCTGATGTCGCGCTCCCCCATCNNGTTATGAAGTGGTCTCCCGGCAGTCCAACCTGATCGTGGAATCGTCGAACGGAGTGTCGGACGCCAAGCTGCGCCAACTGTTGATCGACGAAGTGAAGAAGCAGAACAAACCTTACGGGCTGTATTTCGAGGACATCACCAACGGGTTCACCACCACCACCCGAGGCGGGCCCCAGGCGCTCTCGGTGGTTCCGGTGATCGTCTACCGCGTGTATCCCGACGGCCGTCCGGACGAACTGGTGCGCGGCGCCGATATCGTGGGCACGCCGCTGACGAGCTTCGCCAAGATTCTGGCGACATCCGACAAGAAGGAAGTTTTTAACGGATTTTGCGGAGCGGAATCGGGCTTTGTTCCGGTGTCGGCGGTGTCGCCGGCAGTCCTGGTTTCGGAAATCGAGATCGAGAAGAAGGCCAAGTCCAACGACCGGCCGCCGCTACTTCCCGAGCCCTCGAGTATGGAAGGCAAAGGGGTGGCGAAATGAGAGCCCCGATGCTGGCTGGCGGTGCGATGGCGGCGGCCGTCCTGGTGGTCTGCGCCCAGGCGCCCGCCGCCGACCCGCTGCTGCAGGCCATGCACGACGAAGTGGATCGCTCGGTCAAGCTGAAGCTGCCCAACCTGGAAGCGCCCTATTTCGTGGAGTACGTGCTCGACGAATCCGACAGCTTCAGCGTGACGGCCAGCCTGGGCGGGCTGCTCTCGCGCAGCCGCGACCACTTCCGCGAGCCCGACGTGCATGTGCGCGTGGGTGACTACAAGTTCGACAACACCAACTTCGCGGGNNGCGGTGGCGGCGGCGGATCGCGCCACGACCTGGAGAGTTTTCCCCTGGACAACGCGTATCCGGTGCTGCGCCGTTACCTCTGGCTGGAAACCGACTCGGTCTACAAAGGCGCGGTGGAAGCGATTTCGCGCAAGCGCGCCGCCATGCGGAATATCAATCAGAACGATCAGCTCAACGATTTCGCGCACGCCGAACCGTTGCATTTCGTCAAGCCCTTCCAACATCTGGCACTGGACGAAAAGACCTGGGTGGACCGCGCGCGCACGCTCTCCGCGCTGTTCGCCAGGTATCCCGAGGTCAAGACCTCGAGCGTGGAGTTGCACGCCGACAACGGCGGATACTACGTGGTGAATTCCGAAGGCACCGAGGTCCAGGTTCCCGAAGACGTCGCCTACCTGCGCGCCCGCGCCACGGCCCAAGCTTCCGACGGCATGACGCTGCACGACGCGGTGGCATTCCACGCGCTGGACCTGGCGCATATGCCCTCCGACGAGCAAATGACCCGCGGTCTTACCGGGATGGCGGAGAACGTGACGGCCCTGGCGCGCGCCCCGAAGGGCGAAGACTACAGCGGTCCGGTGCTGTTTGAAGGCGAGGCCGGCCCGCAGATCTTCGCCGAGCTTCTGGCCAAGAATCTGACGCTTTCGCGGCAGCCCGCGGGGGGCCGCGGCGGCGGGACGCCGGGCGAGTTCGACGGGCGCATGGGAGCGCGCGTGCTGCCCGATACCTTCGACGTAGTGGACGACCCCACGCAGAAGGAATGGCGCGGCAAGCCGCTGTTCGGATCCTACGACGTGGACCGCGAAGGCGTGATGGCCAAGCCGCTGCGCCTGGTGGAAAAAGGCGTGTTGAAGGGCTACCTGCTGACGCGCCAGCCGGTGCGCGGATTTGAAGGCTCCAACGGCCGCGCGCGCCTTCCGGGCGGCCAGGCAAACGTCGCTGATGTCAGCAATCTTTTCGTGAGTTCCAGCGAGACGGTCCCCGCGGCCGACATGAAGAAGAAGTTGGTGGAGCTGATTCAGGCGCGCAATAAACCCTACGGGATCGTCGTCCGCAAGATGGATTTCCCTTCCACCGCCGCGCCCGATGAATTGCGGCGGCTGCTGCAGGGCGCGCAGGGCACGGCCCACCCCGTGAGCATGCCGCTGCTGGTGTACAAAGTGTTTCCAGACGGCCGCGAGGAGCTGGTGCGCGGCCTGCGCTTCCGCGGTTTCAACGCCCGCTCGTTGAAGGACATTCTGATGGTGGGGGACGATGCCGCGGCGTTCGACTTTCTGGACAGCACGGCGCCCTTCGCGCTGGTGGGGTATGCCAGTTATACCACCGAGGCGTGCGTGGTGGCGCCATCCATTCTGATCGACGATCTGGAACTGCATCCGGTGGAGGATGAGTTGCCGAAGTTGCCGGTGGTGCCGGCTCCGGGCCTGGTGAAATAAGGACGGGCCGTGCGCCTACTCGGCCGTTACGTCTTTCGCGAGATCCTGACGAGTTCTCTGCTCGGCACCCTGCTGGCGACGTTTGTCATCTTCCTGCACGGCGCCGACGCGCTTTTTAAAGTGCTGGTGGGCAGCAGTCCGCCGCCCGCCACCGTCGCCAAACTGTTGGCCCTGGCCATGCCGCCGGTGCTGCCCTTTACCATTCCGTTCGGGGTGTTGATCGGGATCC
>PKYZ01000801.1 GCA_003132865.1 Bryobacterales bacterium
GGGGTACCTGAACTGTTACGCCGGGGCTTCTGCGGCGCACTTCTGCGCATCGCGGCCAATGGGTGGCTCCTGCGTGGCGTGCCCGGCTGCTATCGCGTTGGGCGGTGCCAACACCCCAGCGCGGTCTAAAAGGCGGCCTGATTGGAGTGGGCCCTAGATTGAGGTTCCTGTACAATGGACGTACGCTGCGTGCAATATCACGGTCCGTGTTGCTTCTCGTTGCGCTCATGGTGGTGCTACTCATGGTCGCACCGCACGGGGCGCAGCCTCCCGATCCGGCTCCGTACATCGGCGTATTCGTTCCGGTGCCCATTTCGCCTCCGGGAACTGCAGGCCTGCGAGCAATCCCCCGACACCCCGTCATCGCCGATGGGTATCGATACATGCTCGCAAGAATTGATTCGGCGCTTGCACGGGCGGTTGCGGAGAACGGGCATTCATTGGCAGGCGAAGTTAGGGTGAATTGGGACAAGACAATGTATCGCGGAGATCCGTAATCTCGTTACTATGCGGGTAGCCAGGAGAGCGGTTCAGGACTTCGAACAAGGTCTGCAGGCGTCGTTTACAAAGCGTACGCCCGGAGTTGAGATTACCACAAGGATGCGCGGACTCTTACAGTCCGATGGCGGAGTCGACATCTCTGGAGGCGAGCCACCAACGCAGGTGATCGACGGCGGCGAGCACTATACCCAATGGACTTGGGTGGTGAGCCCGAAATCACTCGGTCCTCACAAGCTACCAATCACCTTAGAGTGCCTGGTTACGGGCGACCAAGTTCCTGAAACGGCGAGCGTGTCGTACCAGGATTACCTGGATGTAGAAGTGCGAGAGACGCTCGCGGATATCAAGCGACGCTTCCTTGAGACCAAGACACCTGACGCGCTATACGTTCTAGTAACAGCAATTCTCGCGAGTTTCCTTACATATATCTGGAAGAATGCTTTACTTCTCGTGAAGAGCACCAAGCATCGCCTATCGAACCGGCGTTCGACCCGAAAATAGGACAATGCCGGATCACCCGCGCTCCTTTGCTCGCGGGGCTGATGATGAAGGGACCTTGAAGGGCATTCATTGTGACCTCTACCAGTTCGGCCGTGGGGGTCTTGAGTTCGCTTTTCGGAACGACCGATGGCTTGCTATTCCAGGATCTCACGCAGCGCCACTTTGAGAGACTCGGGCGCGGCTTCCTCGGCGAAGTAGCGGTCGGCCAATGCGTTCGCGCGAGCACGGTCCTCGGCCTTGAGGGCCGCGCGAACTGCGCCGCGCCTTGCAATCCCACCCTGGCAGTCCGACGCCGGGAAGGCTGCGGCCAATTGCCCCTCAATCGAGGAAACTTCCAACCATGCCCCTGCCGCGGCGCAAACGCCGCGGGATTCGAGTTCCTGGGCCCGCCAGATGGCGTCAGTCACCAGCGTGTTGAGTTCGTCAGTATCCATAATCCATTCGGCGCCCACGACACCTGGCACAAGCCCTGTGCCCCGAAGTCGGGACGCGGCACGCAAAGTGCGTGCGCCACAAGCTACGCCCCAATTGCGAACAGATGCTTTGCGCCGCGCACCAGCAGCAGATCGTCCCCGGGCGGGGTCGCCAAGCTCTGGCTCGCCGATCGGATTCTTCGACAGCAATTCGTATTGCGCGCCGGCCTTCACCACGTACACGTCGCCATCTTCGCTGCTGATGTACAGCTTGCCGGCCGCAAGCACGGGCGAGGCCACGAAGGAGCCGCCCTCGCCGACACGCTGCTGATAGATGCGCGTCCCGGTTTTGGCGTCGTATACGCTCAAGATGCCGTTGTTGGCGACGGTATAGAGATGCTCGCCATAGACCAGCGGCGATGGCAGATACACGCCGCCGCGCTGCTTGCTCCAGGCGATGGCATCGCTCGATTCCTTGCCGTCGGTGAGCGTCAGGTCGCCGCTCGATCCCACCTTGATGGCATAGATGGGCTGCACCGGCGGATAGCCCGCAGTCACATAAATCAGGCCTTGCGAGGACACCGGCGTGGTGCAGGTGATCTCGGAATTAGGTCCCAAGGTCCACAGTTGTTTGCCGGTATCGGCGTCGTAACCCCGAATGGCTTTGGGGCCATTGGTGGCCACTTCGGTGCGACCCTTGCCCGGCACGACGGTGGGGGTGCTCCAGGACGGAATCTCCGCGCGCGCCGTGCGCCACAATTCGCTGCCGTCTTTCAGATCGAACGCCGCGATGAAGGAGTCCTTCTGCCGGTCGCACTGCAGGATCACCATGTTCTTATAGATGACCGGCGAACTGGCCGCTCCCCATTCCGAATCCGGATCGAAGAACCATCCCGCGTTCTGCAATCCGAGGTCTTTCTTCCACAGCAGCTCGCCCGAGGTGGAATAGGCGTAGAGTCCTTCCGAGCCGAAGTACGCCACGACTACCTTTCCGTTAGTGGCCGGTGAGGGCGAAGCCTGCGACGACTTCGGGTGCCGTTTCGTCTTGGGTATGCCTTCGTGGGCGGTCTGTTGCCACAGGATTTTTCCGGTCTTCTTGTCGATGGCCAACACCTTCCACTGGTGCGGCGAGCTGTCGTTAGTCGAATCGGTGTCGCCGTATTGGCCGGTTCGAAATGTTTGTTTGGGATCGCTGGAAATCGCCGTGGTGACGAAGATCCGGTCACCCCACACGATGGGCGACGAGTCGGCGAGCCCGGGGATTTCGACGCTCCAGACGATGTTGGTACCTTTGGTGGCGTCCCATTTCACAGAGGGTTTGACGCCGTCCCCTACGCCGGACGCCGATGGACCGCGGAACTGCGGCCAATCGCCCGCGAATGCCGCGCCCGCGCCGGCGGCAGCAAGCGTTACCCATAACCAAATGCCACCCCGTCTCATTGCGTCACCGCCTTTTTGAACTTGAAAGTCTGACCACCCTGCTTCAATGTGAAGCTGGTTGCCGAATCGAACTCGACCTCCAGATTGTATGCGGCCATCACAAAGACGGTCGGGCTCTTGGGCTTAGGTGCGAACGCATCCTGGCCGGTGGCCTGCAGGTACAGCTTGCCCTCTTTGACGGATACCTTAATATCCAGCGGAAGCGTTTCCGTCTTAAAGGTGCCCACGTAGGATTCGAGGACCTTCGCATCCACTACTATCGGAGGCGCCGGCTCGTGCGCGCCCGCCTTTTTTAGCAGTTCGGCGACATCTTTCTTATTCTCCGCGAGTGCTCCTTCGTAGGCGCTATCCAAGGCCGGCTGGCCCGGCTTGCCCTTTTCCAGCACCGCTTGCACCAGATCGGCTTGGCCGGCGTCCGCGACCTCCTTCAGTTGCTCGTCGGCATTGCCGCTTCCCTTGACGATGATCATCTTCGCCACGGCGTAGTGCTTCCGTTCCAGGACGAAATCGAGCAGGGACGCCTTATAGAAAGTGTCGCGCACATCGGTTTTGGCGCCTTTGTCCAGCAGGAACTGGACGACGGCTTCGTGGCCGCTCATGGCCGCCAGATAGAGGGGCGTCTGTCCGTATGGTGTCTTGGCCTCCATGGGTGCCCCCTTTTCAATCAGGGCTTTGACGGTGTCGAGATCCCCTTTGCGCGCCGCATTGAGCAGGTCGTCGTTGACGTCCCCGGCAAGCAGCGCCACAGCCATCGCGAAAAGCAGGCAGGCTAGTCGATGCATAACAGCTCCCTTGGTTTAGTGTACGACACAGGAGGGAATTGGTTAGGCTATTTCCGGGGCAAGGTTTGTTCTCCGGAAGGATCGCGCTCCTTCAGACCGGTCACGCGGCCATTCTCCATGACGAACTCGATCACCAGGTCCGAGAACTGGGGCGTACTGAATCTGAGCCCTTTGGTCAGATTCAGCTTGAAAGGCGGCGCGCCGGGCGCCACCAGCGACAAGCCGGTGGCCTCGTTGTACACCACTTGTAGCTTAATCCCGTCGGGCGTCTCGTAAGTGCCGGCCAGTTGCGCCAGGAGCTTGGGGTCCGCGGTTTCGGGCTTGCGCGTGAACACCGCTTCGGCTTCGTCCAACGACATTACGGCTTGATCCACATCGCCCTGCGGGTTCGTCCGGAAGTTCACGGACCACTTGCCGTATCGCTCGTCATCGGGCGTGTCGAAGCGGTCGTAGTGGAAGTGAGTCATCGGAAATTGCATTTGATGAAAGTCAAACCGCAGTTGGTTGTCCTTCAACCCGATTTGCAGAATGCCGTAGGCCGGATTCTCGTACCCTCCGGCGTAATCGGCCAGCGCGTGCGATGGCTTGGTATCTTTCACTTGATCCGCGCCGGCCTTGGCGCGAGCTTCCTTGCCCGCCCGCTTATCTTTCAGGCGCATATCCAGCCGGCGCTCGCTCCACGGCGTGACTTCCATACCCAGCAGGCGCTCGTACACGTTGTAACTGACGATGTTGTACAACGGCGCGCAATGGTCCCCGATGACGAACACGATCACGCCGATGTGGTCGTTGGGAAGGAAAGACACCTGCGAGTGGAAGCCGTCGATATCGCCCCCGTGGAAAGTGATCAGATGTCCCCGGTAAGCCGCGGTTTCGCGCGCCATGCCGTATGCGGCATTCAGGATTTCCCAATAGCCTTTCGATTCGCCCAGCGTGTTGGGCAGGGCGATGGACGGCTCCAAGGTAGCCTTGAGGACGGCAGCGGGCAGCACCTGCCGGCCCTTGTACTTACCTTCATTCATTAAAGCGGTCAGCCAGTGCGACATCTCTTCGATGTTCGAAATGATGGCGCCGGCAGGCCCGATTCCCTGTTGTTCTTCGTAGTAAGGAATCCGGTAAATCTCGAATGAGTCGCGCTTCTCTGTGAATGGCACGCCGTGATCGGGATGCTTGACCATGTCCGGGATGGAGTACACCGTCGAATCCATGGCCAGAGGAGTCAGGATGCGTTCCCGCACGAACTGTTCCCACGGCTTGCCGGACTGGAGCTCGATCACGTATCCCGTGGCCGCGTACATCATGTTGTTATAGAGAAACATTTGCCGGATGGGCTGTTGGGGTTCCAGATACTTGAGGCGGTCGAACAGTTCTTTGCGCGTGAACTCAGACTTATACCAGATGGTGTCATGCCGCGTGATGCCGGTGCGGTGCGAAAGCATGTCGTGCAGGGTGACGGTGTTGTTCAGCTCGTCGTTATAGAACTGAATGGCCGGCACGGACTGCCGGATGGGCTTGTCCCAGGTGAGCTTGCCTTCCTCGACGAGCATACCCGCGGAGACCGCCGTGAAGAGCTTGGTGTTGGAGGCGATGGGACAGAGGGTGGTGGGAGTGAACGGCAGTTTCTTCTCGTAATCGCGGTAGCCGTAGCCTTTGGCGAAGACAAGCTGGTCGTTGACGACGACGCCTACACCGATGCCCGGCGCGTTCCAATCCTTCAACACCTTTTCCATGTAGGCATCGAAGCCGGTCAACTTTTGGGCGATTTCGGGGGGTTGGGCGGGGATGCCGTGGGCCAAGGCCACGGCGAACAGGGCGATTGCGGCGATCCTGCGCATAAGGCGTCCTCCTTGGGATTGAACCAGTATACTGCGAGCGTTGCTCACCGTGGCTGGTGGGACCCAGAGGGTACCCCGCCTGGTGGTTGGTGGGCTTGCCTGGACGGTTGTGCGGAATTGGGCGGAATTGGGCGGAATTGTGCATGGGGCGGTCGCTCGGAGTTTTCTGCCGATCAAAGCCAATTTCCGATAAGTCATTTATTGTCATTTTGTTCAGCGGCATTCCTGGCATACCCGATCGAGAATGGGGAGGAATTTTTGGGAAGCGGCGAGTTGTCTGGCGGAGCGCTGAACGGCCGAGTGCGGAAGACCTTGCTACCCGAAGATAAGGATAGCACGGCAACGACCGAGATTCGGCTGACCGATTGCTGTTGGGCGTTTGTTTTCAATGGCTCGCGGAGGTACCACAGGGCGTGACCGTCCATGGGCGCGCGCTAGCTGGCTGGCGGCCTGAGAGGCCGCCGCAGGCCGAGGGCCTGCCCCACCCAAAGGCAAAATGGATAAGTCCTGCCTCTGCAATCGTTTGAGGCGAGTTTTTCGACCTTTTTATGGATCCGCGGGAGGCCGCAGAAGCACGATCGATTGCGGCTCGTTCCGGTCCTCACTCTCGACGATGACCAGAACAGCGATGCGCCTGGCCCTCGAGGTCCCGGAGCTGGCGAATCGGACCGATTCCTTTCCCGCAATAAGACACTGCACGCGCTGCCTCTGACTATGTCTCAGTTATTTTCCATGAACGATAGATAGCGTTGCGCTGTAACCATTGGCAGCGGCGGCCAAAGCGCGGCCGGCTAAAACGACAACAGGCTGAAGCCTGTCCCACCTGGAGGAGAGAGGCGCGCCGCAATTGAGGTACGCTAAAACCGATGAGCCTGGAACAAGCGCGCGAGTGGTTGCGGAGCGCCACGGCGGTAGCGGTGTTGACGGGGGCCGGAATCTCCGCGGAGAGCGGTATCCCGACTTTTCGGGGAACCGGCGGACTGTGGAGAGACTACAAGCCGGAAGACTTGGCCACGCCGGAAGCTTTCGCGCGCGATCCGCGCCTGGTTTGGGAATGGTACAACTGGCGGCGGGCAGCGATTCAGCAGGCCAAGCCGAACGCCGGACATGCCGCCCTGGTGCGCCTCGAAATTCAGAAGCCGCATTTTACCCTGATCACGCAGAATGTGGACGGCCTGCACGACATGGCCGGTAGCGGCCGGATACTAAAACTGCATGGCGATATCTGGCGCATGCGCTGCACATCCTGCGGCAGCAACTGGCCGGACCGGCGGGTGCCGTTGCCCAAGCTGCCGCCGCACTGCGGATGTGGCGGCTTGGCGCGCCCCGGCGTGGTCTGGTTTGGCGAGCCTCTGCCCGAAGGCATGATGCAGGAAGCCGAACATGCCACTCTGGCGGCGCAGGTTCTGTTAGTGGTGGGCACTTCGGCGCAGGTCTATCCGGCGGCCGGCCTGATTCCCCTGGCAAAACAAGCCGGAGCGCGGGTCATCCAGGTGAACCTGGAACCGACTCCTTATTCCGGTATTGTGGACTGCGCGCTCGAAGGTCCGGCGGGCGAGTTATTGCCGCAGTTGATCATGAAATAGCGATTGCTCAACTAACTGTAGCAAGGAGTCAGGAGTCAGCCCTGCCACCGGCGGCGCCGGATTGAACAAGCTGTGACTAGATCGCGCGGCGTCGAACAGCACACTGCCTGCGACCGCATTTTTGCGGAGGCAGCGGATATTGAAAATAAACGGCTTAACTGGAAGTCACAGATCAGAAGGGGAGGAATGCAGAATAGCGGCGGTTGTACGCCTGATTAACGTTAACTAACTGGGGCAGGCTTTGGGTACTGGAACGTCAGCGGGTGCAGCAGATCTGGGTGGAGAGAATCCGGCTGCTGGCGAAGAATTTTTCTTGCGAGAGCTGCTTATAAATAGAACCCGCCACGCCCGCGGCGATGGGGCCGTTGATCCGGAAGCCGCCCGTGAGCAACACCACCACGACCAGTTGATTGCGCTCCACATCGTTGAAAGAGCCGAACCAGCCCAGGTGGTTGAGAGCGCGGGAATCGTGGCAAGTTCCGGTCTTGCCGAGGATGGGCTCGGTTTGATCGTACCCGGCGCGGTGGGCGGTGCCGAAATCCACGGCTCCGCGCATGCCGACCTTGACATCTTTAATCCAATTCGCGATATCCAAATGCCGCTTGACGCGCGGCACGAAATGGCCGATCTCCTCCTGGCTCTTGGGATATTGAAGGTGGTAAAGGGTTCCACCGTTGGCGATGGCCGAAACCAGGGCGGCGAGTTCCAAGGGCGTCAACTGGATGCCTTCGCCGTACGCGGTCATCATGCCCACACTACCGTGTTCCGGTGGCGCCTCGGGCAGTACGCCGGGGCGCTCGCCGGGGATCTGCCATCCGGCTTTGTCGCCGAGACCGAAGAGGCGGGCGTAGTGCACCACCCGCTCGTAGCCCAAGCGGTCGCCGAGAATCTTGAAATAGGGATTATTGGAATGCGCCAGGGCGGAGCTGAGGTCGAGGCTGGTGCGGCGAGTGAGGTGAACCGGCGTGTCGCGTTCGATCAGCCCTTCATTGAGGGCGGCGAAAGCGGTGACCAACTTGATGGTGGAGCAGGGAGTAAAGCCGCTGTCGAGGGCTGTTTTCTGATTGACGATGGTGAGGACGCGCCCGGTTTGTGGATCGACCACCACCACGGTGCCGTTGTAGGGTCCCAGCGCGTCGACTGCCGCGCGCCGCACCTCGAGCTCGTCGCCATCCACGTTATCGCCCGCCGTTGGATCGAAATGGGTGACGGGCAGCAGGCGGGCCTTAAGGGTCTTCCATCGCAGGGGCCGATGGTCGAGGGTGGTCAGGGGCGGGTCCTGGAGGACCCGNNCGGGTCCTGGAGGCCCCGCGCAGACCTGGAGGTCTGCCCCACTGCTTGCGCTTTGCGCTTTTTGGCGCTGCGCACCGCGAACGTGCACGGTGGCAGCAGGCAGAGCAAGAGCAATAATGTAAGGCCGCGCTGCATATCGAATTAGTGGTGCGTAGACCCGATATTATCAAACATCGGTACCCGGCGGGTCAAGCGTTACGGAAATTTTGGACGTGTTCCTGGGAAACGAGCGCGCCGGCATCCTGCGCGTCCACGACCGCGACGGCGGCGATATTGACGATATCGTTGACCTCGGCGCCGCGCTGCAGCACATGCACCGGGCGCGACAGGCCCATCAGGATGGGTCCGATGGGTTCGGCCCCGCCGATGCGGCTGAGCAGCTTGTAAGCGATGTTGCCGGCTTCCAGGTTGGGGAAGATCAGGACGTTGGCGCCACCCTTCAAGGTGCTGAAGGGGAAGGTATCGTCCATAATCTCCGGGACTACGGCGGTGTCGGCCTGCATCTCGCCATCCACCATGAGAGCCGGCTCGCGGAGACGCACCAACTCCACGGCTTTGCGCACCTTCTCGGCCAGAGAATGACGCGAGCTGCCGAAATTGGAGAAGGAGAGCATGGCCACGCGGGGCTCCACATCGAAGCGCCGCGCCATCTCCGCCGTATTCACCGCAATCTCGGCCAGATCCTCGGCGGTGGGTTCGATGTTGACGGTGGCGTCCGCCAGGAAATAAATGTCGCGTTTGGGCGTGATCAGCACGTAGACGCCGGAAACCTTTCGCATGCCGTGGCGCACCTCGATGACTTGCAGGGCGGGACGGATCATATCCGCATAATGCTGGGTAAGGCCGCCGACCAGGGCATCGGCGTCGCCCAGGCGCACCATCATGGCGCCGAAAACATTGCGGTCGAGAATCAATTGCTCGGCTTCCCGGCGCGTGACGCCCTTGCGCTGACGGAGGCTGTACATTTCCTCGGCATAGGCCGCGAGGCGCCCGGATTTGGCCGGATCGACGATGCGCAGGCCGTCAACGCGCAGATGCAACTCGGCGACCGCGGCGCGAATGCGCGCTTCGTCGCCGAGCAGAACCGGGCGGGCGATCTTTTCATCCATAAGGATCTGGCAGGCGCGCAGGATCTTGGGCTCTTCGCCTTCGGGGAAGACCACACGCTTGGGCTGGCGCTGGGCTTTGTGGATCATGATCCGCATGACTTCGTGGGCCTTGCCCAGGCGGCGCTCGAGTTGTTCGCGGTATTCGTGGATATCGATGGGCGCTTGCGCGACGCCGGTTTCCATGGCGGCCTGGGCCACCGCCGCCGCCTCCCAAATCAGCACGCGCGAATCGAATGGCTTGGGAATGATGTACTGGCGGCCGAATTCCAGTTGTTCGACACCGTAGGCGCGGCGCACGGCGTCCGGCACATCCTGCCGCGCCAGGGCCGCGAGGGCGCGCGTGGCGGCCAGCTTCATCTCGTCGTTGACCATGGTGGCACGGACGTCCAGCGCGCCGCGGAAGATGAAGGGGAATCCCAGGACGTTGTTGACCTGGTTGGGAAAGTCCGACCGTCCGGTGGCCACGATGGCGTCCGGCCGGACGGCCACCGCCACGTCGTAGGGGATTTCGGGATCCGGATTCGCCAGGGCGAAGATGATGGGATCGTGGGCCATGGTCAGCAGCATTTCCGGCGTGACACAATTGCCGCTGGACAGGCCGAAGAACACGTCCGCGCCCACAAAAGCGTCGGCCAGCGTGCGCGCTTCGGTATCGGCTGCGAAGCGTTCCTTATAGGAATTCATGCCTTCCTTGCGGCCCTTATAGATGACGCCCTTGGTATCGCACATGAGGATGTTTTCGCGGCGCACGCCCAGGTTCACATAGTGCTGCGCGCAGGAGAGGCCGCTGGCACCCGCGCCATTGAAAACCACGCGCACCTGGCCGATTTGCTTGCCGACCAGGTCCAAGGCGTTCAGCAGCGCGGCGCCCGAGATGATGGCGGTGCCATGCTGATCGTCGTGGAATACGGGAATCTTCATGGTGCGCCGGCATTCTTCTTCGATGTAGAAGCACTCCGGCGCCTTGATATCTTCCAAATTGATGCCGCCGAAGGTGGGCTCGAGCAACTGGCAAGTGCGGATAATCTCGTCGGGGTTGGTGGTGGCCAACTCGATATCGAAGACATCGATATCGGCAAAGCGCTTGAACAGGACGGCCTTGCCCTCCATGACGGGCTTGCCGGCGGCCGGGCCGATGTTGCCCAGTCCGAGGACCGCGGTGCCGTTGGTGACTACGGCCACCAGGTTGCCTTTGGCGGTGTACTTATAAACGAGGCTGGGGTCGCGGGCGATTTCGAGGCAGGGCACCGCGACACCGGGGGTGTAAGCCAGGCTCAGGTCGCGCTGAGTGCGGCACGGTTTGGTGGGGACGACCGCCAGTTTGCCGGCGGGTGAAGAGGAATGGTAATCGAGAGCTTCTTGGGGATCGATTGTCATGGGCAGCTCCTTGACTTACAGGCTTATTATAGTTGTTTATCCGGTAGTGTGAAACGGGGTGGGCGAGCTGCGCTCGCCAACATCGACAAAAGGCGTCGATGTTTGACGCGGAGACGCGGCGACACGGCGATCCGAGCTCACGGGTGGCCCTGCTCCGATTTATTTGGGCGGTTTGGTTTGCGGCGCATCCTGTCGGCTGGAGGACGATGATGCGGTGGCTCATCCTTTCCTTTCTTTCCCGTTCCGGCTGCTTTGATTGTTCAGCCTGTTTCTCGCGGGCGGCTTTGATGCGCTCGAGTTCCTTGCAGGCTTTGAAGAAGGCGCGCTCCAGGCGGCATTGGACTTGCGTCATACGGCCGAACATGGCGGCGCGGGCCTTGGGGCGCGGCTCCGCGCCTGGTCGACCAGGTGCTGCTCGGCTGGGTTTTGAGGCCGATACTGGGCTTGGAGTCCGGCGAGGATTTCGTCAAAGTCTTCCCGATTTTCGTCGGGGTAGCACAACGTTCATGGAAGCCGTGGCCTTGCCCTGGGTCGTTTTTGGACCTGTAGACTTGCGTGCATTGCGGCGATTTGACCGCGTTTTGTCTCTTTGTTGCCATACAGTTACCCGTTTTGAACGAACGAAGCCAATTTTGCGGGGGCGGGCGAGCTGCGCTCGCCATTGGAACGGCCCGGATACGGCATGCGCGTGGTCGTTCCGAATGAAGCCGGCGTAACGAACGCCGCTCGAAGCCGGGCAGACGTCTGCACCGGAGTAGCTCGTTGTAGGTTTCGGCGACGGTGGCGGCGATCAGGGAATGGCCGGAACAGTACGTCGCCGTGAAGCGGAAACTGGTCCAGGCGTATGGGCTGGCGGAAGTCTGCGAGTACCAATCCGCCGCCGACTGAAGCGGCTCCGGGCGGTTCGCGAAGTCGAGCATCTCGAACGGATAGGAACACTCATCTTCCGGCAGGAATTCCTGCATGGCTGTTTCGGCATCCGGATGGAGGCGCACGCGCTGTACGTCGTACGCGCCAAGCGCGCATTCCAACCCCTGCCGGAACCGTCCGGCGTCGAGCGGGCCGCAGATGACGATGGCGCCACCCATGTTGTATTTCGTGGCGGTTCCGCGCAGGAGCGCATGGCTCAACGGATCAGCGGCCCTGGAACCGGAAGGCTCTCTTGAAATATTACCGGCGTGCCGTTTCGATAGACCTTGAGGAAAAGCCGCTTGTCATCCAGTTCGCCCCGTTCGTCGAACTTGTAACGGCCGTTGGCGCCCTCCCAGGGGTCCATGAACCGGATGGCATAGGACAGATCGAGGGGGTTGGCGGAACCTGTGGCTTGGACCGCTTTCGCCAGGATGCGCAAAGCGTCGTAGCCTTGCGCGGCCCACGTATCGGGGTTCCGCGCATACCGCGCCCGGAACTTGCGGACGAATGCCTGGTTTTCAGGGCTCGGCGAGTCCCTGTCGTAAAGATCGAAGTACATCGCGCCCTCCTCCCCCGCGCCGGCTCTGGCGCGCATTTCGGGCGTATCGCTGAAGGCCCCGACGATATCCGTTTTGACGCCCACCGCGCGCGCCATCCGCAGAAAATCTCCCGCCAAAGGCTCCAGTCCCGCAAAGAAGATCATGTCGGCGTCGCTCCCCTTCAGTTCGTTGACCGGCATGCGGAAGTCGGCGCGTTCGCGGGCGTAAGACCATTGGTAGACCAATTGCGCGTCCAGGGCGTCCAGCGCAACGCGATACTGATAGGCCAGATCCTCTCCGTAGCCGCCCTCTTCCCAGATCACGGCGAATTTGCGGTGGCCGCTGTCCACCGCCAACCTCGCCAGCGCGCGCGCGATCTTATCGCTGGAAAGGATGGTGCGCACGATGTATTTGAGTCCGCGGCCAGTCATGGCAGTGTTGTTGGCGCCGACGATCAGGTGCAGCAGCCGGCTGGACTCGTACATCATCGAAGCCTTGATGGCTTCGCTGTCGTCGTAGTAGCCGAGCATCGCGCTCATGTCCGGAGTGTCGGAGAATTCGATGGCGATTTGCTTGGCTTTTTCCCAGTCGAAATCGTCATTCCGCAGGACCAGGCGAACCGGGATGCCGCCAGCCAAGCCGCCGGCATCGATTTCCTCCCGCGCCAGTTGCAGACCGTCGGCCATCCCGTCCTGGTTCACCGCAAAGGGCCAGAAAACCCCTACCAGAATCTCTTTCGGCCGGTGGCGGAGCGCCCGGAATCTCCGTTCTCCCATCCTGTCGAAAGACCGCCATTGGGGCGACAGGATGTACGCCAGCACTCCCGCCGACAACGCCAGTAGAAGCAGTTTTCGCATGCCTCACTGTCCCAATATGAGCGGCAGGCCGTTTTTGCCCGCACCGATCACCACGACTTTGGCGTTCGGCGACTTGGCCAGCTCCTGGGTTGCCAGAATCCCTTGCCAGGCGAGCACGGCAGGGTTCAGACTGCGGTTAACCGTATCATTGTAGATCCTGATTCCCTCGGACTCGATGCGCTTGCGGTCGGCCTCCTTGGCGGCGATCGACAGCCGGAAGACGTACCCTTCGTCCACCTGCTGCTGGGCCAGTTTGG
>PKYZ01000612.1 GCA_003132865.1 Bryobacterales bacterium
CATAACCGATGGCGCGGCGAACATCGACCGACTGGGTGTTTATGGAGAAACCGGTCACGCGCGCCTCGCCCGACGTGGGCGGCAACAGCGTGGTGAGCATCTTGATCGTGGTGGTCTTGCCGGCCCCGTTGGAGCCGAGCAAGCCGAAGACCTCACCGGCGTTGACCGAAAGGGTCAGCGCATCGACCGCCGTAAATGCGCCGAAGCGGCGAGTAAGGGTTTTGATTTCCAGAACGATGTCACTCATAAGCAAAACCAATCCCGAACTATCAGACCCTTCATGGTGAGCCGTTTGGCGACGATGTTGAATAGATTGGAGGGGCCGGGCCGCGGCTTTTCTTCGAGGTAGCCGCAGATGCCGCAACAGGCGACGATCCAGCCATGCACCCCAAAGCCGGAAGCGCGCTGCGAGCGTTTCGCCTCCTACATTATCGTAATACAAATCGATCCCGGCTCCCGAAATAAAATGACGCCGCCGGTAGCCGAAGCCAGCGCGTCAGCGCACTCGCCGCCTCGCCCGGCTTCCAACGCGCTGGTCGAGATCGCTGGACTGAAGTTAGAATACAGTCGGGCGGTCCACCCCGTGCGCCCTAGCAAAGTACTTGACACTGCCTGCGATTGCGGATAAGTAATAGCTCAGCCATGCAAGATCGCAGGGAGTTTCTCTTACAATCGAGTCTGGCCGCCGCCGGCGCGGCCCTGTTGCCCGGCGCGCCGCCACAGCGCCTGCTCATTCGCGCAGCCGCCACACCCGATTTCCGGCGCCGCCTGGCCGAGCGCGAACTGTTGCGCGGCTTGACCCGCGTGCTGCCGGGCACCGAGGTGCGCCTAGCCACCGCCACCACCGCGGCCGAGCCCGGCGACCTGTCGTTCGATCTGCGTCTGGAGCCGGAGCGCTTCCGGCATCCCGAGGCGTATTCGATCGCCGCCGCCAGTGGCTCCGTAGTGCTCTCCGCGGCCGGCGAAGCGGGCCTGCTCTACGCCGTTTTCGATTTCCTGGGACGGCAGGGCGCCTTCTTCGGAATCGACGGCGAAAGCTATCCGCTCGACCGCGCTGGGGACCTGCTGCTGCCCCCGCCAAACCACCCGTGGACCGCGCAGCCGCGTTTCGCCGTGCGCGGACTGTTGCCTTGGCCCGATTTCCTGAATTGCATCACCGTGTACAACGAAGAGGACTTTCGCGCCTACTTCGAAAATATGCTGCGCATGCGCTTCAACACTTTCGGCATGCACGTCTATACGGGAGCGGACGACGCCGCCGAATCCTACCTGTCCTTCGAATTCGCCGGCGCCGGCCACCGCGCCTTCCTGGACAACTCCGCCAGCCAGCGCTGGGGCTATCTGCCGCAGCGCACCTCGCGCTATGGCATGGGCGCGGCGCAATTCTATGACAGCGATGTCTTCGGCTCGGACTCGACCCGCCTGGGCCGCGACCCGTGGGAAATCGCCGCCCGCACGCGCCAACTGCTCGACACGGCCCTGCGCTACGCGGGTAAGCTGGGCTTGCGCACCGGCGTGGGCTTCGAACCCTACCAGGTTCCGGACGGGATCCTACGCGCGCTGCCGCCGGAGGTGCAGCCGAAGGGCCCCGGCCCCCGCTTCAATATCGAATCCGTCACGGCGCGCGACCCGGACACCACCAGTTTCTTCCGCGGCGCGTTGCGGCGCAGGAAATCGTGGGCCTGGAGAAAGGGCGTGACGGAGAGCGGCTGGCCGGTCTTGCGGCTTTCCCAATTCATCTGCTCGTCTTCCCAAAGCCAGACATCGTCGACTTCCGGATAGGACTCGAGCAGTTGCGCCAAGCGCGTCTCGAGCAGTCTCAGCGATTCGCTGGGCTGGGACCCGATAAACGAAGTCTTCGGCAAACTGGAGGGCCGCGAGCGCTGGCCCATTCCTTGGCTGGAGGACGACCCCTCCATGTGGCTGCCGCAATTCCACGTGCACCGCTTCGAGCGCGATCTGAACCGCGCGGCGGACATGGGCTGCCAGGGCCTGCTCGGCATCCACTGGCGCCATCGCATCGTGGACCCCACGGCCGTCTACCAGGCGCGCTTCAGTTGGGACGCCTCACTCGCGCCGCTCGATCACTACCGCTCGTTCGCGCGCACGCAGGCCGCCAGTGGCCGCGCCTCCCGCCTGGCTGAAGTGCTGGATGCTGCGGATCGGGATCGTAAACTGCTCTGCACCTTCAGTGGCGACGTCCGCGAGGGCCACGCCGTGCAGCAGGAGTTTTCAGGCGACTACGACGAAGCCTTCGAGTTCTGGCGGGACTTCCAGATTCGGCCTGCCGTGATCGAGTCGCAGAAGGAGGTGGCTGCCGCCTTGCGTGAACTCTCCGGCGCGGCTGCCTCACCCACTGAGAAGGAGCGTCTGGCATATCTGATGGGCCACATCGAATTCCTGGTGCCCTATGCGGACGCCTGGATGCTCGCGCACCGCCTGCACCTCGTGCTGCAGGCCGCCCTCGACCTGAAGCTGAAAGGCAAGCGTGCCGAGGCTCGCGACAAGGCCGCGCGGGAGGGCGTACCGTTGTGGCTGCAACTCGCGCCGGAGGTCCGCCGCGCGATTCTATCCTTTCAGCGGATCGTCGCCACACGCAATGACCTCGGGACGCTGGCCTCCATGCACAACAAGTTCGAGCGCCTGGCGCTGGTTCGCCTGAGGCTCTCGATGAAGGAGTTCCTTGGCGACCTCCCCGCGGGAACCGAAGACGCGTTCCGCCAAGTGGTCCGCCCGGATACCGAAGCTCCCGCGCGGCTGTTCGCGCCCACCCGTCCCACCCTGCTCGCGCGGGGCGAGTCGGTCCGCCTCATGTTGGTGGCCACCGGAGAGGCGCCCGCCCGCGACGTCGCGCTGCACGTGCGCCCGCACGGCGCGGCCGGGTGGTCCACGGTTGCGGCGCGCCTGCTGGGCCGCCGCACCTATGAAGTTCGGCTCGGGCCGCTGGATTCCTCCGCGTCGCTTGCCGAATACTACTTCTCGGCAAACGTGGGTGATAAGAAAGTCACTGCCCCGCCGGAGCCCGCGAGGCAGCCGTATCTAGTCACTTTGGTGTGAATCCAAAACTCCGCGTTTATCTGTGTTCATCGGGTGCGCCAGGAGAAGCCTGGCTGATCTAGTGAGATGAAAGGAACTCACCATGTGAATTAACCGTGCGACATGTAGCTATCGAGCGCAGTGCGGAGCAATCCGTAGGGCGAAGCCTCGAAATGCGAACCTGCGAGCCGCAGCGCAAGCGAATCTGATTCGGCCTCGTTACACAAACAGTGTTTGGTTAGCCCGCCTGATGTGGTGAAACCTAACCGCATGCGTGCGGATGCGAGTGGTGGACCGGAGCGTCCTGAAGTTGATTCGGATGTGGCTGGAAACCCCAGTCTACGATTCGGGCGAAGAGGAGGCGAAGGAGAGCAGTGGAGCCGTTCGGAGAAGGGCACGCCGCAGGGAGGAGTGATTTCTCCCTTGCTGGCGAACCTGTATCTGCACTGGTTCGATAAAGAGTTCCATCGACCCGGTGGCCCAGCGCACTGGGCGGGAGCCAGGTTGGTGCGGTATGCCGATGATTTTGTCGTGCTATCGGGCTATCCGGGCAAGCGTCTGTACGGCTGGATCGAATCTAAGCTGGAGCAGTGCTTGAAGCTGGTGATCAACCGGGACAAGACGCGTGTGATCAATCTAGGCGAGGAGAAAGCGAGTCTGGAGTCTCTGGGTTACACATTCCGCTGGAATCGCGACCGGTATGGCCGCAACAGCCGGTATTTGCATGTGGGACCGTCGAACAAGGCGCTGCAACGGGAGCGGGACAAGCTGACGGAGATGACGGATAGTCATCAATGCCATAAGCCGATACCGAAACTGATTGAGGGGCTGAATCGGCAGTTGAAAGGCTGGGGGAACTACTTCAAGTTTG
>PKYZ01000113.1:0-22790 GCA_003132865.1 Bryobacterales bacterium
GTGCCGTTCACCACCGCCGGCGCTGCGTTAACCGAACCGGGTGCTTCGAACGACCATAATGCCGCGCCGGTGGCCGCGTCCAACGCGTACATGTAGCCCGACATGGAAGCGGCGTATACTACGCCATTCGCTACCGTGGCAGGCCCCAGCGACAAGGCGTGCAAACCCGGGTGAACGGTGCTCAAGCCGGGATCCGGCACTTGCCAAAGAATCGCTCCCGTGGCAGCGNNCCCCACTCCATTCCGCCGAGTTTCCCGCTCGGCCCGACAACGGTGGACCATTGCAGTGCTCCGCTATTTGGCGAGAGGGCCCAATAGACACCGCTCTTTTGACCGGCCCCCACCAACTGAGTGGGAACGCCATTAATATTCGCCGTGAAGAGGTTTGCGCCAGCGCCGAAATCGAGATCCAGTCCGGCGGGATCGGGGCAAGCTATTCCGTTCTGGTTGCAGGCGGCGATCCACGCGTCGTCGGCCGAGCACCGCCGTCCCCACTTCACGTTTCCCGTGGCGAGATCCAGAGCGACAATCGAATCTTCATAATTATTCGACGCCTGGCAACCCAGAATCGCCCTCTGGTTTCCGTTAGCGGCCTGCTCACACGCCTGAACGGACGGAGGAACCAGATAGTTGTTGCCCGTCGTCACGTAAATCTGGCTCCGCGCGACATCGATCACGGGTGTGCTGGACCACACTGGAGCGCCCGTGTACCCATTCGGCACGAAGTACGTCTGCCAGAGGATCTGCCCGTTCGCCAGCGAAACCGCAACGAGGCTTCCGCGGAACGTCGGGTTGTCCAGCCTTTCTTCGCTGGAGGATACCCCCACGTAAGCGATTCCATTGTAAATAATGGGGGAACCGGTTGAGACGGAATTCGGGTTGGGATCGAGCGCCGTGCTCCAGATCAGACTGCCGTCGCTCGCGTTCAGCGCCAAAAGATACGAGCCAGACGGATTTGGATTCACCAGCGACGCACTCGCGCCGACGATCACCATCGTGCCGTAGAGCATTGGTGTGGTGCGCGACATGACCGCCGGGCTTAGACCATAATCCGTCATTTTGTGCGTCCAGACAGGAACTCCGGTAGCCGCGTTCAATTTGTATAGGTTTCCGGACCAATCGGGAAAGTAGACATAACCTGCGGTAGCATCCACCGACGGGGTCGCGGAAACGTCGTTCTGGGTTGTGAACTGCCACTGAACGGTGAGACCGCTCACGTTTTGCTTATTTAGTATGGTTTCCGCGGAAGCCCAACGGCTGTTATTGAGGTCGTTGCCGGCGAAGGGCCAGCCGTTAGCTGTTTGCGAAAAGGAGGGCACGGCGAGCAATAACATAGCGCTCACCGCAGACTCCGTCGCGCACCGGAGGTTGAACATATCGCTGTAGTCTCGTTTGTTTTGTTTAGTGGATCTGTTAGGTTAACACGACAAATCGCGACTTGAGGCTTTTTCCTTTTGACCCATCCGGCGGCAAGAAGTAGTCTGTACGTACTGGGCCTTGCCTGGCCTGGGAATTCTCAAAGACAAATGCGTACGACTTTTCGCTCGATGGCCGCGCCCAATTCCCGGAGGATTGGCTCCGGCAGCCGCGATTGGGCCACTTGAAAGAGATCGTTCTCTTCGCGCCGGATGTGCTCCGCGAGCAGGCCGCACAGCCGCTCCAGCAACGCCGCGGTGGGAGCGGAACGCAATTGCGCGACGATCTCTTCCACCTCGCGATGCTGCGCGATCAGGCTGGCCACCAAGGGAAGCTTACCCAGGGCGTTTTCGATGGTCGGGAACAGGATTTGCTCTTCGATCTCGAAGTGGTTCACCAGTTCCAGTTCGTAGCGATCGATGGTCCGCCGCGCGAGTTGGGCCACGTTCGCCGGCGAGGCATCCTCGTGGAGCGAGCGGCGCGTCAGCACGCACATGGCGAGTGCGTTGTGGTGCTGGTGCGAGAGCGGGATCAAATTGGAGTCGCGAAGCATAGGCTTGCCTGTTACTATAACGAAAATGAACTGGAACGACGCCGCCGAGGACTTGCTGCAACAAATACTGGCGCAAACGCCTCGTCCGGTGAGAGAGGCAGCGGAGACGCAGCTTCGGGGGAGCGCCGAGCGTCTGGCCGAGGATGACGGCAAGAACCGCGTGGGCGTGGAGACGGTGATCGCGGCCTGGGTGGCCAATACGCCGGAGGCTGTGCGCTCCGACCTGCCGCGGCAAATGGAGCGGTTCGGGCTGGACCCGGAGGAGTACGGGCATTTGCTGGAATAAGTGGGGCAGCGCCTTGGGCTGCGGCCGGCATCTCAGGCCGGCCTGTTCAAGCTGCGCCTGACAATCGCTTGGTGAGCAGCGCATCCAGCGAGAAGCGGCCGGGGCCGAAGATCAATACGATCAAAAACGCAACCAGAAAGGTGTAGGGGGCTGCGGCGTAAAATTTGTCCGGGTCCGAAAAAATCGAAAAGAGCGCTTCGCGGTCGGCAGCGACGAACGCCACGATCATGTCACCGGTTAGGAGCAATGCGACCACACGCGAACCCAGTCCCAGCATGATCAAGATGCCACCCAAGAACTCCAGGCCGACAATGAAAGGCGCGTTCAGGCCGGGCAGCGGTATGCCGAGACTGGTAAAGAATTCGGTGACTTTTGCCAGGTTGTGCAGTTTGCCCCAACCGGTTTGCATCATTTGGAATCCCCAGTAAAGGCGCACCAGCAGCAGAAACGGAGATTGCAGACTGGAGGCTGCGGCGATCAGCAGGTTGTAGAGTTTGGTCAGGAGTGTCGGCACAACCAACCCATTTCCGCCCATCCGGCAAACCAGGTTTCCACTCGGCGGCGGAGTTCCTCGACCGGAACCGGGCTGTCTTCCAGGGCCGCTTCCATGGCTTTGCCGACCGGCAGACCCTTGCCCAGCGCGGCGAGCAGACGGAACTCTTCGGCATCCAACCGGCGGTAGTAGACCATGAAATCCAAGCGATGTACAGCCAAAAAGATGTGCTCGGGCGGCATGCTGTGAATGCGCCGCACGAGGCCCCCGGCCTTGCGCTTGAGCACCGCATTGCTGGCCGTGCCATGTTCTTCGGATGCCGCATTCACTTTCACGCGCAAATCGTCGACGGGATAGCGCAGCTCGATGAGCCGGATGTGGGGTTCGAGACCGATGCGCAAACCGGGTCCCAGCTCCAGCAAATCCTCCGGACCGAGCACCGTTTCTTCTTTCCCATCGAAGGCTTCGATGTGCGCCCACTCGAGCGAAATCATGTCGAGCGCCACGGCCAATCGGCCGCCCGCGAACGTGGGGTTCCGGCGCAGCCATTCTTCCAGGCGCGACCCCAGGTTGCGCAGCGTCCAGGATGCGGAAGGGAGGTCCGTCAGGTAAGCCTTCGCCAATCGCTCGAATGCGCGCTGGCCGAGCACCGCGCGCAGGCCGGGGAAATCCTCGTAGAGCGAATCGAACAGGCGATACCAGTAGCTGCGGCTGTAGATCTCCAGGCGTTCGAGCGACGTCAGGCGGTCATTCGGCTTGATGTAGGCCACGGCCGCTTCGGGATCGATGTGGTCGCCCGCGACCAACGGGCGCATCAGGGCAGCGGCCATGCGCTTCTGGAGCGCGAGCAGGCTCACGGCGCCACCGGCATGAGTGCATCGTTATGTTTCGTGGGCGCGACGATGTACTTTTCGGCTTTACGCGCCTCGGCATGCACTTCGCCGAACGACGGAATGCGGTCGTCCCACTCGAGCAGTGTGGCGGTCGGCCCCACGCGGCGAATGGCATGCTCGTAGAGCTTCCAAACGGAATCGATCACCGGATGGTCGTGCGTATCCAAAATGTATTTCGTGAACTTGGAGTGGCCGGCAATGTGGATCTGCGCCACGCGTTCGGCGGGCACACTGTTCAGGTAATCGTAGGGATCGAATCTGTGGTTACGGGACGAGACGTAGATGTTGTTGACGTCCAGGAGAATGCCGCAGTCGGCGCGCTCCACGACTTCGTTGAGGAACTCCCATTCCGTCATTTCCGATTCGTGGAACTCGGCATAACTGCTGACGTTTTCGACGGCGATGGGCACCTCAAGATAGGAGCGGGCTTCGCGGACCTTGCGCGCCGTGAGTTTGGCGGCTTCGAACGTGTACGGCATGGGGAGCAGGTCGTGCGTATACCGGCCGTCCACGCTGCCCCAGCAGAGATGGTCGGTGACCCAGGGCGTTTTGGTGCGTTTGACCAGGGCCTTCAAACGGCGCAGGTGATCGCGATTGAGCGGCTCGGCCGAGCCGAAATACATCGATACGCCATGCTGCACCACCCGGTATTGTTCCAGTATTCGATCGAGGATGGCCAGCGGACGGCCGCCATCCACCATGTAGTTCTCCGAGATGATCTCGAACCAGCTCACCGCCGGCTTTTTCTCCAGGATGTGCTGGTAGTGGGGGATGCGGAGACCTACACCGATACCGTAATCGGTGAACCCGTTGAATCGATTTGCAGGCACTTGTTTGGAAAAGGTCGCGGCTGTGGAGCAGACCCCCTGAACCGAACGAAGAGCGGGTCCAGGGGGACCCGCGCAGACCAGGGGGTCTGCCCACAACGCCACGACGCGACGCCAGACTACGTTGTCTTCTTCATGGAACCGTCGGTGGCGCAGCCGCCCTTACCCTTGCAGGAGTTCTTGGCCTTGCAGCCGTTGTCGCTGGTCTTGCAGCCGCCCTTGCCCTTGCAGGAGTTCTGCCCCTTGCAGGCATGCTTTTCCTTCTTCGCCTCCCAGATGGTCCCAGAGGACTGTCCAGCCAGCGAGTTGCTGGAGGAAACCCTCTGGCCGGTGGAGCTAGAGGAGACGGTGCTTGCGTTTAGGCGTGTCATCGTGCCACCCAGCAGGCCGGTGAACGCCGCGGTCAGTACTAAAGAGCTTTTGGAAACTTTCATGATCTTGTATACCCCTTCCTTTGTCGGTTATTCCCGAATCCCTCGAAGTTTTCGGATACCCGCGGCAAGGCAATAAACACACCCGCGCGGGTTCCTTAGAGTATACGACAGCTTGACACCATGCGGATTCCGGGGTTGTAAACAAAAACTGCGCCCGAGCGTCAAACCGGAAATGACGCGCATGAGCCGGCGATCGACGTTGCGGTGGTTGCTCGGCCTGGCTGCGGAGCCAGCGCTGGCTCGGGTAGCCCGGGCGGCCGATCCTGCCACGAAGCTGAAAGAGGGCGGGGCGGAAATCGAAGTCTCATTCGAATCGGAACATTTCGATCTGCCGCAAGCGGCGCTGCTCGGTTGGGTAAGCCAGGCGGCGCGGGCGGTGAGCGCGTATTACGGACGGTTTCCAGTGCCGCGCGCCCGCGTGCGGATCTTCGCGGGAGGCGGGCGGGGCGTCTCGCATGGGACAAGCTACGGCGACGACGGCGTGTGGTGCCGCATCTCGGTGGGCCGCCGCACGACGGTTGAGGATCTGGATCGGGACTGGATGCTGACGCACGAAATGGTACACTTCGCATTTCCTTCGGTGGCGCGCCGCCATCACTGGATCGAAGAGGGCACCGCCACCTACGTGGAGCCGATCGCGCGGGTGCACATTGGCAACCTGACCGCCGCGCAGGTGTGGGGCGACATGCTGCGGGACATGCACCAGGGCCTGCCCGAGGAAGGCGATCGGGGTCTGGACAACACGCACACCTGGGGCAGGACCTATTGGGGCGGCGCGCTTTTCTGCCTGCTGGCGGATGTCGGAATCCGGAAGAATACGGCAAATGCCAAGGGGCTGGAGGATGCTCTGCGGGCCATCAACCGCGCAGGCGGCACCATCGAAGCGGATTGGCCGTTGGAGCGCGCGTTCGAGACAGGCGATAAGGCGGCGGACGGGAGAACATTGATGGAATTGTATCGGAAGATGCGCGCGCATCCCGTGATGGTGGATCTGCCCGATTTATGGAAGCAACTGGGGGTTGGGCGGGAGGATGGCAGGGTGGCGTTCGACGATCGCGCGCCGCTGGCCGGTGTGCGGCAGGCGATCATGCTGGGCAGCGGCGGGGGGCGAGCTGCGCTCGCCAACATCGACAGAAAGCGTCGATGTTAGGAGCGGGCGACACGGCGAGGGGCGGCGCGGCGATCCTTTTTCGGGACTGCGGGCGTCCTTTCTGCGCTCTGGCGGGACGGCCCCGCCCGCGACAGATGGTACCAGGCGTGCACTAGTAATGGTTATGCACGAATCACAACAGATAGCTGCTGAGCACCATGAGCTTGCGGCCCACGCGCACCGCTCCGGCGCCGAGCACCACGGAAAAGAAGATCGCCTGACCGGACATGAAAGCTCCAGACAAGTCCTTGAGCACTCCAATAAGGCTTACCTGAACGCGCAAAAGGAGCATCAGACGACCAGGAGGACCGAGCATGGCATCAATTTAATCGCTCACGAAGCCAAAGAGCAGGACATCGCCGCCCTCGCTTATGAACTTTGGCAAGACAAGTGCTGTCCTGAAGGATCACCGGAAGAGGATTGGTTTCGCGCCGTAGAAGAACTGCGATGCCGGCATTGAGCGCCGGGCACACGGATTGAGCCCGTCCATTGAATCGCTCCGGCGGATTGTTTTTGAATTTCGATCCGGATTGGATTACCGGCGCCACGGATGACGCCCATACGGCATCTCAACGTATTCGGTCACCGGCGCCGGCGTTTTGCGGACTCTGGCTGGCAGGCGTGATTCGGGCGCGCTAACTGGTCAAAAAAGTAATCCCCGGCTACGGTTTCTCCTGCTTCCCAACTGGGGATGCGGGGCTCCAGGCGAGCAGGCGAGGTTGGGAGCCCCGCAAAACAGGGTGCGCTTCCGGTGTTCAAAGAGGTCGTGCTCAGGGCGTACGGCGAGAAGCTAGTGGGGTTAGATTACTTACTCAACCGCTCTGGCTTCAAAGTCGCACACCGCGTCATCCTCTACCGTGTAGCGCACCTCGATCGGATGGCAGCAAACCTCGCAATCTTCCACATAGATTTGGCCTTTCACCGAGGTGTCCAACACCATCGATATCTGCTCCCAGCAACATGGGCACGCGAAGAAGTACTCCATTCCGCCCAGGATAAGCGATTTGCCGGCCTGGATGAAGGAGTCGCGCGGGCGTCTGGATTCGGCTGAGCGATCCCCCCACAATGAGCTCCCTCTGGCGCTCGAAACGCTCCGCGGCGCCGGATCACTCCCGGCCTACGCTGCTAATGCGCTGCGCGGGTCTGTTGTCCGGCATGGACTGCCGATCGTCTACTGGTACATGGAAGTGCTGTTGTACGTTTCGTCACACCCGCGGCTACCTCCTTTCCGGAGTTCGGCATATAGTTGAGAAGGAGGTTGTTAAATTGAAAACCATTCTGAGTTTTTTCGTGTTATTCGGACTTAGCGCCGTGACAATGTTCGCGGCTGACCAAACGTGGACTGGCAAGATTAGCGACAGCATGTGCGGAGTAAGTCACCAGTCTGCCACCGAGCATGGCGGCAAGAAAATGTCGGACCGCGACTGCACGCTGGCGTGCGTAAAAGAACACCAGGCCAAGTACGTCTTTGTTCACGATGGGAAGGTACTCAATATTGCGAACCAGGACGCTGCGGGGCTGGAGGAGCACGCGGGACACACGGTGAACCTGACGGGCGCCCTAGACGGCGACACCATTACGGTTTCGAAGATCGAAATGTCTGGGCATATGAAAAAGAAAGCTTCCACAACTTGATGCGGTAACCGGGAAGGCAAACAACAGCATGGCGCAGCACACCCTGCTGCGCCAGAGCAACAGTTCGCAGGTCGGCCAGGTTGGCGTTCCTTTCGGCAAAACCAATCAGCCTAAAATGGTCGCTCGGAAATTCCTCAATTTCTAGCTGTGAACTAACCCGTGGCTTCGTCGAACCGCGTCCAAGCCCAAGGCGAAACGCGCTTTAGTCCGGCGCGCTCAGCATCCTGCTAGAAGCTTACGAAGCGGGTAAGCGGCACAGAAGGCAAAACCTGCATCTCTACGGCACATTCTGCAGGAGATCGAAACTAGATTTCTCCCGTGTAGTGTGGGGAACGATTTTTAGAAGGCGGCCCAAAGATTGCTTAAGCACTCAATAGCTCAAGAGGTCGGCATGTTGAAATCACTTTCGGCAAGCTTGTTCGGTTGTTCGCGCCGCGTAGTGAGTCCGCGCAAGCCGGCAGCTTGAAATGCGGACTCCGGGAGATGCACTCGGGAAGGAGACTCATGATCGCTACCACAGCCTCGCCGGTAACTCTGTCCAAGCTCGTGAGCAGGCATGAAGTCGCGGAACGCACGACCGCATTCCGCTTTGAAAAGCCATCGAACTGGACATTCGAGGCGGGCCAGTCTCTCGATATGACTTTGTGCGAACCCCCGGAGACCGATGCCGAAGGAAATACACGAACATTTTCGATGGCGAGTGGTCCCGATGAAGATACCCTGATGGTGGCCACCCGTATGCGCGATACGGCATTCAAGCGAGTGTTAAAGACGATGCCGCTTGGCTCCGCAGTTAAGCTCGAAGGTCCGTCCGGAAGCCTGACTCTCCATAACGATGTGACGCGAACCGCTGTGTTCCTGGCGGGCGGTATCGGCATCACGCCGTTCCGCAGCATGGTGCTCTGTGCGGCGAAAGAGAAGCTTACTCACCGAATCGTCCTTTTCTACTCGAACCGCCGGCCGGAGGACGCTCCGTTTCTCGATGAGCTACAGGCGCTGGAAAAAGAGAATCCGAACTACAAGCTCGTCGCCAGCATGACTGAAATGGCGAAATCGCATCGGTCCTGGCACGGCGAAGTCGGCCAGATCGACAGAGAAATGCTTTTGAGGTATCTGAAGGATGCGGCTTCGCCCATCTACTACGTCGCTGGGCCGCCGGAGATGGTGAAGGGCCTCCACAAGACGATCAATGGAGCCGGAGTCGATGATGACAACATTCGCGCGGAAGAGTTTGCCGGCTACTAATCTTATCTTCGAAGAAGGGTAGAAGAACATGAAAACGAAACCTGCTAAAAAAGAACATCGTCCATTCGTGACGGACATTCAGGAACTCCGCCGGCGTGCCCGTGAGCACATGGGAAGGGGTGCGGTTACTAGCGCCTACAGTGCGGACCGGGAAACGGTTATCCGCATCCTAAATGAGGTCCTGGCGACGGAGATTGTCTGTGTGCTGCGATATAAACGTCACTACTACATGGCCGCTGGCATTCATGCACAGGCAGTGGCCCAGGAGTTCCTCGAGCACGCGAACGAGGAGCAAGGTCATGCGGATATTGCCGCCGAGCGGATCACCCAATTGGGGGGCGAGCCGAACTTCAATCCCGAAGGGCTGGCAACTCGCAGCCATTCGCAGTACGTCGAAGGCAAATCGCTTCTGGACATGGTTCGGGAGGACCTTGTCGCTGAGCGGATCGCGGTGGAGTCCTATAACGAGATCATTCGCTACCTTGGCAATGACGATCCCACCACCCGCATCGCGATGGAGCAGATCCTGGCCAAGGAGGAAGAGCACGCCGACGATATGAAAAAACTGCTCGAAACGCTTAGCAAGGACGAGCGGTTTGCAGAGCATTCCTGAAGAAACGTAGTACTGCTCCGACAACAAGTGCGCCCCGTTTGGACAAGAACCGTGAGTCCCGTCCCAAAAGGCGAGCTTTTGGGACAAGGGAACAGCATCCTGCCCTCGGTGCCGTGAGGCGAAGAATGGGCGAGCATCCTCCTGGCGAAACCATTGGCCGGTCAATAAGCACCCCTGCTTTGGGGAGCATTAGACTTGTAAACAGAAACTGCGCGCGAGCGTCAATCTAAGGAACCGGTGGCAAACGTGGCCGCCCAGGGACCGGAGGCGCTACACACTCACCACCGGGCACGGCGATTGGCGGATGATGGAATAGGCATGGCCGGTGAGGCGGCCCATCATACCGGTGATACCGGCATCCGCGCCGCGGCCGATCACGAGCAGGTCCGCCTCCGCCTTGCGGGCCTCTTCGCAAATCATTTCGGCGGCCGGCCCCATAGTCAGGACGACCTCGGCTTGGGTGCCTGCCTTCTGTTGGAGAGCGGCGATCTCGGTCTCCGCGTTATCCACCAGGAATTTGCGCCACTCCGGCGAGAAATGGTATCCCTCCGTGCGGGGATCGAGTTCGGCCAACGCGTGCACCAGCGTGAGCTGCGCGCCAAACTCGGCAGCCAGTTGCGCGGACCACTTCAGAGCGCGGGCCCCGGACGGCAACAGGTCGATGGCGCAGAGAATGCGCTTGAGAGCGGCCTCGCCCGAGGGTGCCGCCTCTGCATGCGCGGTGGTCCAGACAGGGCAATCGGCATCGTGCAGCACTTTGGCGGTGACCGAGCCGAGCAGCATGCGGCGGAATGGGCCGTAGCCGTGGGTGGGCATCACGATCAGCCCGGCTTCTTCGCGCCGCGCGCAATCCACGATCTCGCGCGCCGGATCGCCATCCAACAGAAGACGCCGCACGCGATGCGGAGCGAGTTCCTCACGTTGGAACCCGGCGATGCGCTGCTCGGCGTCCCTGCGCCGGTCGGCGAGTATGTCGGTCATGGCGCTGGCCATCTCGATGGCGCCGAACTCGCGGTAGGGCGGCAGCACGTGCAGCAGGATGATTTCGGAATTGAATCGCTCCGCAACGGGAACGGCAAAACGAACGGCTTGGTTGGCGCGCTCGGAAAAATCGATCGGCAGGAGAATCTTCGCGACGGGAAACATGACTGCCTCCGTACCTGATCTTACTGCGGCCGGGCAGGCGAAGGCCAGCCCGTTTCAGATGGCGGTGGCCCGGGCGCGGGTAGCTACAATTGGTCGAGGGTCAATTGTGGCTCGCCGGCCCCCGCCGGCTGCTCAACCATGGCGAGCAGTGTGCCGATGATCCGCTTGGTCTCGGATGAGGCGAAAACTGTCCGCAACCACCTGACGAAATCGTCCTCAGACATCAGTCGAGCCGGTACGCCGTATGCGGTGACCTCGAGCGGGTAAAATTCATTGACGCCATGCGAAACGGAAAAGAGGGGATATTGATAAAAGTCCAACGTCGGAACCAGGATTTAAAAAATATGCTCGAACCTTGCGCCGGTGCGGTCTGGCCTAGTCGTAACCTGTCCCTCGATCAGGTTGTCGACACGTCGGCCCAGCAGGGCGGCCTGTTCCCTCCGGATGGCTCCGGGCGACTTCTGCGCTGGCTTGGCCGCGAGTTCTTCCGGCCACAAGTCTGGAATCGACGCCATCAGTTTCTACCTCACGGGTTTAGTTTAAACGAAATTGGGAGATGGTCTGAGACGGCGGGCCGGCCATTCTCGCCGATAAGCGGCATCGATCCCACGGCGGCGAGCGTCTGGAGAGCCTCGTCGTCGAAACGCTCAATGAGGTCTGGCCTGATCAGTACCTGATCGAAAATGTGCCAGAAGTAGCTGACGTCGGCTCCGCGGCTGTAGTAGTCTGTTCCGGACGGCCCTGGTGTCCTATCGCCAAAACATCCCCACATGGGGTGCGGTCGCGCTTGTGTGCCGTCGCTTTCGTCATGACGGCATGGAGCCCGCTTGCCATGACGACTGCTCTCTCGAACGGGTTCATGTTCAAATCACCAACCAGCAAGGTGCGTTGGTGACCAGCCGTATCTTCGGCGCTTCGGACCATCTCGCCCACATGTTCACAATGGCGGTCTTGGTCCCGGTCGTCGGCATACATCTTACTCGGCAAGTGGGCGGTCGCCAACAGCATCTCTTCGCGCGCCGGAAGCCGCATGCGACGAATGGATACGCGGGTGTCGTGGGAAACTTCCTCCAGGTAGACGCCCGCGAAGCGGGTGAATATTTTCAAAGCTGGGCATTCGCTCCGGGTGAAATGGAAGTCCGCCGCTTTGCCCGTATTCAGCGCATTCAAGAGCGTGGCCTCGGACAGGTTGCACTCGGCCAGGACCAGCACGTCCACCGCGTGTTCGTCCGCCAACTCTCGGACCTGTCGATGAAGGGGCTTGTTGTTGATGTTCCAGAACAGGAAGGTTGTCATCGAGCTACCCGGAATGTCATATTGCGCACACCTTCCACATTATCGCCAGCCGCCGCATGCGCTACAATGATTCGGGTCCCCCTCAACGTCCCCTCAAGATGGAACGCGCCAGCAGACTCCTCGGCAAGCTCACCGCTGGCGGAGGTCCGATCGATGTCGACGATCTGGCCCGCGCCGCGTGGCCGCTGGCCGTGGGCAAGAAGGTCGCGGCGCGCACGCGGCCCGCGCGCATGGTGCGGACCCGGCTGATCGTGGAGGTCGAAGATCCCATTTGGAAGAAGCAACTGTTTACGCTTTCCACGCAGATCCTGACGAACCTGGAGCGGCATCTGGGGCAGGGAATCGTCGAAGATCTGGAGTTTCGCGTCATGCCGCCACGGCGCGACGCGCAGCGGGCCGAAGTGGCGCAACCGGCGCTCGCCTCGCTCGATGAAGCAGACGAGATCGCCGACCCGGTCATGCGCAACATGTATAAGCAGGCGCGCAAGAAGGCTCTGGCGTGAAGATCACAGAAAAAGAAGTCCGCTACGTGGCGGAACTGGCCAACCTGAGCCTGAGCGAGGCGGAGGTTCACAAATTCCAAGCCGACCTCGACGAGATTCTCGGCCATGTGGAACGGCTGAACGAGATCGATACCGCCGGCGTCGAGCCGATGGCGCAGGTGCTCTACGCGGCCGGCGATACGGCTGGCGATAGGGTTAAGCTGCGCGCCGACTGCGAACGTCCGCCGCTGGGCACCGACGTCGCGCTGGCGAATGCGCCGCAATCCGGCGCCGGGTACTTCAAAGTGCCGAAGGTCATCGAACGCTGACCTATGGATAGTCGATCGCTCACCATCGGCCAGATCAGGGACGGTTTGCTGGCGCGCCGCTTCAGCGCCGTGGAGTTGGCGCAGGAAACTTTGCGGTTCGCCGAGGCGCAAAACCCCGCCACCAATGCCTATCTGCGATTCTCGCCGGAGCGCGCGCTGAGCGCGGCGGCCCGCGTGGACCAGAAGATCGCGCGCGGCGACGATCCGGGCCCGCTGGCCGGAGTGCCCGTGGCGGTGAAGGACGTCATCCTCACCAAGGACCTGCGTACCACGTGCGGCTCGAAGCTGCTGGCCGAGTACGTGCCGCCCTACGATGCCACGGCGATCGTGCGGCTGGAGGAAGCCGGCGGTGTGATCTTGGGCAAGACCAACTGCGATGAATTCGCCATGGGATCGTCGAACGAGAATTCGGCGTTCGGGCCGGTGCGCAATCCGCTGGCGCAGGACCGCGTTCCGGGCGGATCGAGCGGCGGTTCGGCGGCCGCGGTGGCGCAGGGGACGGCGGTCGTGGCACTGGGGTCGGACACCGGCGGGTCCATCCGGCAACCCGCTTCATTTTGCGGCGTGGTGGGCGTGACGCCCACCTACGGGCGCGTCTCGCGCTACGGGCTGACCGCGTTCGCCAGCTCGCTCGACCACATTGGACCGCTGGCGCGCACCGTGCGCGATGCCGCCGTGCTGCTGCGGGCGATCGCCGGCCGCGACCCGCTGGACGCCACATCGGCCGAGGCGCCTGTGCCGGACTATACACAATCGATGGATGGAAACGTCAAAGGTCTGAAGCTTGGATTGCCCCGCGAGTATCTAAAAGAGTTGACGAGCGAAACCGGGGACTTGATCGCGGCGGGCGTCGCGACGCTACGGAAGCTCGGCTGCGAAGTGCGCGAGATCAGCTTGCCGGCGACCGATTATGCCATCGGCTGCTACTACATCATTGCGACGGCGGAAGCCAGTTCGAACCTGGCGCGCTATGATGGCGTGCGGTACACTTTCCGGTCGGAGGCTTCCGGCACGTTGAGCGACATGTATCGGCATACGCGCGGCGAGGGCTTCGGAGCGGAATGCA
Organism: Bryobacterales bacterium; assembly: GCA_003132865.1. The sequence continues at coordinate 13,864 of PKYZ01000113.1, forward strand.
AGCGGCGCATCATGCTGGGGACTTATGTATTGAGCGCGGGTTATTACGACGCCTATTACTTGAAGGCGCAGAAGGTGCGCGCGCTGATCGCCCGGGATTTCGCGCGGGCGTTTTCGGAGGTGGACGCCATCGTGGCGCCGGTGTCGCCTTTCCCGGCATTCAAGCTGGGCGAGAAGATCGACGATCCGCTGGCGATGTACTTGTCGGACATCTACACGATTACCGGCTCGCTGGCCGGCATTCCTTGCATGAGCGTGCCCTGCGGCAAGACGGCCGATGGGTTGCCGGTGGGAATGCAGATTCTGGCCAAACATTTTGACGAGCCGACTATGTTCCGCCTGGCTGACGCTTTCGAGCGTGCTGCAGCAAACTGATACAAATTGATGGCCGGGCATGCCCGGCCGCACTTACACTTGGAGATGAACGGAGATCGATATGTCTTTTACGCTTCCCGCACTACCCTACGCGACTGACGCCCTGGAGGTTTCCATCGACAAGACGACGATGGAGATCCATCACGCCAAACACCATGGCGCTTACGTGACCAACCTGAACAAGGCGCTGGAATCGGCGCCCGCTCTCGCCGGCAAGAGCATCGAAGAACTGCTGGCAAACAACTGCGCCATCGTGCCGGAGAATATCCGCACGGCGGTGCGCAACAACGGCGGCGGCCACATCAACCACTCGATGTTCTGGACCATCATGGGGCCGGGCGCGGGCGGCGCGCCGGTGGGCAACGTGGCGCAGGCCATTACCGGCACGTTCGGCGGTTTCGACCAGTTCAAGGAGAAGCTGCAAGCGGCCGGGATGGCCCGTTTCGGCTCCGGCTGGGCTTGGCTGATTTCAAGCGGCGGCAAGCTGGACATTGTTTCCACCGCGAACCAGGACAGCCCGGTGATGGAAGGGAAGCATCCCATCGTGGGCGTGGATGTTTGGGAGCACGCTTACTACTTGAAGTATCAGAACCGGCGCGCGGATTATCTGGGCGCGTGGTGGAATGTGGTGAATTGGCCCGCGGTGGAAGCGCGGTTCAATTCGCAGAAGTAGATTCTTGTGAGGCAGGGCATCATGGCTGTGGGGCAGCGCCCTGCGCTGCCACTCCGCGGCCGACACCCGCGCCGCCCGGTTTAGCACCCTCACGCAGGAAGATCACGAACTGATCGACGCGCACAGAAGTCTGATAATCACCGTAAAGCCGTAGCCGCTTCAAATCGCTGGCACAACTCAGACAGGCAACGGCACACGGACGTGCGTCGATTGGTTGCCGGTATCGGGCGGAGACGTTCTGTACCCCCGTGTGAATGAATCTGGTCCCTGGCTTCCTCTCGCGCAACAGTGCCTGAAGAGGGTACTCCAGTTGTAAGTTCGTTATATCGATTCCGACCACACCGCAGTTCGAACCGGCAAGCAGGTCCACTGCCTTCCAGTACGAAGCCTGGTTATTCCATTGATTCATGTCCGCGAAGTACTGAGCGCTCCTAGGCGTGTGAAGAACGCTCCTGGGCCCCTTGAGCGGGCGAACCCAGTTCTCAAGCAGCGGAAGCCTCGCGTTGCTCAACAGAAACAGGCAGATCAAAAGCTGGACCAGCGGGGCCAGCCATCGCCGCACCGGCCCCCCTGTGTGTCCACCGATTCCACCGATGACGCCGGCCAGCGGCGCACTAAGAACGAAGAGCGGAAGTAAGAGCCGGGCCATGAACGGCTGCCATTTGAGATAAGCGCAGAAGGCGGCGAATGCGCAGAAAAGCGCGAGCGCATACAACGGCCGATGGCGCTCGCGGCGGCGGAGCAATCGCAGAATCAGAACACACCAGATCGCCAGCATAATCGCCAGGTGCCAGCGATTCGGCGCATTGGCTTCGTGGTTAGCGTTCTGGGGAGGGCCGAAGGAACTCCCTGGCCAGGTCGTTCCAGGATCGTTAACATCAATGCCTAAGCGCTGGTGCGCTTGTAACACGAAGTGGTAGACTCCCTCATTCCACGTGGCGCCGCGGGTGCCCAGTTGCTCGGAGAGATTCCGCAACATGTTCGATACGGTCTCTTTCCAGCCAAACGTTTCGTTCCGCCAACGGAAAAAACCATCACCCTGAGCTGAATCGAAACCCAGGATGGACCCGCTCAATCCATAATTCCGGACATACTGCGGCCCGTTGAGAGCCAGGCCGGCGGCCACCGCAATCAGAGCGCCGGCCGCCAGCCGCCTTCGAGACTTGCCTGCCCGAGCCAGGAAAATTGCAGCCAGAGGCCAGGGCGCGAAAAGATAGGCCGTTGCCTTCGTGAGTACGGCCAGACCGAGGGCGGCGCCGAGGAACAGGGCGTCGGTCAGCCGATGAGACTTGGCGAAACGGAGGGCGAAATAGATTGCGGCAACCAGCCACATTGCCAACCAGTAGTCGTTCTTAGCTCCGGAGCTCGCCAGAATCCCCGCTGGAAGGGTGGCGCAGAACAGGGCGGCGATTGCCTGCCCTCGTTTTTCGGCGCCCAACATCCGGGCTGCCGACGAGACCGCGACGATGCTTGCAAGCGATGCGAACCACTGCACGAAGTTGATCAGGCGATCACCGCCCGAAAGCACGTAGGTCAGCAGCATCATGTATTCAGCCAACGGCTGTAACATGATCTGGTTGAAGTACTGCGTCGGGAAGAACCGCACGCTCGATTCTTCCGCCCAGTAGACGACGCGCGGCATGTGGTAAGCCATGGCATCGGCGCTGTTCGGCGGACTGAAAGCGGCAGTCACAGCGGTGAGCGTGAGTATAGCAACGATGCCGGCTGAGCAGATCAGCACGACGGGATCGGCGTTCAGAGTGGTTGGGGCGAAGCGGAATCGTTGCCTTATCGCCAAGACGAGCGCGATCAAAACAACAGTGCTCCAACACAGGATCAGCGGACCACGCCGAACCGCGTCCAACGCGCCGAGCGACTCGGTGATAACGACGAGAGCCACGCCAAACAGGACCAGCGCGCGCAAGAACCGGTCGCGAATGCCTTCGCCATGGAGAGCCGCCATCAACCCGCCGAAGACCGTCAGCAACAGGCAAAGAGTCATTGGCTCGTTCTGCCCGCGTACGACGCGGACAAAATTGTTATTCACTACCGCGGATCGTTTTCGCGCCAGCGTCCTCGAACCTCTTCCACTTGGACGCAAAACGCCTCTCCGTAGGCGCAGGGCGAACCGGGCATCAAGCCAGGGCGGCAGCCGCGCGCTAGCTCTGTTATTTCGCGATCGGCTCCCGAACTTTGGGCACGAGATCGCGAGGAACATTCATGACGGTCTCGGACGCCTCAATGCCGGCCTCGTCCTCCGCTAGGGCCTCTTCTTCGCTCTGTTCTCCGTAATGAGCAAGCACCCGTTGTACTCTGTCCTCATCCCATCCGTCTGGAAACTTGTTCTGGCTCATTGATGCTTCTTCTTTCTGCGCCGGCGGTACGCCGCCAGCGATTTCCCGGTCAGGTCGTATGCCGTGATCGCAAATACGCTGTCCAGTTCAGCGTCCGGGACATAGATGACGCGCAAGTATCTGTCAGATACTGTCCGGCCCAAAGCAATCCTGGAACCTTCGCGGCCCGCCAGATCCTCTCCCGGCTTCTCCAACACGTCGATGACCTCGGCCTCGTCCACCCGATGGTTATGGATATGAGGGAACCCGCTCGCGAAATCGAATAGAATCGGGCTTGCCAGCTTCTTCGACTTTAATTCTAACGCCGAATCGGCGAACTTCGCGCACCGTGCTAATGGGTCTCGCGCGGCGAGTACTTATTCAGTGAGGCAATCAGCTTGGCGGCGGCTGCCGGCGGCTTCAGGCCGCTATTCAGGATTTGCCTGTTCTCCCAGGGTTTGCCGTATAGCTCGGTGTTCACGTCGATGTCGTTGCGCAGCGTGGAGCCGTCCAGCGATACGCCGGCGAACACCCCGTGGGAACGCGACCACGACAGAATCTCAGCCGTCATCAGGGCGTCGGTCTGGGCGGTGGCATCGCGGCCCACCGGACCCGCGGCCACCGAAGCGTCCCCGCCCAGCGTAAACTTCGTGGTAAGTAGCCGCTTCATGCCGCGCTCATTCATCACCAACAGGACCATGTCTGTTGATGAGACACCGATCTGAAGGCCGACGCTGCCTCCTTCAATGCGCACCGCTCCCGGGGCGCCCCATCCCTGGCCGGAGGCGTAGCGGCACGTCACAAAGCCCCTGCCGTATTTGGCCGCAATTACAAAGCCGCCTTTCTTCAAGCCAGGCACCAGGACGATGCAATGGCTCTTGTTCAGCAAATCCTGCGGGATGGATTTGTCGGGTGTACTCATGATCTCTTTGAACAGCGCCGCAGCGTCGTTCAGGCGTTCGTTCGTTTTCGTCTCTTCGGCCGCCCACATCGCCCCGCACACCATGGAACACAGGCCGGCAACGGACATCGCAAGTGCAATCGTGCGCATGAAACTATGGTAACAGCATCACAGGCTGAAGCCGGTCCCACCGGGCTTACCAAACGGCCATGCTCAAAGGAAGAAGGAACGAGTCGTGGTTCACATTTCAGGGCTGGCTAACTAGCCGCCGGGACGATTTCGTGGAACCCTACTTTCAACGGGCAAAGCCGGACCAGGTGGTGGTGATCATCAAAGCGCGCGAGCCGGCCGGCATCCGCTTCGAAGCAAAGCGGAAATGCCTTCTGCCGGTGTAGCGATCCGGAAGCGCTGCAGAAGATAGCCGACTCCCTCACGTGAACACTTGCTGCGTGGGGTGGCCCAGCGTTGGGACCTGGCGGGAGCAAATGCGGATGTGGGAAAAACGGGAGGCGGGCTGACGAAATGGGCGCGGGGCGGAAGGCGGAAGGACGAAAATCAGAACCAGCCCGCCCAGCCGGAAGCGGTCCGGCGGAAGGGAGCAGATGCGGGTACCGGCGTGGGAGCGAATAGACGCGTTGGCCATCCGCGCGTTTGAGGAGGTGCGGGTGCTCTTGCACGGGGGCTGGTGGCGGCGGTACAGATGGAGCACGGCATCTCCAGATTGGTACAAAATCGGTACAGAACCAATAGGAGAACGTATCTTGCTGATTATGCGTAAGGAATCATGGTGAGCCGGGCGGGACTCGAACCCGACGCACGCTTTTGGACTCTTCAAGTTACGGACGACACGAACCTGCAAAACCTATAAAACCTATACTCCCGACGAAAGCCGCGACGTGACCGCGACACTGCGGTCCCAGAAGCACGTCCCTCGTATCCGATTCAGTAGTCGCACACGATGGGTTAGCTCGGTACAGGATTTGGTTTTAGCGAAACGAAGGCCCGCTCGGCCAGTCTAGCCAGCGGGCCTCTTGTTTTTCTTCAGCGAAGGTCTGGCCGCTAACTCGACGTCAAGCACCCAGACGATTCCGATCAGAACGGATTCAAATCAGCGACTTTATGGCTCAGCACGTTTAGAGGCAACCCTATGGCAGAAGCGCAAGTGCGGTCCGCAGACACTCGAATCGGACAGCCATTCAATCCCTTTCGGCTCTTCACCGGCATCTTCATCCCAGATGGCATGGTCCGCTCCACAAGCATTTCGCCCGGCGCCAAGCTCACCTACGCACGGTTGACCCGATACGCCGGCCAAGACGGCAAATGCTACCCCGCGGTGGAGACGCTGGCGGCTGAGATCGCCCTAAGCGCCCGGCAGGCTCAACGGTACTTGGCGGAGTTGGAGCGCGAGCATCTGGTTCGCCGTATAACCCGTTATTGCGGACGCGCCCAAACCAGCAATGGATTCGAGTTCCTTTGGCACGAAATGTTTCAAGAGCGGCTGCTGGATCGGGCAGGGGAGGGTGTGACGACTGTGGCGCCCCACCGGGTGACAGATCCGTCACCCCACCCGGTGACAGATCCGTCACCCAAAGAGAGTCAGATTGAAGAGAGTCATTTGAAAGAGAAGCACCGACAAGCTGATTCTCGCCACGCTTCGCCAAAAACCGGCGAAGGCTCGCGGAGACGCGGGAATCACAACCAAGATCCCGGCCTAAGATCTGCGGCGCCTGCAAGGATCGCCGGCGAAGAGGCGAAGCCAAAGCCCACCTGGACCGACTCGGATGTCACCGACGTCAGCAACAGGCTCGCGGCTTTCATGGACGGCGAACAGCCGCCAGCGAGCCTGCTCTCCTGGATCATCCAATTGACGGAGCAATACAAGCTGTCTGCCGACGACATCCATCGGGCCCTAAACGCGGCCTGGAACCGGAACGCCCGGCCGGGCCGGAAGAATCGGCCGCACTTCTGGAAATGGTTCTACGAAGTCCTGCGAAATGCTTTCATTCCCGGCTACGCCGCGCGCATCCCCGAGGCCACGTCCTAAGCACTGGTTCCACTGAATAAACCGCCAAGCCGCACGAACGCCGTTGAAAAACAACCTAGATCGAAACGAGGAGACAACATGACCAATTCACCGCAACCCCAGCAAATCCAGATCTGGCACCTCGACAAGCTCGTTCTGTACGCCCGCAACCCGCGCAAGAACGATGCCGCCGTGGACCGCATGTGCGCGAGCATCCGCGAGTTTGGCTTTAAGATTCCGGTGCTCGCCCGCAGCGATGGTGCCGTCGTCGACGGCCATCTCCGGCTGAAGGCTGCGCGTAAGCTCGGCATCACGGAGATCCCGGTGATCCTTTGCGACGAGTGGACCGAAGCCCAGGTCAAAGCGTTCAGGCTGATGGTGAACCGATCGGTAAGCTGGGCTGAATGGGACGACGAACTGCTTTCCTTGGAATTGCAGGAACTAGCGGCGGCAGACTTCGATCTTTCCCTAACGGGGTTCAACTCGAAGGAACTCGACGACCTCCTGACGCTTTCGGACAACGACGAGCAGGCCGATGTCGCGCCGCCGCTGCCAGCCAATCCAGTGTCCCGGCCGGGCGACCTGTGGCTTTGCGGCAACCGGCGCAACCAACACCGGGTGCTGTGTGCGGATGCCATACAGGCCGAGGCGGTGGCGCGCCTGCTGGGCGACCGCAAACCCTTCCTGCTGGTCACTGACCCTCCCTACGGCATCGAACTGGATTCCGAATGGCGAGACCGTGCTGGTCTGAACGGCTGCGGGCCGGCCGAAGCCAGTTACATGAAGCATCGGACCGAGGGGCACACGGAGACGACTATCTCCGGCGACACGCGCGCCGACTGGAGTGAGGCTTTCGCCCTGGTGCCCAGCCTGCAGATCGCGTATGTCTGGCACGCGAGCGTCTTCACGCGCGAGGTCCTGGATGGCCTGTTGCGCATCGGCTTCCTGCACCACCAGCAGATAATCTGGGACAAGCAGCGCACGGTTTTGACGCGCACGCACTATTGGTTCCAACATGAACCCTGCTGGTACGTCAGAAAGAAAAACGCGGTCTGGTACGGCAAGGCAGGCGAGAATTCCACGATCTGGGCTTGCCCAAGTCCCAAGTTTATTATGGGCGGATCAAAGGAAGCCGCCGACGAGAAACAGGACCATCCGACTCAAAAGCCTGTCGAACTCATGCGACGACCGTTGCTGAACCACACGAAGCGCGGCGAAGCGTGCTACGAACCCTTCCTCGGATCGGGTAGCACGCTGGCCGCGGCGGAAATCACCGAGCGCGTCTGCTACGGAATAGAGCTTGATCCGAAGTACGTGGACGTGGGGGTGAAGCGTTGGCAAGGTCTGACGGGCGGGAAGGCGACGCTGGACAGCGACGGCCGCACGTTCGAGGAAGTGGCCGAAGAGCGCCACCAGGAGGCCGTATGAATCGCCCGTCGCCACGTGGAGGTCGCCGCCTAAGGCCAGATACTGCGCGGGCAGCTAGACCTGAGGTGGCTGTGCCTGGCTCTGGCGGATCTGCGACCCCTGCCAGCCGGCGGAGGTGGACGTTTGGCCACTGTTGGCGCACGTTTGGCCCACGTGCGTTCGGGCGGCGACGGCTTGGCGTGTGGGCCAACGCTGGCGTGATTTGGGCAAGTCAGCCAGTAATCGGCACCAGAAGCAGAAAAGCCCGCCACGGCAGTGCCGGGCGGGCCTGGAAGGAAGGAGGGATGCGCTTGATGCTACTGTTAATCCGGTAGGTACGTTCGCCGCCCTCGGGCTTGAAGGACTCGACGGTGTACCCAGCCTTTTTCATTGCGCTGGCCATGAAGCCCCTGACGGTGTGCTTTTGCCAGCCCATCTTGTCCATGATCTCCGCCAGGGTGGCTCCGTTCTTGCGCTGGAGCATGGCGACGACTTGAGCCGTCTTGCTGCCCTCGCGGACGGCGCCAGCCGCCTTTATCTGGCCCTTGGGCGACCGTGCGCCACGTTTAGCCTTACGTTCCGCCTTCGGCTTTTCGGGCTGATTCGCCTTCGGCTTCTCGGGCTCGCCCAGGCCCTGGATGCGTTTCCAGACCCGGCTGATCGCCGTCTTGTGGTCCTTGAACTTCTTCACCGGGGTAACGCCCGGCAGACTGTTCCAGATGGCTACCAGCCTTTCGGCCGGCCAAGCCTTGGCCAGTTNNGGGTGCCATGCGCCGTGATGTTGTTTTCGGTGTCGATGGTGAACGTCATTTTGAATCTCCTTGGTGCCGCGCTCTGCGCGGTCATCACATGGATCACTCGGAACCACTTGAAAAGCAAGGCAATTCTGACATAAATCGACGCTGGCGAAGGGCTGGCGATGGCGGCCGGCAGGATATTCAGACAAGCTCAGGAGCACCCAGATGAATGGACATGGCTCAAAATTCGGGCGGAAGAAAGAGCAGGCGCTCGCGGCCCTGCTATCTCACCGGAATATGGAGGAGTCCGCCAAAGCGGCCGGAATTTCGTCCGCGACGCTCAAGCGATGGTTGCAACTACCGGAATTCAAAGCGGCCTATCTGGCGGCCCGCCGGGAGGTGGTCTTACAGACCAATGCCCGCATGCAGGCGAATTCTGGCGCCGCCGCCTCGGTGTTGTTCAAACTGATGGCGGACCC
>PKYZ01000113.1:22900-23121 GCA_003132865.1 Bryobacterales bacterium
GCCGTCCGACAGAAGCAGGCAGAGGCTGCAGGCCGGGAGGCCTTCATCGTGCTGGGCGCACATCAAGGCGAGACACATCTCGAAATGACCGGTTCCGATGGCGGACGTAGCTGGTTTCTAAAGCGGCCGGGGCCGGGGAAGCAGTTGACCGATTTCGGCGAGTTCGCATTGGTAGTGGAACTCACCGAAGATGAGGCCAGGCTCTAGCGCGCCCTGAGCCC
>PKYZ01000029.1 GCA_003132865.1 Bryobacterales bacterium
TGAGGATGTGCGGGCAGCTCGCATCGCCGCCGACAGCTATGTCGCCCAAAAGCAACCGCAGAAAGCGCTCGCGAGATTGTTGGAGTTGGCCGGGAGCCACCCTAAGTCCGCTCCTTTGCAGGATCTCCTGGGACAATGGTATTTGACCCATGGCAAATTACCCGAGGCTCGCCAGGCCTTTGAATCGGCGAAGGCCGCCGATCCCGGATTTGTGCAGGCCGATTTGGCTCTGGCCAGCGTCGACCAGTCGGAGCACCACACCGACGCGGCACGCCAGCGCCTGCTAGCGATCCTCGCCACCGATCCAAAAAATCNNAAAGGTATCGAGCCATTCTCGATATCGACAGCACCAACCTTTTCGCTCTCAACAATTTGGCTTACACCTTGGCGTTGGACGACCCGGACGAAGCATTGAAATACGCCCAGCAGGCCGGTGAAATTGCGCCCGACAACCCCTTCGTGGAGGATACGCTGGGTTGGGTCTACTACCGCAAGGGAATCTACGCCACGGCCGTCGGCTATCTTAAAAAGGCCGTAGCGAAAGAGCCGACTCCGCGGCGGGAATTTCACCTGGGAATGTCCTACCTCAAAATCGGGGAACCTGACCTGGGACGGTCCACCGTGCGCGCCGCGCTCCTGAAAGACCCAAGCTTGGCAACGACGGAACGGGGCTGGTAGGAACTGCCGGGTAAATGGTCGCATGACTTGTAGGGCAGGCCGTGCGGCCTGCCTACGCCGGAAGTGGTAAGAGATCCAGTAACTCCGCCAACCTTCCCAAGTTTGAGGTCCTTCTTACCCGATTCTTAGACAAATTCCGTAGCCTCCTGATGCGGGCATTTAGCTAAGTGATTTGGAATCAATTAAACCTGCCGCTGGTTTTTCAATTGCTCTGTTGGNNAACGATTCTCCTCGTCGACGATGATCTGGGCTTTGTTTTTTGGCTGGGTAGAGTTTTGGACGATGCCGGTTACGCCGCCTTTCCGGCCAAGAGCGTTGTCGATGCGAGTTCTTTGATTGTGCAGTGCCAGTTGGTGGTGGATTTGCTGATCATCAATTCGGCATCGGCTGGTGCGTCTGCTTTCATGAAGGAGTTGCGCAATTCCCGGCCGGCCCTGGAAGTCCTTGGAGTGGTCGACCAGACCGGCCCGGGCGGCAACCTGGGCTATCCAGCAGTCACCGTGCCCAAACCCGAAACGTCCGATTCAGAGTCGGAACTGGAGTTGCTTGCGAATGTGGAGCAGTTGCTGATGCGATCCAGACAAGCAAAGTCTTTCAGCAACCCGGCGTGAATCCCGGCTGAGTTTCCCTTTTTCCGGCGATTTCGGCCGGTCCCTTGCATGCGCGCTTTTCTTGCGCGTTCGCCGCCACCTGTGGCAGGGGTAGAGTGGCTNNCTTTCCGCCGGCGGCGCCGGAAGCAGGCCCGGTGGGTGCTGTTGGTGGGGCTCGCCGGCCTGTTTGCCGTCTCGTGGCCGCCTTTGAACTGGCTATATTCCCGGCCTCTGGAGTCAAGCTATCCGGTACGGCCTTTTCAGCCATCCCCCGATGTTCAGGCGATCGTTGTGCTGGGGGCTGCCGTGGAGCCGCCCGTCTTCGAGAGGCCATATCCGCTCGCGGACCGGTACACCTACGAGCGTTGCGAGCACGCGGCCTGGATCTACCGGCGCCGGCCCTTACCCGTTCTGGCTTGCGAGGGGCAAACGGCAACCGGCGGCGGCCCTTTCCCAAGCGGGATGCGCGGATTGCTGGAACGGTCGGGTATCCCGGGCAATATGATTTGGGTGGAAAGCGCCTCGCGCTCTACCCATGAGAACGCGCTCTACGGCGCGGAAATCCTGCGAAAGAAAGGCATTTCGAAAATCGTACTGGTGGTGGAGGCCGATAGTATGCCGCGGGCCGGCGCATGTTTCCGAAGGCAGGGACTTGAGGTCCAGCCCGCTCCCTCGGAATTTCGGGAGTGGGGACCCTTGCGTGACGAACTGCTTCCAAGCTGGAAAGCAGTTCGAGNNAGTAATTCGCGGGATCGCAAGGTACGGACTGCCGGCGTGGATTCAGTTCACCGGACCGATCCCCGACGAAGGAGGCCGCATCATGCCCGCGCCTTGTGGCCTCCAACTCAACGAAAACCGGACGCTGGAAACCCCGAAATTAGCGGGAATCCCGAGGTAGGTTCCCGAACTGCTCATGTATGAGTATTGGGTGTTCGTCATCACCTTATTGCCGATGCTCCGCATGAGCCCGGCGCTCGCCGACCAACCCGTCAGGTTCAAAAAACCGGTATTTTTCAACTGCTGTTCGGCGAACGTCGTGGAGAACATCCACCTTCCCACCGGACGGAAGAACCAAGCGACACCGTATACCGATACGGTGCCGACGGCAAGTCCGAAGTCGTCAACGGTGCTCCGGTTGTAGGAGGCAGACAGCGTGCTCTGAGCGGTTCGAAAGCCAACCTGTCCCCCGCCAATTATGTGCTCGCCCTTTTGCGCGTACGTCTGGGATACGCCTTTGATTACCGAACCGCCTCCGTGCGCCGACATGAACCAGCGCTCGCCCATTTTACGTCCGAGCGTAGCGGAAGCGCTTGACACATATTCCTTCTGGGAGAAGTTGGCGGTCTGGACGAAGTTGTCGATATAGTTCTCACCCGCGGTCAATCCAAAAGTGGTCCGCGGCGTGACGGCGTAGGAAAACGAAAACACCGCCCCCGCATTGAGGCCGAAATTGCGAGGCATAGCGTAAGGCTGCGCCTGGACGTTGTTTCCCACCAGATGCTGACCTCCGGCGGAGACGGACCCGAAATGCAAGTGCAGCCTCGGCGAAACCGTGTATTGCGCCGTCAGTTGACCTGAATAGCTCAGAATGCGATTTCCCAGCAGCGTCGCGCCGAGGGGCGATTCCAGCGCGGGCGCAGCGGAGCCAGTCGCGGCCAACTCGTCCAAACTGGAGGACGAGGACGCTTGTGTGAGAGAGGTAGTCGGTTGGAAGAGAAATTCCGCAAAAGTCGTATCGCTGCCCGATATCGACAGCGATACCTGGAACTTGGGGGTCAGCTTACGGCTTGCCGAGATGGAAAGATGATCGCCGAAGGCATTTAGGCTCGAGTAGGTCGAATTCCCCGTGTATGTGGCGGAATAGAGGATCGAAATGTTCGTGCGATCATGGCGATAGTGCCAACCCGCGCTCGCCGAAGCGCCGTAATTGACCTCAGCCCCCAGCGTGGCGGCGCCGGGCAATGCGAGAGGGCTCACGCCGGAACCCGACGTGGTCAACGGAAACGCCGAGGTGGAGTAACCGAGAAACGCGGTCACCCCGTAGAAGCGTATC
>PKYZ01000889.1 GCA_003132865.1 Bryobacterales bacterium
CCGCATCTGCGGCGCAGTCCGGTGGCAGACCGGTGGGAGAAGGCGAAAGCCGCACGACCCACAGGCACGCGGGCTCTCATCCGAAGTCAACAGCGCGGCTCGCTGCTCGCGGCCGCGCACGTTTCAGCGCGCTGCGGCGATCAAGGCTGCTCGGCGATCGTCACAATGCGGTCGGCCGCTACGTCCTTCAAGACCGTCCTCTCGCCGGAGGGCCAGCGAACGGCGATCGAATCGGCGCGCACGGCGCTGCCCAAGCCAAAATGCAGCCGCAGATCGCTCTGTGACAGGTAGCTGCCGCCGCTTCGAAGTTCGTCAACCTGCGTGCGCCCCCCGGCCGACAAGGCCACGCGCGCCCCGATCGCACTACGGTTCGAGCGTGAGCCAATCAGCCGGAGCAACAGCCAGTGCCCAGCCGCAGGACGGCTCTGCTTCCACAGCGACGGCGGCTCGTTCTGGTTGTTGGTAAGCACTTCCAGCGTGCCATCGTTGTCGATGTCGCCGACGGCCAAGCCGCGCGCCGAGTGCCGGCTCGCGACCGACGGGCCGGCTTCTTCCGAGATGTCCTGGAACCGGCCCCGTCCAGTGTTGTGGTACAGGATGGCGCGGTCGCGGTAGTGGATATCGATCCGCTGGCGGTCGATTTCCGGGAACACGTGGCCGTTCACGACAACCAAATCCTTCCAGCCGTCGTTGTCGAAGTCGAAAAAGGCGCAGCCCCAGCTTACGAACCGCGTGTTGTGGCCCAACCCGGCCGCCATGGTCACGTCATCGAACTGGCCGTCGCCGGTGTTGCGGTACAATGTTTCCCGTTCGTCGGAAAAATTGGTGCGGAAGATGTCGAGGCGGCCGTCCCCGTCGTAATCCCCGGAAGCGATCCCCATGCCCGACAGTTCGCGGCCGTTCTCGTCGAAAGCGACGCCGCGCAACACAGCCTCTTCCGTAAACGTCCCGTCCCCCCGGTTCATATACAACAGCCCCGGCGTTTGATCGCAGACGACGTAGATATCCGGACGGCCGTCGTCGTTGACGTCGGTGACCAGCACGCCCAGCGCATAGTGGCCGGTCACCTTGGCGATCCCGGACCGCTCCGACACATCTTCAAACGTCCCGTCGCCTCGGTTGCGATAGAGCAGGTTGGTATCGAACGGCAACCCTCGCGGCCCGCAATTGACCGCCATGCTGCGGTAAAAGCAGTACGGGTTGGAGCCCGGCTTCGGCGTGGTCGCAAAATCGAATTTCAGGTAGTTGGCCACAAACAGGTCGAGCCGGCCGTCCCCGTCGTAGTCCAGGAACGCGCAGCCGGTGTTGTAGCGAGTCCGGTCCTCGGTCAGATGGGCTTTCGCCGTGACGTCTTCAAAGCGCTTGCCATCCACGTTGCGGTAGAGACGGTTCTGGCCCCAGTAGGTGACGAACAAGTCGGTGTATCCGTCGTTGTCATAGTCGCCCGCGCAGACGCCCTCCGCCCAGCCGGATGGGGTCAGGCCTAGTTCGGCGGTGACGTCGGTGAAGTGGCCATTGTGGTCGTTGTGGTACATGCGGTTGGTTCCGCCGTCGCCGGAAAGGACGAAGATGTCCAGGTAGCCATCATTGTCGTAATCGATGAAGGCGACTCCGCTGCCGGTGGTCTCGACGATGTACTCCTTGGTTTTGTCGCCGCCGTTCGGGAAGGAGTCGGTAAGGCCAGCTTCCTTGGCGATGTCGCGAAAGTCGGGGCCGGGCGGCGCGCCCGCCAACAGCGCCACGGCAGCGGCGGCGGCGAGGGCTTTCACTGCTGGGGCGTCCTTTCGCCAAGCCGCTTCAGAAAGTCGGTGAACTCGCCCTCGGGCGGATGCTGGAGCTTCTGCAGTTCCTGCTGCTCCCGCCGCGCCTTGTCCATCTGGCCGGAATTGCGATAGGCGAGCATGAGACTGTAGTGCGCCGCTTCATTGTTTGGCTCCATCCCGACCACCCGCTCCAGCAACGGGATTGCCTCGGCGTACTGTCTGGCCTGCACGCGAATTCGGCCGACGGCCAAGGCCGCTTCGGGAAAGTCGGGGCGCAGTTCGAGAGCCCCCTGGAAATGCTTGAGAGCCTCCTCGCGCCGGCCGCCGGCGTCCAGGATCTGCCCGATCTGGAACTCGGCCGCAGCGTCTCCGGCGTTCAGCGCCAGTTCGGCCTCGAACTCCTTTTGCGCCTTGGCCAGCGCTTCCGGGCTGTGCGACTCGAGCAAAATCGCGCGGCCCAAGCGGAAGTGCAGGTTGAGCGCCCGCGGGTTCTTCTCGATCGCTTTACGATATTCGGCGGCCGCTTCCGTGAACTTGTTCTGCGTTTCGAAGATCTCACCCGATAGCTGGTTCACCCGGTACGAGGCGGGCGTCTTCTCGAACATCCGCCGCGTCGCGTCGTTGAAGGCGCTCATGTGAACACGGGCAGCCAGGTAGAGCACGTCGGCGTCGTCGGGATACTTCGCTTCGAGCTGGCCGGCGATCGGAACCGCTTTGGCCGTGTCTCCCTGGGCGACGAGACACTGCGCCAGGGCCAGCCCGGCAAGGCGGGCCAGGTCCCGATTCTCCGACTTCTGGAAGCGGTCCGTAAGATCCGGGACAGCTTCGGGGCAATGGCCGGTGGCCGCCCGCGCCAGCGCGAGGAAGGTCCGCGCATGCTCGTCGCGCGGGTTCCTGCGGACGGCATCCGCGAGCAACCGGCTCGCCTGGAGGTAGTGCCCCTGTTGAAACGCGATCACCCCTTGCTCGGTAGCCGACTCGGCCCCCAACAGCGGCCCAGCCACCGCCATCAGCGCCGCCAGCACGACATGTAGCGCACGCTTCAGCGTGCCGCTGTCGGCTTCAGCCGACAGTTTTGCGTCACTAATGTCCCGCATCATCCAGCATCAGCTCCGCGTTGGAGAATCGATGCCGCTGCTGTCCTTCGTAATAACGGAACGACAGCAACGGAGGCGGTCCCGGCGCGATCTGCGCCGGCGGGGCCACGCGCTCGGAGGGCGGCGTGGCGAGTTCGACGACCTGCCCGGAAACGGCAATCTCTTTCGTCAGCCGGTCGAGGTTGCCGCCGCTCGAAGCCAGCATGAAACAGATCGGGACAATCATGGTTCCCCCAACTCCCGCAGCGCCTTTTGCGCCAAAGCATGCCCCGGCTTGCGAGCCAGCAACTCGCGCATCACTTCGCGCGCCTTGTCGCGCTCCCCCAGGCGCAGCCACGTTCTCGACAGGTTCAAGTACAGTATATCTTCGTCCGGCGCCACCTGGATGCCGTACTGAAATGCGGCGATGGCGTCCTTGGTCTGGCCGAGATTCAAGTACAGCACCGCGAGGTTATTGATGGCCGAGGCATCGTCGCGATGCAGGGCGATCGCCTGTTCGAACAACCGGCGCGCTTCGTCGGTCTGGCTCGCCTTGGCCAGTAGCAGCCCCAGGTTGTTGGCGGCCTCCCCGTTGCGTGCGTCGACGGCCAGCGCATGGCGATACAGCCGTTCGGCTTCCGCCGTCTTGCCCAGCTTTTCCTGCATCTGGGCGGCATTCACCAGCGCGTAGGGGAGGTCGGGGCCGAGCGCCAGCGCCCGTTCGTACATGCGCAGCGCTTCCTGCGAATTGCCCGCGGCGGATTCCACGCCGCCCAAATCGTTCCAGGCTTCCGGCAAACCGGGATCCAGCCGCGTGGCGCGCTCCAGCGCCTCCCGTGCCGGCCCCAACCGGTTCGCCTCCAGGTGAATTCGGCCAATAGCCTCCAGAATCTTGGCGTTGTCCGGAGACTGGCTCAATGCCTCTTCCAGGTACGGCAGCGCCTGCTCGCCGTAACCGGCCATCCACATCGCGCCGCCCATCTTGAAGTAGTCCCGCGCCGGCTGGCCGTAGTACACGCCCTCGAATGGCAGCGAGCGCGCATCCGGCACCGGACCGTCAACCACCCGCAGGTCGGCCTCCGCGGCGGCCGCAGCCGGCGGCTCGGCATAGATTCTGCGCACCCGGCCAGCCGAATCGATCAGCATCCAGAGCGGCGTTTCGAGATCCACGCGATAGTCGAACAGATAGCGCCTGAAAATGGCATAGGCCGCGGCCAGTTCGGCGGGAGCGCTCCGCAGATCCAGAACCTCGGTCGGCACCGAATAGCGCGGCAGCGGCTCGCCCGCGTGCAGTACCAGCAACGCCGGCCCCCGGCGCTTCTCCGGCAGCGGCACGGGCTCCCAGAACCAAGTGGTCTGGAGGCGAGCGCGGTTGTCGGTGGGGAACTCGACATCCGCCGGCCATTCCTTTCGCGGCGCGAGAGGCTTCGACCGCACCTGCGCGCTGCCCTCAGTAACTTCATATAGAAAACCTGCGGCGAGAGGCGGCAATTCCTGCACCTTTCCCGAGGGCCAGTATATGCAAACTTTCTCCGCGCGCTCGCGGGTCGCCAATCCGAAGTGCAGCCGCTTGGTGTGCTGCGAGAGATATGCCGAGCCGGCCGCCAGCCATTTTACCTGCCCATCCACTTCCACACGCGCGCCGATGGCGTCGCGATTCGACTCCGTTCCGCGCAGCGACAAGACGATCGTCTTACGGCCCGCTCCGCAAACGTTCTGGAAGATGCGAACCTGGGGCCCCAGGCGGCTCTTCAGCACGATGTCGAGGTTGCCGTCGCCATCGATATCGGTGAATGCGAACGCGCGGCTGTCGTCGGCCCGGTCGAGGCCGCTCACGCCGGCGAAATTGTAGTAGCGTCCGGCGCGCCGCGCGAAGAAAAGATTCGGCTCGGGGGCCGCCCAGCTATAGTCCTGGCGGATGAGCTGGTTGATGGCGTTCCAGCCATTCTCGTATTCCGGCGCAGCCGTGTAGCTCACCGGGGACTTGGCGACCACCTGGCGGTAGAAATAGCTCATCAGGTCGGTGGCGCCCCCGTTGTTCAGCATGCCGCAGGAAATGTAGATCTCGGGACTGCCGTCGTTGTCGAAATCGAAACCGTCGCAGGACCATGACCACGGGCAGATCTCGATGCCCTGCGAATCGCCGGTGTAGGTGAACGTCCCGTCGCCGTTGTTGTGATAAAGCGAATTTCCTTTTACGTGGCTGCGGTAGACTTCCCTCAGCGATGGATCTTTCTTGGCGGGGCCGAACGCAGGGTCGTTGACGATGCGCTGGCCGCACGAGCTCCACATGTTGGAGACCAGCAGATCGGGCCGGCCGTCGCCATCGTAGTCCAGCCACGCCGCGCTCATCCCCGGGCCAAGGTCTATCACGCCGGCCTCCTCGGCCACATCCCGAAAATGGCCGCGATCGTTGCGGTACAGGTTCTTGCGGCCGAAATCGTTGGTGACGTACAGATCCGGCCAGCCGTCTCCGTTGTAATCGCACCAGGTCGCGGCGAAGCTGAAGCGGTTGTTGTTGTGGTCCATTCCGCTGGCGGCCGTGACGTCTTCGAAGTAGGGCGGGTCGCGGTCCAGCCGGTTGTGAAAGAGGAAGTTGGGCGGCCCGTTCCGCGCGTCGTGGTAAGGGACCGGATAGCGGTACTGTGCCTCGGTCTGGAAGAAGAAGTAGCAGCAAAAGTAGAGATCCAGGCGGCCGTCGCGATCATAATCGGCCGCGGCTACGCTGGTGAACGCGCCTTGTGGCGGCGAGCGAAATCGAAAGGCATTCGGAACGTGCGTGAACCGGCCCATTCCGTCGTTCAGGAACAGCTCCGGCGCGCTGTTCCGCACCAGCACCAGGTCCTGATGGCCGGAGTTACGCAGATCGGCAAAGAGCGCACTGGGGGTGTTGTCGAGGATATCCAGGCCGGCTTGCTTCGAGATGTCGCGAAGCCGGCCGTGTCCATCGTTCTTATACAACCGGTTGGGCAGTCCGCCCGGCTGTAGGACATAAATCTCATCCCAGCCGTCGCCGTCGATGTCCGCGGCCGCAATCCCGATCTCGCCATAGAGATCGATGCCGCAGGCCGGATCGAGACGCGACCGCCAATAGGGGATGCCGCGCGCGAGCTGCTCCGGAAAGGAAGGCTCGCCGGCAAAGGCGGCGCCTGTAACATCCCGGAACCAGGGCCTGTCCGCGTAGGTCAGGATTTCTTCGACCGGCTCAAGGCGTGTGATTGCCCCGTTGTCCCATGCCAGTTTCCAGTAACCTACGCGGTACTCGAGGCGCCCCGCGTTCCGCCCGCGGATCTCATAGCGTACGAGATCGCCAGGCAGCGAATAGAAACGCGCTCTGTCGATACTGCCGAGCGACTCCCGCCACGTCTGCCAGCCGGATGTGACGGCTGTATCGTTGCCGAAGACCGCGGTGGCCACGCCGGGCGCGACGTCGCGATATTCGCGCGCGGCCGGAGACGTGCCACGGCACCCGGAGGCCAAAGCCAGCTGGCCGCTGAGCACGCCCTCGCGCAGGCGCGCCTCGATCTCCAGAGCCGCCTTCTCACCTGGAAACTCATCGAGCCCCGGCTCGACAAAGGCCAGCGCTGGAGCATAGGGCGGCGGCTGCCGGAACTTCACTAGGAACGGCGCGCTGGCGTGTCCCCTCGAAGCGCAGAAGCCAGTCGCTGCAAGCGCGGCCAAAAACTCACGACGCTTCAACAAATCCCATCATACCCGAAAAAGCAGGGCCGCTGGCCCCATTACCAATGAGCGGGTGCTTAAAGNNGGGAGCGGTTTCGTCAGAAATCTCGAAAACGTTTAAGCACCCCCAATGAGCCTGCTAACAGGCAAAGAACAGGCTGAACAGACATTGAGGCGTAAACTTTTAAGTTACTGATTTCATTGATGTTATTTGTAGATTCGGCCCACCCAAGGCAGTTGGAATCTCGTCTGGGCGTCGGTATCGAGCAGGCCGGGGAACAGGCGGTGTACCAGGCCTCGCTCCCGAGATCGTTGTGTCCTTAAGGGACCGTCAGGAAATAACTGAAATAACTTCGGTGGTTTTTGTTTTGTACTGTCTATGTGTGAGTTAGGCGTGGGTTAGGCGCGCAGATCGCGGTAATGCAGCAACGCGCAGAAGGCCGGTGAACCGGCTATGCGTCCGTTTCGTTCAGATGCGGCCTGGACCCTTGTGGGCAAGATGTCGCCGCGCATTTTGACCGCGGCGGCATACACGCCGCAAGCGTCGGAGGCCGGTCCAGGGTCGCATGAGGCATCCCACTTCAAGTGGCAGCAGGCTGCAACGTTGGTTGATATGAGAAGAAGCCTGGGGCCTTTTCCCTTGAGCGGATGTTTGAAGAAACTCCCGTTCGCCGTTGCCGCCCTTGTAGTTGCGCCCGCACTTCTGCCCTGGCGCTGATTGTCGTGGGTTCCCCGTGCTGGGATGCTGCAGCGTGCCCGCCGGCTGGCAGATCAAAATGCATCAGCATAGCGACGAAGCGCACGCCGTCGCCGTCGTGTTAGCCGTCGGCTCGGTACCGACGGGAGCGCAGGCAACATCGGAGCTTGCGGTGGTAAAGACACTCCTACTCGTCCGATACTAACTCAGCCGAAGAAAACCCGGTAGTTCCCGCCGCCTGCGCTCATCCGGACTCGATGATCAAATTCGCGTATGGAATGGTATCTCCCGTTCGGATCAGCCCGACTGCCTGGGGGACACGCTTCTTGAACTGAACATGCGGTTCAAAGATGAGCGGGACGCCAGAAAGCGCCTGCTCGAATTCCAGTCGTACATCGTTGCCATTCGCGGCGAGGAATTCCTCGGCCATGAAGACCTGGCCGGCTACGAAGTTAGAGCGAATCGCCCGAACCACATCGAGCACTCTGGGGATATCGTCGACCAGGGAGATGTCAATGGTTTCTATCGGCGGCCAGAACGGAAAACCGCGATCGGCGATCACCAAGGTATTCGTATGGCGGACGCGGCTGATGAGCGAGTTTATCGCCGGGTTCAGGATGCCGGTTTTCAGCATAAAGGCGAGACTACCCGATCCTGACTCTTACGGTCAACGAGCCCGGCACCGGTTCTTCGGAAACTACAATCATGTATCCGCCGCCGCACCCTGAGTACATGGCGCCCGCGTACCGGGATTGAAACCAGGCAAGTATCCCTTTCAAATCCAGGCTAATCGCCGGATGCTGCACGGTGTGAGGCAGAATCGCTTCCCAACACCGCATGCAATGGTTCAAAGCGGCGCCCAGACAACGGATGTCTGTGTTCATGATCGCGTCAAAACAGTCCTTGCCGGTCTGGCCCAGTTGCGCGATCCACTCGGAATCCAGGTTTCTGATGCCCAGGGGACTGTAGCCAGCGGGACGTTGGTTGATGGGGACGAGATGGAAGACTTCTTCCACCCAACGTGCAATCTCCGGCTCGCAGTTGGATTCGACATGTGCGGGAAACCTTCCCCCCTCGACGCCGGCATCGTAATCGAGCCTGCTCACGCCTGGATAGAGCAGGCCGATCATGTCCTGCGAGCCGGATGGCTCGGCCTTTCCGGCATTCTCCGCCCAGTACAACTCGCGGACCAAATCCGCGCGAGGCCGGTTCGGGAGCACGCCGTTCCACAAGCTGGTAGCAATCCGGCGCGTGCTGCTGGCCATGCCGCAGCGATCCA
The DNA here is from genome assembly GCA_003132865.1 of Bryobacterales bacterium. The sequence continues at coordinate 8,497 of PKYZ01000889.1, forward strand.
TGAACCAGAAAGCCGGTTCCAACGCCACCACCACCATGGATCCGGGAGGATCCGGATTGTGCCTGGAGACGAAGGGCTGATCAATCCACCCGCCCGCCAACGCCATGCGATTAGGGATTCGACTGGCGATGAAGGCGACATCCGCGCTGTGGCTTCCGTTACCCCGACCATCCGGGAGCGTCTCAGGTAAAGGCGTCGCGATGGTGGTGGGCGGCTGCACGGCTAGTCCTTCACCACACGCTTTCCCGCCTTGCGGTCCGCGTATTGTTCAGCGATCCACGCGTATGTCTTTTCCATGCCGACGCGGAGCGGCGTGTGAGGCTCCCAATCGAGCACGCTCTTGATGAAGGTGTTGTCGCTGTTGCGTCCGGCGACGCCCTTGGGGGCATTCAGATCGTAAGTGTGATGAAGCTTGACGCCGCCGATGGCTTCCACCATTCTTGCCAGATCGTCGATCGCGATCAGTTCGCTCGAACCGAGGTTGATGGGCGTGGCAATGAGCCGGTCGCAGTGCATAATCTGGTCGACACCGAGCACGCAATCGTCGATGAAGCAGAAGCTGCGGGTTTGCGATCCGTCGCCCCAAATGTCGATGGTGGTGTGGCCGAGGTCGAGGGCTTCGATTACCTTACGGCTGAGCGCGGCGGGCGCCTTCTCGCGGCCTCCGAACCAGGTGCCGTTGGGGCCGAAGATGTTGTGGAAGCGGGCGATGTGAGTTTCCAGACCGCGTTCCGCCCAATACTCCTGGCAGAACATCTCCGAGAGGAGTTTCTCCCAACCGTAACCTCTCTCAGCCATGGCTGGGTACGCGTCCGATTCCTTAAGAGCGCGCACGTTTGGATCCCGTTGCAGGTCGGTGTTGTAGGCGCAGGCCGACGAGGAAAAGAAATAGCGTTGGGCGCCGGCACGCCAGGCGCCTTCAATCAGGTGGGTGTTGACTAGAATGCTACGGAGGCACTCGACGCGAAAGTGCTCGATGAAACCCATACCGCCCATGTCGGCGGCCAGGTTGTAGACCTCCACGGCGCCTTCAACGGCCCGGATGGCGTTGTGCTTCTCGCTCAGGTCCAAGGAGAGGCATTCCACACCGGGCACCCGCTGGTACCATTCCGGCAAGGGCTTGCGGTCGATGGCGCGGATGCGGGTGTAGCCCAGATCGTGAAAATACCGGGCGAGCGCGCCCGCGATGAAGCCGCCCGCGCCCGCAATGACGATCAGATCGTCACGGCCGATACGGCGGTCGATTCTTACTTCGGAGTTCTCTTTCATGGGCGGTTCTTGTGCAACGGCGGAGCGGGCCTGCGATCCTGTGGCTCTGGGTGAGCGCCGGATCACAGGAGTCCATAATTAGCGCTAAAGTAATCGTTAACAATTGTAGCCCGGAGAACTCGCTCCTGTCAATCCGCCGGGCCGTTGGTACTCTGTTTTAGGCCGGCTGGGGTTATCTTGAACACCCAGGCAAATTCTCCGGTTCGCGCGGCAGGCATCTCGATCTCCAAGCCGCTATTGTCGCGCGTCCATTTCAGCTTGGCACCGGAGCCGAGCAGTTGAACGCCGGCGACTTCCGATTCCATGACCTTGGATCCACGGGCCAGGGACTGGATCTTGATTTTGCCATCCTGCGGCCAGGCGAGCGCGATGGCGTACAGCAGACCGTCGCGCGTAGTGAACCGGATATCGCGGCTGGTATAGGGCTTCGTAGCCGTGTCGTTGAACGAACCGCCGACGACCTTGGTGGGACCTTCGCCGGAGATCTTCCAGGGCCGCGTGCCATAAATCGCTTCGCCATTGACGGAGAGCCATCGGCCCATGGCAAGCAACACATTCGCCGCCTGCTCAGGAATCGTGCCGTCCGATTTGGGCCCCACGTTCAGGAGCAGAGCGCCATTCTTGCTGACGATATCCACTAATTCCTGGACCAGCGACTCCGGGGAGCGGAAAGTGTCGTGGTCGATGTACCCCCAGGACTTGACGCTCACTGAGGTGTCCGTCTGCCAAAACCGCGGCAGGATCTGGTCCGACTGGCCGCGCTCGATGTCCAAAACGGCGGCGCTTGGCGGAAAGGCATCGTCCTTGTAATTGATCGCGGCGGTAGAGCCGCGGCGCGCGGCATTGTTGTAATAGAACGCCGCCAGACGTTGCCGGTACGGCTCGAACTCTTTGGTCTCGATCCACCAGTCGAACCAGAGAATCTCCGGTTGATACTTGGTCACCATTTCGGCTACGCGGGCCAGCCAATCGTCCAGGTATGCCGGGTCGGGATGAGCTGCCCAATGCGCCTTGTTCTTGTCCGTGACGCCGGCGTGGGCGGGGCCGTAAAAGGCCGCGAATTTCGGGTCGCGGACGTCGGAATCGATCTCCCTGCCGGTATTGAGGAAGAAGTAGTGCTCGGCACGGTGGCTGGAAACGCCGAAGTGGAGGCCGGCGGCTCGCACGGCCTGCGCCAACTCGCCGGTGGTGTCGCGGTGTGGGCCCATTTTAGCGGCGCTCCAGTCGCTGAGGTCCGAGTTATACATCGCGAACCCGTCGTGGTGCTCCGCGACGGGAACAACGTATTTCGCGCCGGCTTTGCGGAACAGATCCGCCCAAGCTTTCGCGTCGAACTTCTCCGCCTTGAACATGGGAATGAAGTCTTTGTATCCGAATTTCGACTGCGGGCCATAGGTGGCGACGTGATGGGCGAACTCCGGGGTCCCCTGGTTGTACATATTTCGCGGGTACCATTCGTTGCCAAACGCCGGAACCGAGTAAACGCCCCAATGGAGGAAGATGCCGAACTTGCCGTCCAGATACCAGGCGGGAACCTGGTAGTGCTTGAGGGAGTCCCAGTTGGGGCGGAACGGCCCGGTCTGTCCCCCCGTATCGACCTGGCGGAGAAGCGCGGCGCGCGCGGCGTCGAACTTGTGGACGGCGTTCTCCCAGACGACATCGTCCGCGTTGGGACTCTGCGCCGATGCAGTGGCGCCAAGGCTCAGAAGGAGTATTGCGTGGAATCGCATGATCTACCGACAGAACTATAACATCCACCCAATAAAAAGGCAACAGTTATCGTTGAAGGGACGTGCCGGAAGCGCCCGCGAAACGATGCCGCTCGACGATTCCCTTGCCCTCGCGCACGACAATCCATTGGTTGGCGTCAACGTCCTTGAGAGTCTCGATGGCGCCCTGTGGCCAACGGATGCCGACGTCGGCCTTGACCGCGTCGCCCAGGCCGAAGTGCACCCGAAAATCGCCCTGGGAAATGTGATATCCGCCGCTGCGCACTTCATCGATCTGTTTGCGATGTCCCGCGGTCACGGTGATGCGGGCGCCGACCGCATCGCGTCCGGATGCGGTCACAGCCCGCACCAACAGAGCGTTGCCCCGTTGGCCGAAGTTCTTCAGCAGCGAGGGAGGCTCAAAAAGGTTGACGACCACAATCTCCTCGGATCCATCGTTATCCAGGTCCCCGACCGCGATGCCGCGCGACGAGTGCTTCGCGGTGATGCCGGGGCCCGCGGTGAAGGACATATCGAAGAACTGCCCGTCTCCCCGATTCCAGAACAACTGGCGCGGCTGGTGAAACTCTTCGCCGAGGTTATACTTTTCAATGAAGGGATAAACGTGCCCGTCCGCTATGAACAAGTCCTTCCAGCCGTCGTTGTCGATGTCCACAAAGGCGGTGCCCCATTTTACGTACTGGGTGTGAACGGCCAGACCGGCGCGGCTGGTGACGTCGCTGAAAGTCCCATCGCCCAGGTTGCGGTAGAGGGTGTTGGTGTCACTCGAGAAGTTGGTCTTGAAGATGTCGAGGTAACCGTCGCCGTCATAATCGGCGGCAGTCGCGCCCATGCCCGCCTGTTCCCGGCCGTCCTCATTGACAGCCAGGCCCGTGGTGAGGCCGATCTCCTCAAACGTCCCGTTTCGCTTGTTGTGGAAGTACAGACTGGGCGTCGAATCGCAGGTCACAAAGAAGTCGGGCCATCCATCGTTATCGAAATCGCCGGTCAAGACGGTGAAGCCATAATACTCGCGCGGAGTCTCGACGCCGGCCTGTTTGGTCACGTCGGTGAAATGGCCGTGACCGTCGTTGTGGTACAGAGTCATAGTTTCGCCCTTGAGACCCCGCGGGCCGCAGGGCACGGGGATGCCCTTCCAGTTACAGCCGCTGCGGTCGCGCGGCCGGGGCGTCTCCTGGGCATTGAAATCGATGTAGTTGGCCACCACGAGGTCGAGCCACCCATCCCGGTCGTAGTCGATAAAGGCGCAGCCG
>PKYZ01000907.1 GCA_003132865.1 Bryobacterales bacterium
AAACCGCTAACGATATTGCCTGTTAACGTGAACACTGTGGGCGCCGGCCAAAGAATCGCTCATCTTGTCGTGTTGAGCAGCACCGGTCACGCTCGGACACCTGAAGATTAACGATTTGCCAGCCGCAATTAAACAGGAAGCAGATCAAAACGAAGAGGGGGAGACTGCAGCAGGCCGCCTTCAGTTTGCCTCGGACCCTCCGTATTGACATAATGAAGTCTCGATGATCATGAGTGCCACCATCCTGCTGTTTCACTCCGCGCCCCTCGTGCGTCAGGTTATCCGCGAAATCCTGGAGGCGGCAGGATACGTGGTGCGGGCTACGGGGGACCTCGGCATCGCCGTCGACATGGTACGGGAAACCCGGCCTGACCTGCTCCTCATCGACGTTTATGTCGCGAACATCAACGGCCACGATGCAGCTCTGTATCTGCGCCAGAAGTGCCCCGCCCTGCGCGTGCTTATGGTGGCCGGCGTGCCCGATGATCAACGCATCGATGCGCGTATCACCAACGAGGGCTTCCTGATTTTTCCACCTCCATTTGCGCCCGCTGTATTGATAGCGCGAGTGAAGGAAATACTGGATAACACGAACGCCGCGAAGTGAACCCGACGATGACTGGCGGAAACGGATTCCTGGTGTTCCTTGCCCGATGCTCTCTCTTTTGGAGGCAGGCAAATGAGCAATCTGGATCTGGGCAAGTACTCGTAGCGGCGCAACCGCACGAGTTCAACTTTCAGCGCATCGTTGGTTCTACTGGCTCGTCATTTCGATATTTACAGCGCTAGACGCCCCGACACCACGCCGAAATAGATAACGATATCGCCGCACATCAGGCCGGTGCCGTTGTCGTTGCGGCTAGGTCGAGCACCTCACCGACACGGCTCGCGGGCCTGGTGCGCGCCGATGTGCGTAAGCCATGAGCACGATCCGGTTCATTTCTTTGACCGTTCCTACGAATTAAAGCAGCCTTGCTTGCTCGTGCCGTCTGGGCCGGGTCTCTGTCACCAGATCCGGTCGGCGTATGTAGAAGCGCCAGCCGGTACTGCCATCTGACGCGTCATTTCTATAATCTAAACCAGACAGACCGGACTGAAACGATGATTCGAGATAACCAGATCCGCAATCTGGTTTAGGTACAATATGGATGGCAGAAGAGAGGTTGGAAATGGAAACCGCTTCGTATTTGACCCCGGAGGCGCTCGAAATGGCAGAGGGGCATGGGCCACACCGAGGCCGTCCCTGCCCTGCTCTAGATCTAGCTCGGATGCCTGCCCTGCGGCGGGGTGCTATACTCACCCTGGCTTTCACCATCACGCTACCGCTGTTCGCCGGCGTGACATACGACCAAACCGTGAGGAGAGGAAGTTTCGATGGCGCGTTGCCTCTGCAGTCGCGGGTGCCCTCGCTCGACCCCCCGGTATTCGATATTCCTGTGACCATGTACGCGCCGCCTCTCGAGAGTGCCCGGCCCGAAACCTTCAAGATTGTTCTGCAGGGAGACCGGCTGGTCCGGATCGGGAAAGACGACTCACTATTTTTGATCTACAGGCGCGCACCATTACGATCGTGCGGCCCAAGAGACACTTGTATAGCATCGAAACCATGGACGAAGCTCAGAAGCGCGTCTCGGCGCTGTTCCGCCGCTGGAATTCCTGGCCGGCTCCCCAATATACGGCCGCAATTCAAAAAACAGGCCAAACAAGACAGATCGAAGGTCAAACCGCCGAAGAATACCGCCTAATCGCGATCAGCGTGAGCCGGCGCCGAGTCGGAGGTAGTTCGATTTACTGGATAGTGCCAAAGTCCCCGTCGGACGAACTCGCGGCGTTCCAGGCCAGGTGGTCCCGCGAATGTGGCCTGGCGTTTCCCGGAATGCCTATCACCTCTTTACGCGGCGACACATCGGCTTTCGGAGTGATGGCCCGGGCGGCATCGACGCTGCCCGGCTACCCCGTTCTCTATATCGTCGAATCCAGACCGCTACCGGGTTCCGAAAGACTCGAGGAGAAACTTCCGAAGGCGATGGTTCCCGCCGACCTGACGTACATCAGAGTCAGTGAAACGGCATTTTCGGGGTTCGTGGACGGCGCCGTCGACCCGTTGGTCTTCGCAGTGCCCGCCGGTTACAAGAGGACGAAAAGCCTCAGGTACATGCCTGACTAAGGCAGCGCCTTGTGGCGCCGGGCTGTTCCCAGGCAGGCTCCTCGCACCCTGCGAACTGGCGAAATAGGCCTGGGAGGACGTGGAACCCTGCCAGGCCGGAAAGGCACGTGCATTTCGTACCAAGCGGAACAGCGGTCGATAATGCGACACAACGCCGTCGTGCTGCCGGAAATAGGCGAGCTTTCTGAAGGCGATTTGGAGCCTCTTTTCCGAGTGGGGCGACGATTCGACCGGAGGCGGTAGGGCAGCAACTGCACAGGGGAGTTTCGTCTAATCGGGGTGGATCATCCTCGCCGTATAGGCCAACATCGCCAGTCTGGAAGTACACGCAGCTCATAGCGCAGCGTGCTAAGGGATGGGCCGCCAAGCCCACATCGTTGTTGGCTTCCATCAATCAGATTTTCCGCTCCGGCCTGTTGCCGGCAGAATCCCGACGCGGTCCTTCCGGTCGGCAGAATGTGGTTAACTTGGAAAACGATGCGTGGTACAAGCGTTTCAGCCCTGTTGCTGCTTGCAGTCGCGTTGGCCGGCGCCGCGGATCGGCATACTTTCGTGCTGGGGAAAGACGACTTCCTGCTCGACGGCAAACCGCTCCAGATTATCAGCGGGGAAATGCACCCGGCCCGCATTCCCCCCGAGTACTGGCGTCACCGCATCCGCATGGCCAAAGCAATGGGCGTCAACACCATTGCGGTGTATATCTTCTGGAACTTCCACGAAACCGCGGAGGGACGCTTCGATTTCACCACCCCGAACCACGACATCGCCGCCTTCCTGAAGATTGTCCGAGAGGAGGGTCTGTGGGTCCTGCTGCGGCCTGGGCCCTATGTCTGCGCGGAGTGGGATTTCGGCGGACTGCCTGCATACCTGCTGCGCGTGCCTGACTTGAAGGTCCGATGCCTGGACGCAAGGTACGCGGGGGCGGCGGAGCGATACATCCGCGCTCTGTCCCAGGTGATAAAGCCCTCACAGGTGACCGAGGGCGGACCCATCCTGATGCTCCAGATCGAGAACGAATACGGCAGTTTCGGAAACGACCGGAATTACCTGCTGAGGCTCCGCCAAGTCTGGCGGGATACCGGCATCCGCGTGCCGTTCTACACCGCCGACGGCGCCACGACCTACATGCTGGAAGCTGGGACATTGCCCGGAGCGGCCGTGGGCCTCGACCCGGGCTCAACCGACGAGGAGTTCGCCTTGGCGCGGCGGATGAACCCCGGCGTTCCGGTGTTCTCGAGTGAAACATACCCTGGCTGGCTGACTCATTGGGGAGAATCGTGGGCGCGGAGCGGAGTGGATGAGATCATCAAGGATGTGCAAGGGCTGCTCGACAAGGGGCGCTCCTTCAATCTCTACGTGGTTCACGGGGGCACAAACTTCGGATTCTGGGCCGGCGCCAACTCCGGCGGCCAGGGGGACTACCTGCCGGACGTCACCAGTTACGATTACGACGCGCCGATCAATGAGCAGGGGCGCGCAACCGTCAAATACCGGGCACTCCGCGAGGTGCTGGGGCGCTACCGAGGAAGCAGCGGCGCACTGCCCGAAATCCCGGCGGATATACCAGCCGCTGCGATTCCGCCGATCACCTTGCGACCATTCGCCTCGCTCTGGCAGAACCTGCCGCGCCCGGTCGCGTCCGTGCAGCCCCGTCCCATGGAAGACTACGGCCAGGACTTCGGAATGATTGCCTACCAGACCACGTTGTTCGGGCACAAGAGCGGCAATCTTGTCGTTACCGATGTGCACGACTACGCCACAGTCTTTGTGGACGGGCGCTACATCGGCAAACTGGACCGGCGGGAAGGCGTGGATACCATCGCCCTGCCCAAGACGGACAACCCCAAGCCGGTGCTCACGATTCTGGTGGAGGGGATGGGACGGATCAACTTCGGGCAAGCCATGATCGACCGGAAGGGAATCACGGACCGCGTGACGCTGAACGGCATGACACTGATGAACTGGCAGGTGTACTCGCTGCCACTTAAAGACGAGTACGTCCAGCGGTTGCCCCAAGGCAAGGTGGATGAACGGCCGGGGATCTTCTTCCGCGGAACGTTCGACCTCTCCGAACCCGCCGACACTTTCCTGGATCTTTCGGAATACCAGAAAGGGCTGGTCTGGGTGAACGGGCACAACCTGGGACGCTACTGGAACCTCGGTCCCCAGCGGCGTCTCTATTGCCCGGCGAGCTGGCTGCGCCGAGGCCAGAACCAGATCTTGGTGCTTGACTTGCACCAACTGCAGCCCGCCGCGGTGACTGGCTTTGCGGAACTGGAGTAGGCGTGATGGCTTTCTTCCGGATTCTGTTGGCTGGGTACGGTGGCAGCCCTGCTGGCCGGTGCGTACTGTGCATTTATGGATGCCCGAGCGTCGTTTGCACCAGATGAATTGGGGCGCGGCGATATCTCCGACGGATGCCTTGCAAGTCACGTCGCGGCGGCTGGTGCGCCGGACAATGCCAATCTAAGCATCGCCGACATTACCGTCATCCTGGTCTATGAGGAAGTCACCGGTCCTCGGTTCAGTCTCGCGCTCGATTTCAGCAGCGCTTGGATTTGTTGCGGCGATGCCACAAGCCTACGAGTGCGCGGCGTGGCGCAAGGCGCATCTGGAGAGAATAACCACCACACAACAGTCTCTTCAGTTATCTTGATTCGCACGCGGAGGGCGTCGCAGGCGGATGGCTCTTTCGCTTTGCCACAACGTGAACTGGAGACTTGCTTTCCTTGGTCAGATCGTTGATTAGGTCCTGTATCTCACCCTGCGATTCTTTGATGTTTGGCCCCTCGAACCGGAGCTTATTCTTGTCGTTGCCGTGCTCGATAGTTATCTCAATCACTGTTGGCTCCTTCTCAAGCCAAAGCTGAATGGTCGTTGAGAGAGCGGTAGACGACAAGATTGCCACTACGATTGTACGCACCGTGTTACCAACGCTAGGAGCGGCAACGACGGGACGGCCTGTAGCCGGATCGACGGTTTCAAAACGAACACCAGGAAGTCGGCTATAGAAGCCGATGTCAAACTCGTTCTGCGTATGGGCAACATCAATGAAGGATGCCCTAACCTCAAGGGTCGGAGATGTCATCAGAAGAGCCTCCTTATGAATATAAACCATATTCTTCAGTGATGGACTAAACACCCTCCGCGACCTGTTCCCTTCCGGCCCCTATCTACACTTCTCCCGTCATGCGCGGGCATTCATTTCACGGACTACGCGAGTTTATGGGAAGCCCTGGACGAAATCCCAGGGCCGGGTCTCCGTACCGATATCTCTCGCCCAGTTGGATTCCTTCGCTTGCTGTCCTTGCCGTCCAGAGGTAAGGTCGTCATGGCTACCGATATTGCCCAATAAGAGGCACAAAATGAACGAGTTAACCGTAGTTGACAAAGCAACGGAGTGGCGGCGGATGAAGTCGCTGGTCCTGGACAGCGTCAGTTCGCCGATCACTAAGCGGGTCTATTCCATGGCCCTGGATGAATTCTTCGACTGGTACCGGCTGGAGCCGCGGCCCGGGTTCAGCAAAGCCGCCGTGAACGCCTGGCGCGTAACGCTCGACGAACGCGGGCTGGGGTCGTCGTCCATCACTGCTGTCCGGTTAGAAG
>PKYZ01000895.1 GCA_003132865.1 Bryobacterales bacterium
CATGGGCACCATGCTGCAACAGCGGCAGCTCACGGCCGCGGATTTCGGCGGGCCGGTGCTGGAGGGCTGCAACGAAATCCTGGTGAAAACGCGGCCGGACGTGGTGCTGGGCATTCACCGCGCGTATCTGGAATCCGGCGCCGATATCATCGAGACCAATTCGTTTAATGGGACAAAAAGCGATCTGGTGGATTACGGTGTGGATGGCGAAGCTTATGAGCTGATGGCCGCGGCGGCGCGGCTGGCGCGCCAGGCGGCGGACGAGTTCTCGACCTCGCGAAAGCCGCGCTTCGTGGCCGGTTCCATGGGGCCGACGCGCAAAAGCATCACCATCAGCCGCACCATCGCCTTCGACCAGCTTCAGCAGGATTATTACGATCTCGCCAAGCCGTTGGTGGATGGCGGCGCGGATATCCTGCTGCTTGAAACCTGCCAGGACACGCGTAATATCAAGGCCGGATTGCTGGCCATCAGGCGTCTGGCGCGCGAACTCGACCGGCGCATTCCCGCGATGGTTTCGGGCACCATCGAAACCATGGGGACCATGCTGGCGGGCCAGACGGCCGATGCGCTCTACGCTTCGATCGAGCACGCCGACCTGCTAGCGGTGGGCTTGAACTGCGGCACGGGTCCGGAGTTCATGACGGACCACCTGCGCACGCTGAGCGAGATGGCGTCCACGCGCGTCTCCTGCTACCCGAACGCCGGCCTGCCGAACGNNGGGCGGATGCTGCGGCACCACGGCGGCGCATATCCGGATGGTCGCGCAGATGGCCGAAGGCAAGAGGCCGCGCGCGGTGAAGCCATCCCCTCATCGCGCTTATTATTCCGGCATAGAGCTGGTGGAGGCCGAGGACAGCAACCGGCCCTTGATCGTGGGCGAGCGCACCAACGTGATCGGCTCGCGGCTGTTCAAGAACCTGATGGCCGAGGAGAAGTGGGAAGAAGCCACCGAGATCGGCCGCCGCCAGGTGAAAAACGGCGCGCACATCGTGGATGTGTGCCTGCAGAGCACCGACCGCGATGAGATTAAGGACATCCCACCGTTCTACGAGAAGCTGATCCGCAAGATCAAAGCGCCGGTCATGATCGATACCACCGATCCGCGCGCCATGGAACTGGCGCTGACTTACTGCCAGGGTAAGTCGATCGTCAACTCGATCAACCTGGAGGACGGCGAAGAGAAATTCGAGCGCACCTGTCCGATCGCCAAGGCTTACGGCGCCGCGCTGATCGTCGGCTGCATCGACGAGGACAAGCAACAGGCGCAGGCCTTCACGCGTGAGCGCAAACTGTCGGTGGCCGAGCGCTCCGTCCGGCTGCTCACCGAAAAGTACGGCATCGCGCCGGAAGATATCATCATCGATACGCTGGTGTTTCCGTGCGCCACAGGCGATGCCAATTACATCGGCGGCGCGGTGGAGACCATCGAAGCGGTGCGGCTCGTCAAGGAGAACATCCCCTATGTCAAGACGGTGCTGGGGATCTCCAACGTCTCATTCGGTTTGCCCGCCGCTGCGCGCGAGGTGGTGAACTCCGTTTTCCTCTATTACTGCACCAAGGCCGGGCTGGACCTGGCCATCGTGAACGCCGAAAAGTTGGAGCGTTTCGCGTCGATTCCGGAAGAAGAGCGGCGGTTGGCGGAGAGCTTGCTATTCAACACGCCGCCTGTGGGACAGGCCTCCTGGCCTGTCCTTGAACCAGTCCCCGAAGACTGGCGGCAACAAAGCCTCGAGCAGCGCGCCGCCATCAACCAGTTCCACATCGCCGCCATCGCCGAACACTTCCGCAAGGCTGGGGCGCGCATCAAAGTCCGCGCCGAAGACTTGCCGCTCGACCAGCGCCTGGCCAACTACATCATCGAAGGCACCAAGGACGGCCTCGTTGCCGACCTCGACCGCAAGCGCGCCGAAGGCGCCACACCGCTCGAAATCATCAATGGCCCGCTGATGACCGGAATGGCCGAGGTGGGGCGGCTGTTCAACAACAACGAACTGATCGTGGCCGAGGTGCTGCAATCGGCCGAAGCTATGAAGGCTGCCGTGACGCATCTCGAGCAATTCATGGAGAAGGCCGAGTCGGCGACCCGCGGCAAGATCGTTCTGGCCACCGTCAAGGGCGATGTACACGACATCGGCAAGAACCTGGTCGAGATCATTCTGAGCAACAACGGCTACCGGGTGATCAATCTGGGCATCAAGGTGCCGCCGGATATTCTCATTCGCGCCTACCAGGAGCACGCGCCGGATGCCATCGGCCTTTCGGGCCTGCTGGTGAAGAGCGCGCAACAGATGGTGATCACGGCGGGCGACTTGAAAGATGCCGGCATCCGCGTGCCGATGCTGGTGGGCGGAGCCGCGCTCTCGGACCGCTTCACGCGCACACGGATCGCTCCGGCTTATGGCGAAGCCGTATGCTATGCCAAAGACGCCATGACTGGCCTGGACCTGATGAACCGGCTCATGGACCCCGCCGCGCGCGACGCGACCATAAGCGGCCACACCTTCGTCGAAGCGCCGGCGCCGGCCCAGGCCGCGCAAGAGGCGCCGGTGCGTGTGACCGAGGCGCGCAGCCACAAAGTGCGCGCGGACATTCCGATTCCGGCCGCGCCCTATCCGGACCGTAAGGTGCGCGATGTGCCTCATCTCGCCGAAATCTGGAGTTACATCAACCCGCACATGCTCTACGGCAAGCACCTAGGTTATAAGGGTAACTTCGAGAAGAGTCTCGGCGAGCACGAACCTAAGGCGCTCGACCTGTTTCATAAGTTGGAAGAACTGAAGCATGAGGCCGCGCAGTTCATGCGGGTGAAGGCCGTGTGGCAGTTCTTCGAAGCCGAGCGGGATGGCAACGCCATCCATCTATTCGCGCCCGGAGCGTCCGCCCCGTTGCACACGTTCCGTTTCGGCCGCCAGCGGCGCGACGAAGGCCTGTGCCTGAGCGACTATATCCTGGACACCGACGACGGCAGGCGCGATCACCTGGGCATGTTCGTGGTGACGGCGGGCGCGGGCATTCGGGATAAGTCGGAGGAGTGGAAGGAAGCCGGGCTGTACTTCAAGTCACACGGCTTGCAGGCGCTGGCGATCGAGACAGCCGAAGGCTGCGCCGAATGGCTGCACCGCCGCATCCGCGAAGATTGGGGTTTCCCCGATCCGCCCACCATGACCATGCAGGAGCGTTTCACGTCGCGGTATCGCGGCAAGCGCTACAGCTTCGGCTACGCCGCCTGCCCCAACCTGGACGACCAGCAGGCGATGTGGAAGCTGCTGCGGCCCGAAGACATCGGCGTGCGGCTCACCGAAGGCATGATGATGGACCCGGAAGCCAGCGTCAGCGCGTTGGTCTTCCACCATCCCGACTGCGCGTACTTCACGGCGAGTGAAGAGACGGAAGCGGTGATGGTGTAGAGCCGGCCGGCCCTCCCTGCGCCTATTCGCGAATGACGCCGCCCCTTGTCAAATCGCAAAGGCGGCGCGGACGCAGGCTTTGACGTGGCGCCAGTCCTGCTCGCTCAAGTGACCGATTATGGTCAACTCCGACCGATGAATCGTCAGCACGTATGCCCGGAAACACGATGCGGCCCGCAGCCCGGCGACTCGCCAGTCGAGAAGAATGTATTCCGTTGATGTACCGCCCTGGGCAGCTTCGTTGTGAGGATGCCGACTAAAACGTCTGGCCGTTCGACGAGGTACGTGCCGCTCGCGATCACCACCGCTGGGCGAACCTTCGTCTCCGCCGCACCCGCCAACATGCCAACGACAACATCGCCGGGTTCAACGCGGGTCACCCTGCTCTTCGTCCTCAAGCCGTCTGAGCGATGCAGCAGTGAATTCACGGAGGTCTGCATGCGACCAGGAATCGGACCAATCGACCGTCGTTCCCGGAGTCAGGGTGGCCAGCCGCTGGGCTAGGGCGGACAACTCGTTGGCGGCCTCTGCCGGGAGGCGCCGGAAGGCTTCCAGCAGAATTTCTTCTCGCGCGCTGATTTGCACTTTGATTTCCTCGTAACCAGTATACGGCCTGTTAGCGCCGCAAAATGCAGAGCCCTCTTGCGGGGTGCTTAACCGTCTTCGGACGACCGCTTCCTGAAGGTCGCGGCCCGGTAGCGGTGCCGCGTTTATTTCGCAAGGGTGGCTGAGCTGCGAGTACCGTCAGCTTCCTCGACGCCGCCTCACCTGTGCTACACTGCGTAAAACCGCACTCATCCCGAATCGAAGGAGATAGCCATGCCATCCAACAGATCATTCATCGTCCTGCCCACGCTTTTTCTCGCGATCTCCGCCTTAGCATCGGCGCAGTCGCTCGAAACACTCGTTAACCAGCCGCCGCGCGGGGCCGGGCTGTCTTTCCTGTTGACCGACGGAACCGTGTTCAGTCAAGGCAGTAATTATCACGATTGGTACAAGCTTACGCCGGATGCTTTCGGAAGCTACGTCAACGGAACCTGGACGCAAGCGGCCAGCCTACCCGCGGGATACGTGCCCTATGCTTTCTCTTCCGCCGTGCTCGCCAATGGCCACGTGGCGATCGTCGGCGGCGAGTACAATAACAACAATTTCGTCCTCACCAACAAGGGCGCGATCTACGACCCCACGAAGAACACCTGGACGGCGCTTGGGCATCCTGCCGGTTGGGGCTATATTGGCGATTCGCCGTCCGTGGTGCTGCGCAATGGATTGTTCCTGGTGGGAAGAAAACTCGACAAGCGCATGGCGGTGCTGAACCCCGCCACGCTCAAATGGACGGAAGTGGGATCCGCCGGCAAAAGCGATTTCAATGCCGAGGAGGGCTGGACTCTGCTGCCCGACGGCACCGTGCTGACGGCGGACGTGAAGAACGTGCCTAATTCGGAAAGATATACTCCGTCGACCGGAACTTGGGTTACCCAGGGCAGCACGATAGTCGACTTGGCTGCGCCCTCCACCTCCGGCCCAATCCCATACCCGGGGGGCACTTACTACCCACCTGGCGAGATTGGTCCCGCGATTCTCCGCCCCGACGGCTCGGTCTTTGCCACCGGCGCAGCGAATACGGGATCCGGACATACCGCGGTCTATCATCCGGGGGCGACTTCCTCCGATCCGGGTACTTGGACTGTCGGCCCGGATTTCCCCAACGACACCGCCGGCGATTCGAGCGCCGCGCTACTGACAAATGGCAACGTGCTCGTGATCGGTAACTCCGGGACGCTGTATGAGTTTGACGGGACCAACCTGACGCCGGAAATGCGGACTCGATTCGCCGCCTACCTGATGGTGCTTCCCACGGGTCAAGTGATCTTGACTGGCGGACGCATTCAGGTTTACAACTCTACTGGGACTTACCTACCGGCTTGGGCTCCAGCCATCGCGAATTATCCGGCAACCGTTGTTCGCGGGTCCACGTATCGGATCTCCGGCACGCAGTTCAATGGCCTGTCGCAAGCTGCCGCGTTTGGCGACGAGTTTCAAACCGCCACGAACTACCCGCTGGTGCGCATTACCAATGCCGGCTCCGGACATGTGTTCTACGCCAGGACGCACGGCCACAGCACCATGGGCGTCGCCACGGGCAGCGCGATCGTTTCCACCAGCTTCGACGTACCCGCGACGATGGAGACCGGGGCCAGCTGGCTCGAAGTTGTGGCGAACGGCATCCAGTCCCCGGCGGTGAGTGTCACGGTGAACTGACCGGTTCACGGGCGACTGTGCAATTGAGCCATAATAGAGAAGAGATTTTCCATGGCTACGATCACTACTATCACCGGTGCCCAGTTCGACGCCATGCCCTACGAAGAGGGCCGGCAGTGGGAACTGGTCAACGGAGAGCTGATTTCTGTGCCCAGTCCGACGTGGCAGCATCAGGATTTCGAGTCCAGGATTCTTTTTGCTCTTCGGCGTTATCTCGAAACGAGCAAAACAGCTGGTTTGGCGGGCCATGACGTTGAATTCGCCCTTACGGACAACGACCGCGTTCGGCCCGATGTGTGTGTTCTGCTCGGAGGTAACGCAAAGCGCCTGGATCCCACCAAGACGCCCATACCCGGCGCACCGGACATCGCCA
>PKYZ01000614.1 GCA_003132865.1 Bryobacterales bacterium
GACGCCGTTTACCTGGCGTCGGGCGACGATCTGATGAAAAAGCAAAAGGGCCGCAAAGCGGCCGTCATCCTCTCAGACGGCGTCGACCGGGGCAGCAAAGTGTCGATCTCGGAAGCCATCGAAGCCGCTCAACGTTCCGACACATTGGTGTACTCCATCTACTTCGCCTCGAACGAGGGTTTCCAGGGTTTCGGGCGCGGCGGCGGCATGGGACGCGGAGGTGGGATGGGACGCGGCGGTGGAAGGCGCCCGCAGGAAGAGCGCCCCGACGGCAAGAAGATACTCCGGCGTATCTCAAAGGAGACCGGCGGGACCTTCTTCGAAGTCTCCAAGAAGCAGACGATCGATACAATCTACAGCCGGATTGAGGAGGAGCTGCGCAACCAGTATAGCCTCGGCTACACCTCGGATCAGCCGGCGTCCCAGACAGGCTACCGCACCATCAGTCTGGCCGCCGACAAGAAGAATTTGACCGTCCAAACTCGCGAAGGGTATTATCCGGTGGCGGCTGCTAGTGGTGGCAAATAGCGGTGCTTCTGAGGGAAACCGCTCCCTTTACAGTCGCGGCTCAGTAACGCTGTGCTACCGTCGAAAGTAGCATGGCGAAGTTCCTGTTTGGCCTGATCACCGGCGTAGTCCTGTGCGTCGCCGGCGTGTTCCTGCTCTTCTTCGCGCTGGCGCGATCCTTCCGCGAAAGCCCGCCCACCGTCGCGCAAAACTCGGTGCTGCAACTCCAGCTTTCGGGCGACATACCCGAGCGTCCGCCGGTCGAAGTCCCCTTCGGCGCGTTCGCGGAACGCCCGGCCTCCACCGTCACCAGCGTGTGGATGATGCTGCGTAAAGCCGCCGTGGATGCGCGCATCAAAGCGGTGGTGCTGGAGCCTGACTCGCTCAGCGTGGGCTGGGGCAAGCTCGAAGAATTCCGCGCCGATCTGGAACGGTTCAAGAAGTCCGGCAAGCCCCTGTTTGCCTTTCTGAAGACCCCCGGCGCCCGTGAATATTACCTGGCTTCCGCCGCCGACCGCATCTATCTCGGCCCCACGGATTGGCTCAATATCAAGGGCATGCGCGTCGAACTGATGTACTTCAAGAACACGCTGGATAAGATCGGCGTCGATGTGCAGGTCGAACACGATGGCAAGTACAAGGACTTCGGCGACATGTTCACGCGCACGTCCATGAGTCCGGAAACCCGCGAGGTGATGACCGGTCTTGTGGACAGCCTCTACGATAATCTGGTGGGCCGAATCGCGCAGGCCCGCAAGAAAACCCCCGACGCCGTGCGCGCGCTGATCGATCGGGGACCGTTTCTCGCCAACGATGCGCTCCAGGATGGCCTGGTCGACCAGTTGCGCTACGAAGATCAGATGTTCGCCGACCTGCAGCAGAAAGTGAACTCCGGCGAATTGCATAAGCTCTCGACCGGCCGATATCAGAAGGTCGCACCCGATTCGCTGGGTCTGGAGGGCCGCCACCGCATCGCCATGCTGGTGGGCGACGGTACCATCACGCGCGGCTCTTCCGACGACGATGGCGTTTCCGACGACGGCATACGGGCGGCGGGATTCAACAAGCTCCTGCGGCGGATCGCCGGCGATTCGAGCGTGGATGGCGTGGTGGTGCGCATCGATTCTCCGGGCGGCGACGCAGTGGCCTCCGATGAGATCTGGCGCGAAATGAACCTGCTGAGCAAGAAGAAGCCGGTAGTGATCTCGATGTCCGATACGGCCGCTTCCGGCGGCTACTATATGGCGATGACCGGCGATCCCGTCGTGGCTTACCCCGGCACTCTCACCGGTTCCATCGGCGTGGTGTTCGGCAAGCCAAATCTGCACGGGCTCTACGATAAGTTGGGTATCACCAAGGATATGATCGCGCGCGGCCGTTTCGCGGCCATCGATTCGGACTACCGCGATCTTTCTGGCGCGGAGCTGG
Source organism: Bryobacterales bacterium (assembly GCA_003132865.1). The sequence continues at coordinate 1,936 of PKYZ01000614.1, forward strand.
CCAAGCTGAAGGAAGGCATCGACGCCAACTACCACGACTTTGTCGCCAAAGTAGCGCAGGCGCGCCGCCGCCCATTCGATCAGGTCGAAGCGCTGGCGCAGGGCCGCGTGTGGCTCGGCGCGCAGGCTCAAACGCGCGGCCTGGTGGACGAATTGGGCGGCATCGACCGGGCGCTCGAACTGGTGAAGCAGAAGGCCAGGATACCGGCTTCCGAGAATGTCACCATCGTGATGTATCCGGCGCGGCGCAGTATTCTCGATGTGCTGTTCGGGCGCGCGCCGGAGAGCACCGTCGAGTCGGCCTTGCGGCGATTGGTCAGGGATTGGCCCCCGGAATTGTGGACCAAAGGCGGGCTGTTGCGCATCATGCCGTATATGGTGACCGCGCAGTAGCGGCGTGGGGCAGGACTCCAGTCNNGACTGGAGTCCTGCCCCACACTTGGTATGGTAATATGGCTATGGTATGGCCACTACCAAAGTGACGTTCACTCTCGACCAGGCCACCATTTCCCGGCTGCAAGAAGCCGCCACCCGCATGACGATGCCGAAGAGCGAAGTGGTCCGCGCCGCCATCGCCGAATACTACGACAAGATCGGCCGTCTCAGTGAGCGCGAAAGGTTGCGCCTGTTGCGCGCGTTCGATGAACTGGTGCCTCGCATTCCGAAGCGCAGTGCGGCTGAGGTGGACCGGGAGTTAAGGTCAATTCGCCGGGCCCGCCGGGCCGGGGGCCGTCGGCACGCTTCGTGACCTTCCTGGACACCTCCGTGCTGATCGATGCCCTCACCGGGCCAAAACGGTCCGCAACCGCGTTGCGCCGCGCAATACACGACGGGGAGCGCATCGTGCTTCCCTCGTTGGTGCTTTACGAATGGTTTCGCGGACCGCGCCTGCCTCAGGAGTTGTCTGCCCAGGAGGCCCTCTTTCCGAGCGAGACCGCCATCCCTTTTGGTTGGCAGGAGGCGGCGCTAAGCGCGAAGTTGTACCGGTCTCTTCACCGGGCCCGCGGACGCGAGATCGACCTCGCCATTGCGGCCTGCGCGATCACCCACGAGGCAGCGCTTTGGACTCTCAACATTGCCGACTTCAAAGACATCCCGGGCCTTCGCTTCTACAACTCCATCTGAACCATCCTTGCCGTGATATCCTTCTGAGTATCTCGCCCTCAGGCGGATTGAGAGGAGGACAACCGTGCGCGCTTGGCCATCGCTTGCCGTGTTCCTCGCCGTAGCTTCGCTGCCCACCCTCGCGGAAAACTGGCCGCAATGGCGCGGCCCTTCCTTGAACGGCATCAGCACCGAGAAAGACCTGCCGCTGCATTGGAGCACCACGGAAAACATTGCCTGGAAACTGGAAATGCCTGCCAAATCCGGCGCCACGCCGATCGTCTGGGGCAACAACGTGTTCCTCAACGTCGCCGATGGCGACGACCTGTACCTGTGGTGCGTCGACAAAACCAAGGGAACGCCCATCTGGAAGAAGCTCATCGCGGCCGGCAATTACAAAATCAACAAACAGAACATGTCGTCGCCGTCGCCCGTCACGGACGGCCAAAGCGTCTACGCGATGACTGGCATCGGCGTGCTGAAGGGCTTCGACTTCAAAGGCAATGAGCTGTGGGCGCGCGACATCCAGAAGGACTACGGCAAGTTTGGCCTCAACTGGGGCTACGCGTCTTCGCCCTTGCTCTACGAGGATGCGCTTTACGTGCAGGTGCTGCATGGGATGAAAACGCACGATCCGTCGTACGTCCTGCGCATCGATAAGAAGACCGGCAAGACCGTGTGGCGCGCGATCCGGCCGACGGACGCGGTGCGCGAGTCGCCCGATTCCTACACCACCCCCGCGCTTTTACGCTACGGCGATCATGTGGAGATCGTGGTCACCGGCGGCGATTGCATTACGGGCCACGATGCGGCCACCGGCGCGGAACTGTGGCGCGCCACCGGCTTCAATCCCGGCAAGAACCCCGCCTACCGCATCATCGCCTCGCCGGTCGTTTACGACGACGTGGTCTACGCCCCCACTCGCGTGAAGCCGCTGATTGCGTTTCGCGCCGGCGGGCGCGGCGATGTTTCCCAATCGCACAAGTTGTGGGAGTTCATGAATGGGCCGGATGTCCCGACGCCCGTCACCGATGGCAAATACTTTTACTCGGTCAACGATCGCGGCATTCTCTGGTGCCTGAACGCCAAGACCGGAGAAGAGATCTGGGGCGGCAAGCGCATCAAGCCCGCCACCTATAGCTCATCGCCCGTGCTGGCGGATGGGAAGATCTACATCACCAACGAAGAGGGCCTGACCACGGTCGTCAAGGCCGGCCCCCAGTTCGAAGTTCTGGCGGAGAACGATCTGAACGATTACACTCTCAGCTCCCCGGCAATTTCGGATGGCCACATCCTGATTCGTACGGCCAAGTTTCTGTACTCGATCGGCAAGTAAGCCCGCCTCTATGACGGCTTGTAGTACAGCACGATCCCGCCGCCCAGCGCCGCCAGCAAGAACCCCACGTAAAGCAGCGGGTGTGGCGCATTCTTCGGCGGATGCATGGCCATCGAGACCAGCACATTCACCAGCGGCGCTCCTCCGAAAACCAGCGGCATCACGTAATTCGGAATCCCACCCGACTTGAAAGCCCAGATGATGCAGACCGCTCCCAGCGCTCCCAGCGCACCGCCGATGACGGACCAGATCGAGCCGCCTGCATTGAAGCCGCTGAGCCCGCCCTGCGACGAAAGCCCCGCCACCGGCACCAGAACGGCGATCAGAAAATAGGCGAACCCCACGCACAGCAGCGCCTTCAGCGGATTGCCGAGCTGCGTCTGCCCCTTGTGCAGCGCGGGTCCATAGACACCCCACGACAGCACCGCGCCAATTACAAAAACGATCCACATTTTGGAACGCTTCCCCTCCCTTTTCTTGGTTACAACCGCGCTTTGTTCCATCAGAATGAAATCCTCTGCCCGACTATGCCATACTACCTGAAAATCGGAGAACTCAGAGGGACGCCCAAATATGGCCCGACTGCCAGCCGCCACGACCGCTCACCGCCTCACCCCAGTGCAATGGGTCATCTGCGCCATGGCCGCCATCGGCTTCGCGTTCGACACCTACGCTTTGCTGGTCTTGCCGCTGATCGTGCGGCCCGCCCTGATGGAAATCGCCAAGGTCAAGCCGGGCACACCGGACTTCAATTACTGGGTGGGCCTGCTCTTCTACATCCCCGCGGTGGCGGGTGGCATCTTCGGCCTGTTGGGCGGATATCTCACCGACCGGCTCGGCCGCCGCCGTGTGCTGGTCTGGAGCATCCTGCTCTACGCCTTCTCGGCCCTGGCGTCGGGACTGGTCAACTCCGTCAGCGCGCTGCTGGTGCTGCGCTGCACTACGTTCATTGGCGTTTCCGTGGAATTTGTAGCTGCCGTGGCATGGCTGGCGGAGTTGTTCCCGGACGCCAAGCAGCGCGAAGCCGTGCTGGGTTATACGCAGGCGTTTTCGTCGGTGGGCGGATTGCTAATCAGCGCCGCCTACTACCTGGCCGTCACGTACTCCAAATCGTTGCCGGCCATCCATGGCGGGCACGAGGCCTGGCGCTACACGCTGATCTCCGGCGTGATCCCGGCGATTCCGTTGATCGTCATCCGGCCCTTCCTGCCGGAGTCGCCCGCCTGGCAGGAGAAGAAGCTGAGTGGCACGCTGCGGCGGCCCAGCATCGCCGAGTTGTTCCGGCCGGAGTATCGCAAGATCACCCTGCTCACCGCCTTGATGTTCGCCTGCAGTTACGGCGCGGCCTTCGGCGCGATTCAGCACATTCCGCGCATCGTACCGGGCTTACCGCAGGTCGTACACCTCGCCCGCGCCGCGCAGGAGCAGATCGTGAGCAAGGTGCAATTTCTGCAGGAGATGGGCGGCCTGCTGGGCCGGGTGTTGCTGGCGTTCCTGGCGATCCGCATCGTCAGCCGCCGGCGACTGCTGCGCATCTTTCAGTTTCCGGGACTGTTTCTGGTGCCCTTCGTGTTCTTCTATCCGGCCACCCACGATCTGGGCCTGACGGAGGTGGGCATCTTCCTTGCCGGGCTGCTCACCGTGGCGCAGTTCAGCTTCTGGGGGAATTATCTCCCCCGGATGTACCCCACGCACCTGCGCGGCACCGGCGAGAGCTTCGCGGCCAATATCGGCGGCCGCATGGTCGGCACCTCGGCCGCACTGCTGACCACGCAACTCGCCAACGTGATGCCGGGCGCCACGCCGTTCACCAAGCTGGCTTATTCCGCCAGCGCCGTCGCGCTGCTAGTGTACGCTGTGGGGTCCATCTCGAGCTTCTGGTTGCCCGAGCCACAGCAGGATAAGTTGCCGGAGTGAGCGGGACGCCTGGCGCGATGGCGGGAGCTCAGTAGGTATCTTCTCGCCGCAATGAGCAGGCCTTCAGATATACAGACTGGCCCTCGATGTCGTACCGGAATCGAAAGCGGCCGGACCGGATACGGTATTGGCCGCCATCGACCTGCACGCCCTGGAGTTTCTTGATGAGATACCGGCGGCTTCGGTTATAGGGGATCTTCCTTCAGGGCAGCCACAATGGCTCGGTAGTGCTCCGGCAACTCCGGATGGTAGGCAACCAGCTTTTTCAGCTCACGATCAAAATGGCTGGTTGTGAAAACCAGAAACTCCGCTGTCATTTGGAGCGGCGGCGTGGCTTAGCAGAACTGGCCACTAGCGCGTGCAGCAGCTCTTCGGCCGGCCTCGTGCGCCCAGCGCGGACGTCTTTGTTGCTCTGGCGGATCTGCGCTGTAACTTTCGGGTCGCGCAGTTCAAGGTAGTCCTCCAGTTCATCGGCGTCCATGATGCCGATCACAGGAATACCGTCCTTCTCCAGGATGAAATACTCGTTATTGAGGTGGGCGCGTTTGGCCAGTTGGCCGAGATTGATGCGGGCTTTGGTGATCGGCATGCGGTTCAGTATGGCCGTAGAGGGCTTGCTCAATGGGAACTCCTCAATTGATTAATGTTGATTAAAGTATAGCAGGCCTGCCGGAAGCGTCAAGACCACCGGAACGGGTGGGCTTGCTCAGATATAGGATCTCAGGCGTCGCGCCGCATCAACGGAAGGGCAGGCCATGCCTATTGCAGCAAGGGTGCCGGAAAACCGCCCGACACAGCCCAGACCTCGCCACAGTGGAGCACTTTACGAAACCGGATGGTATGTCCGGGACTTTGCCTTTGAGCGGCCATCTGCCCCGGCACTCCCGACTTTCCGCAACTGAATCACCAGGCGCAAGGCGTCATTCACCGCTCTCTCACGGCGAAAGACCTTCCGAACATCGGCGTCCAGCAGAACAAGATTCGTGCCCGCGTGGTACTGTTTCGCGTACTTGCCGCGCACCGCGCCCCTGAGCAGTTGGCGAAGATCATTTTCGGGGCGCAACTCGCCGCTCAGTGTGTCACTGCGTTTTTTCATGGGCTCTTTTCTCACCTCGGGTCAGCGTTCGAGCGCTAATGATCCGGACCCGTTCACGCCGCTGTACGTGAGCGACCATCAGCAATCTACCCCGATTCGACAACCCGACTGTAATGAATCTATTCTTCGCTGAAGGAGTGGTCTGGGTCGGGAAAGTGGGTCGACCGAGAAGCGTGCTCTTGGGAAAGGCCTCATCCGATCCGCTCCATCTTGCGCGCCCGCCATTCCTCCGCCGAGATCTCCCATACTTCGGTGAGCAGACGGCCGGACACATAGTCGCGCTCTTCCGTAGCCACGATGCGCATGCTCTGCCGTTCCGAAATGCGCCGTGACGCCGTGTTCGCTGCCGCTTTCGGAACGCGCAGCAGCGGAAAGCCCAGCGTCTCGAACCAGTAATCGGTCACCACGCCGCACGCCTCGCTCATCAAGCCCTGCCCGTGCCACGGCGCGCCCAGCCAGAAACCGCGATTGATCTCCTCGCCCTTCATCAGGCTGATGCAACCGATGAGGCGATCGGGGTCGCTCTTCAGGCGCAGCGTCCAATGCCAGGCGTCTCCGCGCTCCGCCGCTGGCAGCGCCATTTCGCGATAGTAGGCGTAAACTCCATCGGGCGGAAAGGGCCACGGGATCTGATTCGCCAAGTACCGCACCACCTCCCATTGCGGAAACAGCAACTGGGCTTGCGCCGCATCGGCCAATTCCAGCGGGCGCAGCCACAGGCGCGGCGTCTCCAATTGCGGCGTCACGGCGCGACCTTCACCAGCGCGGCCAGCCGCTTGGGCGCCACCAGCCGGTAACTGCACGCGACCAGGTCGGACACTTCATCCCAATCCACTTCGCCCATGTCCAGGCGCAGCGCGACCCAACCCCTGGGTCCGATGTACGCGGGCAGATAGAACCGTTCAGGCTGCGCGCCAGCCAGCGCCTTGTTATCGCTGGGCAGCACCTTGCAGGTTACGGCCACGATGCCATCGCCGTGATGGTCGTTGAGGAAATAAGCGAAAGTTTTCTTCCGCACGAGAAAGCCCGCGTGCGACCCGTGACAATCCCGCGTTGTCTCAGGCAGCGCCAGGCAGATTTTCGTGAGGCGGACCAAGCGACGGTCTTCTTTGGCAGGTTTCGTCATACGGTCACGCTCCGAAGCAGTACAGCTTGCCGTCCTGCGAGCCGATCACGATACGGCCCCCGGCTATCGCGGGCGAGGCGGAGAGCGGCGCGCCGGCCTCGAACTCCCAGACCTTTTTCCCAGTGGGAAGGTCCAGCACATAGAACCGTCCGTCGTTGGACCCCACGTAGACGCGCTCGCCCGCAATGGCCGGCGACGAATCCACGCGCGCGCGGGTCGAGAACGTCCAGATCGCCTTGCCCGTTTTGGCGTTGAGGCAGTGCACGGCCTTGTCGCGCCCGCCCACCACTACGCGGTCGCCTGCCACGGCCGCCGAAGAGTAGAACGGGAATTGCCGCTCGGGGTTTTCGTAGCGCCAGGCAACCCGCTTCCGGCTCAGATCCGCGCCCACCACGTCGTTGTTGAACGTGCCGAAATATGCCCACTGTCCCAGCATGGCAGGCGAAGCGCCGGTGTATCCGCCCGAATCGAATTGGAACATCTCCTTGCCATCCGCAATACGCAGCCCGCGAAAGACCTCGTCGCAGCCGGCGATGTAGACCAGACCGCCCGCTATGGCCGGCGTGGCGTGCACGTAGCTGCTGGTGGTGAACTTCCAGAGCACCTTGCCATCCTTCACCGAGAGGCAGTACAGGTTGCCATCGTACGAGCCAATGAATAACCGGTCGCCGGCGATGACCGGCGAAGACCGGATCTCGCTATCGGTCTTGAAGGTCCACAAAGCCTTGCCGTCCGCCGCGCGCACCGCGTGCAGCGTGCCCGCGATGTCGCCCACGTAAACCACGCCATCGTGCACCAGCGGCGACGATTCGTCGATGCCATCCTGGGCGCGATACTTCCAGCGCAGCTTGCCGGTCGCCAGGTCGATGGCCAGCAGATCCGCGGATTCCACGCCCACGTAGACGGCGCCATCGGCAATGGCCGCCGACGATTGAATCCCCTCGCCGGCTTCGTAGGTCCACAGCAGCTTGAGCGTGCCGGGAACCGCGCCAGTGGACACGCCCGTCAACTGTGGATTGCCGCGGAACTGCGGCCACTCGTCCGCCGCATGCAGACATCCAGCCAAAAGGACTACCGCCAGCAATCGCACGGCTACTTCGCCTTCTCGATGCGGTACAGTTTCGACGCAGTGCGCACGACGAGGCTCGACCGGTAGACCGCGGGCGTCGCCATGCACATCTCGTCGAGCGGGTTCTTGCCCAGCACCTTGAACTCGGGACCGGCCTGGATCACGTAGGTGTCGCCGTCTTCGCTCAGAGCGAAGATCTTACCGTTGTACGCCCAGGGCGACGCGGTGAAGGCCGCGCCCGCCGCGTTGATGCGCTGCTTGCCGTAGACTTCTTTTCCGGTGCGCGCGTCGCGGCAGGTCAGAAAGCCGAAGTCCATCAAGGTGTAATAGTAATCGCCGTAGACCAGCGGCGACGGATTGTAAGGACCGCCCTGGCGCTGAGACCACGCCACGAATTCGTTGCTGGTCTCGTCGCCCTTCAGGCTGATGTCGCCGGACGCGCCCGGCCGCACGGCAAACACCGGCCGCACCTGATCGCCCACGTAGCCCGACGTGACATACAGCAGGCCGAATTTCGCAAACGGCGTGGGGATGGCGATCGACGACATGCCGCCCAGTTCCCAAAGCAGCTTGCCATCCAGGTCGTACGCCCGGACGCGCCGCGTGCCCGCCGTCACGATTTCGGTGCGTTTGCCGCTCTCCCATACGAACGGCGTGGCCCAGTTGCTGCCCTCGTCGCGCGCCACGCGCCAGATCTGTTTGCCGGTCTTGGCGTCCAGGGCCTCAAGGAAAGATTGATCTTCGTTGTCGTTGACGATGTAGAGGCGCCCCTGGTGCAGCACGGGCGACGATGCCGCGCCCCAGCCATAGCGCATGCGAAACGGTCCCAGCGGTTGCGACCAGACCGGCTTGCCGTCGCGGTCCAGGCAGAACACGCCCACGCTGCCGAAATAGGCGTAGACGCGTTCGCCATCGGTCACCGGCGTCTCGGAAGCATAGCTGTTCTTCAGATGCCGCGCGGGCGCTTTGCCCCGATGCACTTCGCGTTCCCAAAGCAGCTTGCCGGTCTTCCAGTCGACGCAGTAGACCATCCAGCGATGTTCATCCGCGGGCGGCGCTTCGCGGTTGCCGCCGAAGTACAGGCCTTTCTTCGGAGGCTCTTCCGGCTGTGTGGCGATTACCGAGGTCAGGAAGATGCGGTCGCCCGCTACCACTGGTGACGACCAGCCGCGCCCCGGAATATCCAGCTTCCAGACGACGTTGGTGGTCGGGCCCCAGGTGTCCGGGAGCGCGGCGTCTTCGGCCACACCTGCCGCCGGTCCGCGGAACTGCGTCCAGCCATCATCGACGGCGGCGTCCGCGCACATGGAAAGGCACAGCAGGGCTGCATGAATCGCGAGAATCTGTGGGGCAGACCTCCAGGTCNNAGCACGAACAGGCCGACGTGGACGTCGGCGGCAGGACTGGAGTCCTGCCCCACAGATTCACTTCTTCACGTTGTAGCAAAACAAATTGTCCTGTTCCCGCAGATAGAGCTTCCCGTTCGCAATCACCGGCTGGCTCCACGTTGGGAACCCGCCCTTGGGAATCTCGAATCGCGATATCTCGTGGTAGCCCGCCGGAGTGGCGTCCACCAGCCCCACCACGCCCTCTTCACCCAGCGCATACAAGTGCCGGTCCGCGTAAATCAGCGAGCCTTTGCCGACGCTGCGGTCGCGCCACGCCACCTCGCCGGTCTCGAATTTCATGGCCGTCAGAATGCTGCTGGAGAATCCGTACAAATAGTCGCCCACCAGCACCGAAGTGCTGTAATGGTTCTGCATGTTGCGATTGAAATACACCTCCGAGGCGTCGTTGCCGGCGCCGGCCTTCAGCAACACGCAACCCGTGCCATAGTTCGACGAGAGGAAGATCTCGCCGCCATGCACGATCGGCGTGGCGATGTTGGCCGTGCCATTGGCCACCCGCTCGTACCTCCACTGCAGCTTGCCGCTGGCCAGGTCCAGGCCCATGGCCGCATCGGCCGTGAAAACCACCACTCTGCGGGAACCTCCCGCGTCGTACGCCATCGGCGACGAATAGGCGGCCGAGTCGCTTTGCGACTGCCACAGCAGCTTGCCGCTCATCTTGTCGAGCGCCACGACGGCGGCGCCGGACCCGCCAGGCGTCACGATGACGCGGTCTCCATCCACCAGCGGCGATTCACTGATCCCCCACTGCGGGACCCGGCCGTGGAAGTGGTCCACGATGTTGAAGCCCCAGATGCGTTTGCCCGTAGCCGTCTCCAGACACACCAGCATGCCGTCGGCCGCCAGAGCGTACACGCGATCGCCATCCACGGTGGGCGTACCGCGCGGCCCATCTCCTTTCGATTCCCTGAACGGGATGCCTGCGTGCGCACGCCACAATTGCTTGCCCGTGTTGGCGTCGAACGCCAGTACGAACTCTTCGTCGGCATGCTGGCCTTGAATGAAAAGCCGGCCGCCGGCAATTGCGGCGGACGAGTAGCCCTCGCCCAGCCCCTGTATCTTCCAGACCAGCGGCGGCCCGCCCTTGGGCCAAGCGTCGAGCAGTCCGGTCTCCGACGAGATTCCATCGCGGTTCGGCCCGCGCCACTGCGGCCAGTCGGCGGCCCAGGCTAGTGTGCCGAAAAATAAGCAGAGGAGAGGAGCGATTCTCGATCCCAGCATGTGGAAAGGTTACCACGTGCGGGGCGTGTGGCGCAGTGGGGTTTGGCTGGGGCTTGCGCAGGCGCTAAGGCACGCCGTCGCTCGCTTCCCCGGCGCTAGATAGTACAACAGAAGGGGGACGTTATGCTTGACTCCGCTCGATCTCCAGCCGATAGTGGTTGGGCACACGGACTGCCCGTTTGACAGGTAGGTCAGGGATGTGCGTCTTCACGATTGCGTTGATGGCATCGTAGTCAGCTTGATAGCCTGCGATGACGGATTTCAACGCACCGCTCGGAAGGGCGAAAAAGTCAATCCTGCACCCGCAGACTACTGAGGACTGGGGCGTTGGGCACGCTTATGAGGCGGAATTCCCTTTCGTACCCCCAGGCCTCTGCCTTGGTCAATATCATCTCTATCGTCCGGTCTTGCTGGGCTTCGAATTCATGTGGAATCCACAGGGGATAATTCCGAGGCATAGAGAACTTGCAGAGCCTTAGCGAAGGATCATTGTCTACACCGAATTCCAGGCAAACACCGTGATGATTTTCAGCGTAGTGCGACCACATCAAAGTGGAAGTGGGATCGCGCGTCAGGCAGCAAATCCGCCGCTTGGACACCATGCGTTGAATATCCTTCGATAGATCGTCCATGAACTTGGCCTGCTCCTTCGGGTCGTTCCGCAGCCTGGCCTCCCACCTCTGTTTCAGGTCCGGGCGCAAAGGTTCCTTGGCCTGCCGGTGAAACCACGCCATTACCTTCTGGAAACCTCAGGATCTTGAAGGCACCGGCTGTCAAGACACGGCCTGCAATCCCACGGGTCATTCAGGTTCGCGGGGTTCGAACAATGGATCTTCCGGTTACGCAGCGTTGTCGACAGGTAGTCGGGGTTGAACCTCTCGTAATGATAAAGCCGCTTGATGCCCAATTGCCGTGCGAACTTCGGGTATGCGCTTCGCTCATGCCCTCATCGTAGCCTCATGCCGTTCGCAGTGCTCCTGCAACTAGGCTGATGGTACATGCCCCGACCGCAATTCTTGTGGGTGCTCATGGTAGGATGTGGGCGAATGCCGGAGATCAGCCGCTTTTTTGGCATCTTGATTCGAATGTATTTCGACGACCACAATCCACCGCACTTCCACGCGATCTATGCTGGGAATGAGGCGGAGATCGCGATCGAGCCTATCGAGACCCTTGAGGGCAGGCTTCCGGCCCGCGCGGCGTCAATGGTGTTCGAATGGGCTGCGCTACATCAGCGCGAACTGCTGAGGAACTGGCACCGCCTGCACAACGAGCAGCCTGCTGAGAGGATTAGGCCTTTGGAATAGGAGATGATTATGCTTCCACGCATAAAGGGTGTCCGGCACGCCGGAGAGTACCGCCTGGCGTTGAGTTTCACCGACGGAACTACGAGCGAGGTCGACCTGAGAGGGCGGATTGCCGGCCGCGGCGGGGTCTTCGTTCCACTGCAGGACATTGAATTCTTCAGACAGGTCCGGGTGGACGCCGAAGTGGGGACGATCGTCTGGCCCAATGGAGTCGACTTCTGCCCTGATGTTCTGTACAGCCTCGCTACAGGGAAACCGGTTGGGGTTCCGGAGCCAGCTTGAGGCAAGAGCCGGCCGGCGGGCAATTGCGGCGGATGGCTGCAAAGATCACCAAGACGGCGCATGCGGCGCACCGTCGTCAGGCGTCGCAACCGCTCCACACAGAGACGGCCGTCGAGACGCGAGCCCAGCACCCATGGTCAAATTAAATGTGCGTGAAATCGCGATCTCTCGATTCAAGGCCACCTGCCTGGCGGTTCTGGAGGACGTGCGGCGGACCCGCAGACCCGTTCGGGTCACTCGTTTTGCAAACCCGTTGCCGATGTATTCCCCTCCAACGTGTTACCCAAGCAGTGCTGGCTCGGCCGCATGAGGGTTCACTCGAAACCTCGGGAGACATCGTCAAACCGGTCCGCGCTTTCGAGCGGTGGACCGTTCGCTAACCATGCAACTGCTGCTCGATACGCACATCTGGATGTGGGCACTTCGTTCTCTGGAGAGTCTCGGCCATGCCGCCCGCTCCGCCTTGACCCGATGCGGATGGAAGCCAGGAGTCAGGAGGAGCCAGGAGTCAGAAGGCCAAGCGCGCTTGTCGGCGTATATGAGCTAACGATCGCCCTTCCCGCGCGTCCGATCAAATCCGGGTATCCTTAGAGGAAACACTCATGATGCGACGCTGCGCACTCCTCCTCCTCTGCTTTTCATCCGTCACCCTCGCCCAACAAACCGGCGCGGTGGGCGACTGGCCGGACTGGCGCGGGCCCGATCGCGACGGCATCTCCCGTGAGAAAGGCCTGCCCGAAAAATGGTCGCTCGATGGCCAGGGCCTCGCTTGGAAGGCGCCCTACGGAGGCCGCTCCACCCCCGTCGTGCTCGGCGATCACCTATACCTCGAAAACGCCGCCGGCGCGCGCGAGACCGAGCAGGAGCGCCTCATGTGCTTCAACGCCGACACCGGCAAGCTGCTGTGGGAGTATAAGTTCACGCTGTATCAAAGCGACGTGCCGGCGCATCGCGTGGGCTGGGCCTCGCCGGTCGCCGACCCCGAAACCGGCAACGTCTACAGCTTCGGCGTCAACAACCTGCTCACCGCGCTCACCAAAGACGGCCAGAAGTTGTGGGAGCGCTCCATCACCGAAGAGTTCTCGCCCTTCACTACACACGGCGGCCGCACCGTTTCGCCGACGATCGACGGCAACCTGGTGATCGTCTCGACGCCCACATCCACTTGGGGCATGCAGGCCAACCGCGCGCAGCGCTTCATCGCGCTCGATAAGCGCACAGGCGACATCATATGGATCAGCACACCGGGCGGGCGTCCGTACGATACCAGTTATGGCCCGATGAATATCGTCACCGTCGACGGAACGCGCCTGCTGTTGACCGGCGGGGCCGATGGCGCCGCGCTGGCCATGAAGCCGCAGACCGGAGAACCTGTCTTCAGCCTGGTGATCGCCAAGCGCGGCCTCAACACTGGCATCGTGGTGAATGGCAAATACGCCATCGCCTCCCACGGCGACGAAAACCTGGACAGCAACGAGATGGGCATGATCCTGGCCTTCGACGCCACCCGCAAAGGCAAGCTCGGCAAGGATGCCATCAAGTGGTCGGTCCCCGGATTCGTGGGCGGCTTCTCCTCGCCGGTCATCGATGGAGACCGCATCTACCAGGCCGACAACAACGGGAGCCTTTTTGCTTTCGATGTCGAAACGGGCCACGAGCTTTGGAAGCAGAACCTGGGCACCGTGCAGAAAGCGTCGACCGTGTTTGCCGATGGCAAGATCTATATCGGCAGCGAGAGCGGCAAGTTCTTCATCCTGCGGCCGCATGCGGACCGCTGCGAGGTTTTGAGCGAAGTCGAACTGCCGCTTAGCGAAAACGGGATTGTGTCGCAGAAGATTCCCGAGCCGGTAGTGGCCGCGGCGGCGGTGGCCCGCGGGCGCATCTACTTCGTGTCGAGCGACACCTTGTACGCCATCGGTCCAAAGAAAACGGCGGGGCATCCCTGGAAGCCGGTGGTCGAGACGATGGAGCCCGGGCGAGGCGATCCGGCCTGGGTGCAAGTGGAGCCGACCGAGTTGGTGCTGAAGCCCGGACAGACGGTGGAGTTGCATGCGCGCCTGTTCGATGCGGCGGGCCGGTACCTGCGCGAAGAGAAGTCTGCCGTCTGGTCGCTCGATCACCTCAAGGGGACCGTCGCCGATGGCAAGTTCGAAGTGGCGGCCGATCCCGTCGGCCAGGCGGGATTGATCAAAGCGACCGTGGGTGGCCTGACCGGAGAGGCGCGCGCGCGCGGGATCCCGCCGCTGCCC
>PKYZ01000225.1 GCA_003132865.1 Bryobacterales bacterium
GAGGTCTTCAGCAGCGCCGGCTCGAAGGACGGGCGCGACACCCTGGTCAAGTTCGAAGAGTTCCCGCACGCGCTGGGGCAAGGTTGCGTGTTTTTCGTCCTTGTGGCAACTGATACCTCTACGCTGCGCGACAAGGGGGGAGTATCGATCGGGTCGACACCGGAGCGGCAACTATTGGGACTTACAAGTCTTAATGGTCTTAATGGCGATTGCTCCCCAAGGCACGCTGGGGTATAATATCTCTGCCTAGATGGTGGCACCGTTCCACCAAATGTCGTGTCGCCCTGAGGTGGCGGGTACGTCAATGTCTATTTCCAGACTATTAGGATTATGTTGGCTGGTGATGCTGTTTGCGGGGAGTCGCTGTGCGGCGCAGCCAACCGGTTCCGATTTCGGCGCCTTGCGCTCCGGCGAGGTTGTCGTCTGGATTTCTACTACCCTGCTTAACCCGGGGGACTTCAGGACGTCGTTCCCCCAGGATTTTCCAAACGCGAAGCTATTAGTGCGCGAAGTGGCGCCGGAGACCTTCGTCAGCGAAGTCGAACGCCCGCAGACGGTCCCACCCGACGTAGCCTTCATCGACAACTACCAACAATTAGGGCCCCTGATACGGACGAACAGCGTCTGGCTCGCCTGGGGTCTATCGCGTTTTTCAAATAGGGGCTGGTGGGTGATCTTCAAGGACACCCAGCACCTGGCGCAGTCGCAGGCCTTTATCCGTTGGCTTGCCGGGGCGCCAGGATGGCCGCGCGCGGTGGACAACTCGATCCCGGCGGACACGGCTAAGATCGTGCAAGAGGCGTCCATTTCCGCGCTGCACGCCATCGTGGACGGCGACCGGCCGGCGCTGGAAGCCTTGCTGGACGCAGATGCGGCGCGAAGCCGCCCCGGCACGCTGGCGCCGGCTCCCGGCAGACCGTTTCACCCGCCGCTCGATTATGCTGCGGTAAGTGATATCCGGCCGATCCGAATTTTCGGTAATTCACGGATTGCGCTGGTTTTGGTAAATGCGATCGCGTCAGGGGAGGATTTTTATGGTCCTCGGCAGATGCTCTTCCTCTTCCGCAATCAGGGGAGCGGATGGCGCATACTGTACATCGACCCTAACGCGACCACCCCGTTCGCGACGCGCCAGGATAAAACGGCAGACACGGTTCCCCTGCTAGGTGCCTTTGAAGCCCGCGTGGTTGGCGACCAAGCGGAGGCGCCACCCCCACTGGCGGTACTGGTTGATCCGCCGGATCATGCCGTGCTCCCCCGCTTTCCCGAACGTCCCGAGATTGCCTGGCGAAGCGAAGCGCCGGACACCGCCAGTTTTATCGTCGAATGGCAATTCAGCCAGCCCGGCGTCGAAGGCGACTGGTCGATCAGTACTTTGGTCTTCGTCGAGGCGCCACGCACGACGCAACCCTTCAGGCAACGGGCGCCGTTCGGCATCGGCGCGCAACCGCACCGCTGGCGGGTCTGGACGCTCGGTCGCTCGGGCGCGGTTTCCGTCAGTTCCTGGCGAACCCTGCGCTTTAGCAATTGAGCTTGAGCAAGCGCCCGTCCGGGAACCCATGAGCGCAAATGGCCGGACTTGAGAAACACAACTCCGTCCGACAGGTTGCGGTATACACGACGAGCCTTAGACCGACCCGCCGACAGCCACCACACAGAAACAGTCGATGTGGCTCGATCGGCGAATAGATCCTCCCTGACGCCGCAGTGTTTACGAATCCACTTGCTGGTTTGTCGTTGCGGACAACTGTCCGTTGCCGGCCTGTCGCACTTGTCGAAATCCTTGATTATTCGGAAGAGCGGGTTCCGGAGAACCCGCGCACGGTCGAAAACCCACCGNNGCCGAGGGCCTGCCCCACAATTCCCTCAGCATTTTAGGCTGGAGCTTGGGCTACCGGGCCCTGTTACGATGAAAGCATGCGGCGGTTGTTTCTGCTGTGCGGTCTCGTGCCCTTGACGGCCGTAGCGAGCGAGCACTGGATCCGGTTCACCTCGGGTCCCATCGAGGTCTTCAGCAGCGCCGGCTCGAAGGACGGGCGCGACACCCTAGTCAAGTTCGAAGAGTTCCGGCACGCGCTGGGGCAGGTGCTCGGCGACAACGATCTCCAACTGCCGTTGCCGATCCGCGTCCTGCTTTTCAAAACCGGCGCGCCACAGATTCCCGAGCCGGTGATCCGGGGCCGCGACCAATACAACATCGTCCTCACCGCCGGCCAAGCGATTCCCAACGAAGTGTTCGCGCGGCTCACGCAGTTGTTTCTGGACACTAATACCGCCCGCATGCCTGAGCGGCTGGAGCGCGGCCTGGTGGCCCTGTTCTCGACCATTCAAGTGAGCGGCATCCGCATCACCTTGGGCGAGCCTCCTTTGCATCCCGACATGGACTGGGCGCGCGTGCACCTGCTGGCCGTCGATCCGGAATATTACGGCAATCTGCGCGTGCTCACTTACAACTTACGCAAAGGCGTGGACGAGGACGCGGCCTTTCGCAACGCGTTCGGCAAGTCTCCGGAGCAGATTGAACTGCAAGCGCAATTGCACCTGGCGGAGGGCCGCTTCCAGGCCACTTCGATTTCGCCGCTGCCAATGAGTCCGCAGGATTTTCCGGAGAGATCCGTGGAGCCCGCGGCAGCGCAGTTGGCCCTCGCCGACCTGTTGTTGGGCGATCGGTCGCGCACGATTTATCGCGAGCTGATCGGGCAAAAGACGCGCGTGCCGGAAGCCTGGGAAGGCCTCGGCATGCTAGCGCTGCGCGACCGGCAGACCGACGAAGCGCGCAAGGATTTCGCCGCGGCCATGGAAGCCGGCGCGAAGAGCGCGGAGTGCTACATGGAATATGCGCGCCTGCAGCCGGACAACGCCGCGGACAACGCCAAGGCTCTAGCCGCGCTGGAGCACGCCGCGAAGATCAACCCCAAACTGGCGGAGCCGCATTTTCTGATGGCCCAGCGCCAAACCCAGCCACCCAAGCGCATCCAGGAACTCAAGCTGGCGGCCAAGCTGGATGCGCGCAACCTGGCCTACTGGCAGGCCCTGGCCGAAGCCTATCTGGACGCGCACGATTTTCCGCAGGCCGCGCAGACCTGGAAATCCGCCGAACAGGCTGCCGCCACGCCCGGCGACCGCGCCCGCATGCAACGCAAGCGCCTGGACGTCGAGGGGCAACGCCTGGATTGGGAAGACGCCGAAAAGAAGCGCAAGGCCGACGAAGAAGCGCGCGAAATCGATAGGTTGAAGCAGCAGGCGCGCGCCGATCTCCACGCGCTGGAGGCTCGTGCCAACCAGAGCCAGTCCCCCGCATCGCCGAATGAAAAGGTGGTCCCCTGGTGGGACGGTCCCAAGCCTTCGGGCGTAACCAGGGGCGTGCTGAAACAGGTGGACTGTCTTGGCAAACGGCTTCGCCTGGTGGTCCAGGACGACGACCAGAAAACCGTCAAGCTGCTGGTCCCCGATCCCGCGCAGGTCGCCATTCTGGGCGGCGCTGGAGAGCTGAAGCTGAGCTGCGGAGCGCAGGGGTCGCGCCGGGTGAAGGTGGAATACTTCCCCAAAGCGAACGCCAAGCTGTCGACCAAGGGCGAAGTGGCCACCATCGAGTTCCAGTGAAGCCCAGCCCATACCGTTGGGTAGTGCTGAGCGTCTTCGTGCTCTCGACCGCCATCAACTACCTGGACCGGCAGACACTGGCCACCCTCGCGCCGCTGGTGCGCGCGGAGTTCCACCTCTCCAACGCGCAGTACGGTCTGATCCTGTCGGTGTTTTCGATCGCCTATGCCGCGTGCGCGCCCTTTGCCGGCATGCTGATCGATCGCATCGGACTGAATCGCGCGATCGGTATGGCGGTCGGCGTCTGGTCGTGCGCCGGTATTTGCACGGGATTTACGCGCGGGCTCGACGGGCTG
This sequence comes from Bryobacterales bacterium, assembly GCA_003132865.1. Next base: position 3,900 of record PKYZ01000225.1, read on the forward strand.
CTGGGGTGCCGCGGCGTGTTGGGCATGTCGGAGGCGGCGGGCATTCCCGGAGCCGGCAAGGCGATTCACAGCTACCTGCCGCCCGCGGAGCGCGCCTTGGGCAACGCGTGGAACCAGGCGGGCGTCAGCCTAGGCCTGATTGTGGCGCCGCCCGTCGCGACCTGGATCGCCATGCGCTATGGATGGCGGCAGGCTTTCGTGATTACCGGCACGCTGGGACTGATCTGGATTCCGGTGTGGAACATCATTGCCCGTAGAAGCCAAGGCTCCCCAACGCCGGGACCCAGCACCCAGAACCCAGAACTCAGCACCCTCGACCTCTTCCGGTCGCCGCGCCTGTGGGCATTGGTCGCGGCGAACGCGCTCAACATGAGCGTCTATTCGCTCTGGACGAATTGGACGACGCTATATCTGGTCGAGAAGCATCGTCTGGCGCTGGCGGAGGCGAACTGGTATGCGGTGGTCCCTCCTTTGGTCGCCGCGCTCGGCGGGTTCGGCGGCGGTTGGCTGTCGCTCGTATGGATGCGGACGGGCTTGCCGGCGGTGGCCGCGCGGACGCGAGTTTGTCTGGTGGGCGCGCTGCTGGCCCTGCCCACCGCGCTGATCCCGCTGCTGCCCACGGCGGGTTGGACGGCCGCTGGAATTTCGTTGAGCATCCTGGCCGTTTCGGCGGTCAGCGTCAACATGTATACGATTCCGCTGGACATTTTCGGCGGGGCGCGTGCGGCGTTTGCGATTTCCATGCTGGTGGCGTCGTACGGCGCGGCGCAGGCGCTGATTTCGCCGGCGATCGGCGCGGTGGTGGACGGGTATGGTTATGGGCCGGTGTGTCTGGTGGCCGCCGTTTTGCCGCTGGCTGCCTACGCCGTGCTGCGGTGGCACAGGCTTCAGCCGTGGCTTTAGCCTGTCACCTTCTTCTTAAATTGAAGGTTGCCGGCCAAGCGGGTCTTGGTAGATCTCGTGAAACGGAGACTCCGCGAAGTTTTTCACAACGAAGAGGAAGAATCGCTTCCTCAACGCCTTTGCGACCTGATGTTCCTTGGGCACGAACGCCAGACTACCCGTTCGTCCCTTCAAACCCTTGACCTCCGCCGCCAGAAAATCTCTGCGCGCCCGGACCGCAGTCGAAAATCGTACCCGCACCCAAGCCGCGTTGTGCTCTCCGGAGTACAGTCTTTGAATCGGGAAGCCGGGGCTGAACCGGCTCGAAATACTGTTCGGCTGCTAGAGGACGGCCGAGGTGGATGACGCCGGCAATCCCAACGAAAAGGTCCAGCCGCCCGACGCCGGTTACGGGTTCTTCTGGCGTCTCGATACCTGCTGGCGATTTGAGGAACGGGACGGCGGCGCGTACGCCGAATGCCGCGCGATTTCCCTAACGCGCGACATCCCCTCGATGTTGAAAGGATCATCGCACCCATGGTGCGGAGCCTGCCGAAGGACACGTTGCCATACCCTCAAGGCAACGCGCGACGCAGTGGCTCGGGTGCCGGCTTAGATCTTGTATTTAGCGTGCGCAGTTGTATCCAGGCTCCCCTTTGGTTGCGGCCATGCTGCTCTGTGGGGCACGCAATCTTGCCCGCAGCCGCCTTTTCAGGCGGCTCTTTCGCCGGCCGCGCAGATCTGAGATTGCGCCAGGCATCGGCTCTTCGGTCCCGCATGAACTCGCTCGTAGCCGAAACCAGCGCCTGGATGCGCGCGTCCGTATCGCGGAAACGCTGATCGGTCTCGCGGGAGCGCTCGTGTGATGCGCGATCGCGTGCGGCGGCCTCCAGGATCGATCCCCCAACTGGTCGAGTTGCCGTTCGGTACCGCGCGCGATTCTCTCAAACCGTTCTTCAGTCGTCACCCTCGTCCCGCTTCCATGGTCATTATGCCCCAACGCGGCCACGGGGCCTGGCCTCCAGTACTTATTCGTGTGGTCTCGGGACAGGCCACGCTTATCATCGCTCTTGCGCTATAAGTTAGCCAGCCAGGAAATCTCAACCACGACTCGTTCCTTCTTCTTAAACTTAAACAACTGGCGCGAGCGGGCCTTGGCTGATCGACGAGGCTGGAGGCCGCCGGCGGCATGGTTTGAAATGTTGGTTTGGGGGCTCTGAATGACGAAGTACGAAGAACTGTGCGGAGCCTTTGGCAATCTGCGAACGATTGGACTGCCTGGCGGTGCGCGGCGAAAAGCGCTTCACCGAGGACACTATCCGAAAGTGGCGCCAGTCGGGAAGACTGATGAATGACTGGGAGGAGGCACAGGCAAGACCATACCTTGAAACATCCGAATTCCGCGGCCAGCCGGACGATTCGAAGGGTGTAAGCACGGTGAAAACGCAAAATTCGAGTGCCGGCGGCAGCGGAAGATCGCGCGCGATATCGTGGAACGGATTTTCGATTTGAAGCTAGTTGACTGACAGAAATTGCCCCTCCTCCTCCGACACTGGTAGTAGGGCCGAAACGAAACGGGGGCAGGCGGTAAACGGACTGACTGGCCGGGGGGACGTCCCCTGGTTCCGGCCTGGTTCCGGGGGCAGGGGGACCGGGGGGCTGGCCGCCAACCCAAAATCGGCGAGCGCGTGAACGCTTACTATAGCCGTTCAGAAGGTTGCCGATCCGGTGCTCGACAACATTGCCCGAGAGAACCACGCCATACCCGCGTTCGGGCCGCGCGCTTGCCTATCGACTCCGATGCCGTTACCGCCGTACCAAACAACAACACTATTTTTTCGGGAGTTCGACACTCCCTTTGTCAAGGTCGTAGTATGCGGGAACAACGCTCACGCCGCTTAGCAGACCGAGAACTTGGAGATCTTCCTTAACCTTTTCGGTCATATTGTCAATGTTTTTCCGCACAACTCGTTCCCACTCCGTCGCAGTGATCTCCGGAACCGGGTGGGGTATGCACTCCTTCCGCCGCCAACCCTCCGGGACCGCCGGTCTGATCAGCGTCCAGAGCGTAAGCAGGTGCTCTTTTGGCTCGGGACAGAACGCCGCTTCCACAGCACCGCATCGCTTGTGGCCCATGATCACGACGAGCTTCGCCCCGAGATGATGTGGATCGACAGCATACTCGATGCTGCCCAGAACACCGGGTGTGGCAACATTTCCGGCCTCCCGAACTACGAACAGGTCGCCGATACCCAGGTCGAAGATTACCTCGGGCGGAACGCGGGAATCTGAGCAGCTCAAGATAACCGCAATCGGCTTCTGAGGGCAACAGGCCGAATTTATCCCACATTCGACGGTCTGATGCCAGTGTTCAGCGCCGCCTCTCTTGATGAATCGGGCGTTGCCTGCAAGCAGCGCGTCGAGCGGCGGGACGCGGGTGATGGACGGCTCGCAAAGTTTACACGGAGTGCTACAGGCCGGGGGTTGCTGCGCCGCCAAGAACGAGGCAAACGCGACTAGGCAGAGCAACAATGCCGCACAGGTTTTGAGCATACAGCGAAGTGTACTACCGAGAATCCACGCGCGCAAGGCGGTGCGACATGCGGTCCGCGAAGCTTTCCACAACGAAGAGGAAGAATCGGTTGCTCAACGCCTCTTGCGACTTGATGTTCCTTGGGTGCGAACGCCAAAGAACCCGTTCGTTCCTTCAAACCCTTGACAGTCGAAAATCGTACCCGCACCGATGTGGCGCACGCTTTTAGCGTGCCGCGGCGGACTTCAGTCTGCCGTCTGCCGCGCTTAGGAATTGTCAATGTTTACCCGGCTGCTAGAGGGCCGAGGTGGATGACGCCGGCAAGCCCAACGAAAAGGTCCGGCCGCCCGACGCCGGTTACGGGTTCTTGTGGCGTCTCGATACCTACTGGCGATTTGAGGAACGGGACGGCGGCGCGTACACCGAATGCCGGGCGATTTCCCTAACGCGCGACATCCCGGCAACGATATACTAAAGAGCAGCGCCTCATCACATGGGCCGCAATCAGTGGAAAGCGAACCTCGACGAGCTTTGCCGCAGCCTGGAGCACTATGCCTCGGACCTGCCCGCGGCTCCGAGTTCCTCCGCGACGGCAGCGCGTTTGAGTGACTCCCTTTATCTGGCAAACTCGGCTTCGGATGCGAATTTCTCGGCCATCTGCGCCAGCGGGTATCTGTTTTCGGCGGCGCGCCTCGGTAAATCGATGCCGCCAACGTGCCCCGAGATGATACTGGGGACGGCCGGCTCTGTGTTCTTCTATCTTTCACCGTTCCGATATCCCAACACCAACTGCGGCTTACTGCTTGCCCATAGCCTGGAATCGGAGCACGAAGATGACGGCGTGGCCACACCTTTCGATTCCGGCGGCCTGGTAAAGAAGTTTACCCGGCGCAATCCCGCCGAGTCGCCGCAAGAATTCTTATCCCGCCACGAGTTGCCGATTCCGGAGCACCGCCGCTATCTCTGCCGGTCCATGGACGCCCTCTTTCACAAACCTGAGGACTACGTAGAAGGGTCGCATCCGCAGTGGCCGGGACCCATTGGCTTGGATGGAGGAGACCAACGGCGCTGGACGCATGAAGTGCGAATCCCAGATCGAGTCCCGGTGCGTGGCAGCCATTTGCAGGCGGCCTTCGCTCCCAAAGCCCGCGTGGCAGCAAACCCGGCTGTGGAAGATCTCTTTCAGTGGTGCGCCACAGAGGGCGTGGACCGCATATCCTTTGACACGCCGCGCGGGGATGACTTCGAAGCGTTGCGGCGGGAGTGCCGCGATTATATCCGCCGCAAGCTATACTAGATTTTCCATGCCAACCCAGTGGAACGTCGATGACCTCGATATCGTGGGCTACGGAAACGTCCTCAATGACGACATGCTGCCTTCCGTGGTGCCACCCGTGTTCCGCTTGAGGAGCGATGCCACAAGGGCGTTGCTTCCCCCTTATTTTTTCAACGCTGGTTTCTTGTGCAACGCCACCGAAGTCTCCCAGTCTGAATTGGAGGATTTGAGAGACTCCAACGAGATCACTCTTTTCGATGATATCTTCGCCGCACGCGCCGGTTTTGAACTCTGGATCGACCAGGCGTTTCAGCGGCATTACCAACCACGCGACGAGGCAAACAGGGAGCTGAGTCGCATAGCGGCCGAGGCGATCGAAAATGCGGAGGAGGCACTGCGAGAAGGCAACCTCGAAGAGGCGGACCGTCTCAGCGGAGTAGCTATATCAGCGGACGACACGAAGCTAGAACCGCTGGCAATTAAAGCTGCGATTCGCCGGCGCAAGGGAAACGACGCCGGTGAGCGGCTCATGACTGAACTGGCTGCACCGGTGCTGGAAGAAAGACTGTTCAAGCTGCTGGTTGACGATTACTGCCGCGGCGCCGCCTGGAAACAACCAATTGAACCGGCGCAGGCTCACGTTACGCACCGGCCAATGCAGGGGATAGCCTGCCTGCGCGCAGCCGCGTAAAAGCGATGCCCCTCCCGTACGTTTTTACCTTCTACAGCTACAAGGGTGGCGTAGGCCGGAGCTTGGCTGTCATGAACGTGGCCTACACACTTGCGGGGTGGGGCCGGCACGTTCTGATGGTGGACATGGACCTGGAGGCTCCGGGAATTAGTGGCTTCCTGCAAAGAAGTAACGAGCTTGCCGAACCAGAGTCTGCCCATCCGAAAGATATCCTGACCCTCCTTGGGGAAGGGGCCAGGGCGCTGCGGGATGGTAGCGCGACGGACGAAATCGAACGCAACCTTCCTCCGGTGTCCAATTACATCCGAGCGGTGGCCGAAGAAAAACTGACCGCCCTCCGGCCGCAACTAGGGCTGTTGGGCCGCTTGGACGTCCTGGGCACGGATCTCTCTCGCGACTACAACGCGCGTTTGGCACAACTGGGCCTGCAGGACCTTCCGCAAGAACGGTTGATTGCGCTGAGCCGCCTGCTCCACCAGTATTTCAAGGCGCAGGTCTTCCCGCACCGGCCGCTCGGTATCGAGATCTTCGAGCCGCCCATCCAGACACCATACGACTACGTTCTCGTGGATAGCCGCACTGGGATAACGGAGATCGGCGGACTGTGTGTGGGCCCGCTGGCCGATCGGCTCGTCGTGATCACAGGCTTGAACGACCAGAACGTGTCCGGTACGCTGAGCTTCCTGGAAGAAGCCGGCATCCAGCCAAAATCGCGATCCGAAAAAGACCCACCGTGGGACGATGCCGACGCGGTTAGCGTCGGGGTTGCCGACAGCCAGAGCCTTGGCCCCAAGCCGACGATTCTGGTCGCCAGTCCGGTGCCAGCCGGTGAGATCGCCTACAAGCGGCAGCGGCTGAGTGAACTCGAGAGCCTCCTTGGCATCCGTCCGGTATCGCTCTCCTATCATCCGCAGATGGCCCTGATGGAGAGTGTCTTCGTGCGCGATTACCCGGAGGAATACCTAGCGCAGGAGTACAAGGGGTTGGCGACGAGGGTGATGGCACAGGTCAATGACGATCCGCAAGGCCTGGTGTTCGAGGCCGGGGTTCTGTGGAACGAGAAGAAGGAACCGGCCAAAGCGATCGCCCGCGCGCTGCGGCTCGCCTCTCACGTTCCGGAACTGGGCGCCCCACTGCTTGGACTGTTCTCGCAACGCAGCCCAGAGTCCGGCATTCCGGAGATGCGGCAACTGTACGCTGTTCTCTCCCGGAATGCGGCAGCGAGGCTGGCCGCACTCAACAACTGGGCCAATGCGCTACAGCTCCTGGCTACGACGAAGGTGGGGGAGGAAGCCAACCTGCTGTTTGCGGAGGCGGGCGACAAGTACGCCGAGGCGCTGCGGCTGAAGCCGGACAATCACGAGGCGCTCAACAACTGGGGTAATGCGCTGTCCGATCAAGCCAAGATGAATGCTGGGGAGGAAGCCGACCGGCTGTTTGCGGAGGCGTGCGGCAAGTACGCCGAGGCGCTGCGGCTGAAGCCGGACTATCATGCTGCGCTCTTCAACTGGGGCGCGGCGCTGTCCGACCACGCCACGACGAAGGTGGGGGAGGAAGCCGACCGTCTGTTTGCGGAGGCGGGCGGCAAGTTCGCCGAGGCGCTGCGGCTGAAGCCGGACGATGATGAGACACTCTACAACTGGGGCAATGCGCTGTACGATCAGGCCAAGACGAAGGTGGGAGGGGAAGCCGACCGGTTGTTTACGGAGGCGTGCGGCAAGTACGC
>PKYZ01000865.1 GCA_003132865.1 Bryobacterales bacterium
TGCGGCCAGGATTGGCCGCCCTCCAAGTCTCAACTGGCCCAATTGGGGAAAGGGTTGATGCGGGCGCGGCGGGCGTCGGAAATCAGGTCGGGTACGCGCGCGCGGCGGCGCAGCAGCTTTTCCAGCAGTTGCTCGAATTCATCTTCTTCGCCTTCCAGCCACTCCGGGGGAACTCGCCGGAAGGCCCGGTCCACGACTTCTTCGGGGAAATGCACCACCTGATCCAGCCAAGGCTGGAAATCGTCCAGCGAGCGCACCTGCTCGTAGACCATTTTGCGCGGATACAGCCCCTGTAGGGGCGACTCGGTGAACTCCCAATTGGGGCCGTTGAAGACGAAGCCGTGGTCGATCATGACTGCCACGAACGCCTTCTTGACCACCGCCTGCCAATCCTCGATGCGCGCGCGGAAGAAGACGGATTGGCGGCCGTCGGAGTTGGCCATCCACTTATCGAAGACCAGGACAGCCAGGAAATCCGTCAGGTTGCTGACCCCGCTCAGCAGCGCGTCGGGCACGAAGTCATATACCGCCATCACCTCGGGATTGCCGGGGTGCCGCGAACCGAAGTGCCAGCCGGTGGCGACCGGGATGCGATGCGTTCCCAGATGGATGAAGATCTCCGGGTTGGCGGCGAGGAACTCGGGCGTGATGAAGATGAACTCGGCGGGCGCGGCGGAAACCTGCAGGTACTTCAGGAAGACCGCGGATACCAGTTCGTTGACCAGTATCCGGCGGTGCTGGGGGTTGTTCCGGAACTTGACGATATAGAAGTTGCCGTCGTCCGCTTCCAGCAGGTGGGACTGGGCCCCGCCGCGCATTTTGCGGACATGCCGGCAGGCGGTGAGCGGCATGGAAATGCTGTACTCTAGAGTTGTATCACACCCCGGAGGAAAACCAGCAACATGCCCGAAGAAACCCAGGAAACCGTGACGCCCCCAGCGCCTCCAGCAAGAACCAAGGACGAGATAGCCCTGGAGCTGACGAAGTTTATAGCGGTAACGACAAGCTACGGGAAGGGGAACACCGCAGCGGGATTCTCCGGCAAACCGGCTGGCCGGTCTGCCGAAGAATACGCCGAAGCGTTACTGGAACTATTCGAACGCTGCCGGACGGTCGTGAACAAATAGGCCGCGGCTACTTCTTTCCGCTCTTTTTCTTGGCGGCTTTTTTGGCCGGCGCTTTCTTGGCTGGCGCTTNNTCTTGGCTGGCGCTTTCTTGGCGGCCTTTGCAGGCGCCTTCTTTGCGGCTACCTTGGCCGGCGCTTTCTTGGCCGCTGCCTTTTTGGCCGGGGCTTTTTTGGCCGGGGCCTTCTTGGCTGCTGCCTTCTTTACCGGGGCCTTCTTGGCCGGGGCCTTCTTGGCCGGGGCTTTCTTGGCCGGGGCTTTCTTCGCCGGGGCCGCCTTAGCCGGGGCCGCCTTAGCCGCAGGCTTGGCCGGCGCTTTCACCGCCGTTTTGGCCGGGACCTTCTTGGCAGCCGCCTGCGTGGCCTTCTTGGCCGCCTTTTTGGGCGCTTCGGCCGCAGGGGCATCCGGCGGCGGTCCGGCTGGAGCCGGCGCTGGCGGTGGCGCTTCCACAGCGGCAACCACCACGATTTCTTCTTCCTCGTCCTCTTCGTCTTCGTCGTCGAATTCGTCGAGCTTCGAGGTCAGGTTCGGATGTTCTTCGTCGTCGTAGTCCTGAAAGTCTTCCATATCTTCTTCGTCGTTGGCAGAGAGCTTGTAACTGTCAAACATTATGAACGCCTCCTGTTGTCGGGGCACAATCATCCATAGAATAACCTTTTTTCGCGCAGAGGCAATAGCAAAAAAATAAAAAGTCGAATATTTCTGTCGGAGTGCATACGGGCGCGCACATTGCGGGGCGGCATGGCCCGGCGGCGGTTCGATCACTGGGGCTGGCCGGGGTGAGCGCGGCCGCGTCGGCCATGCCGCAGTGCGGTGGCGGCGTTCGCAGGCGGAGCGGGCGGCTGGCGGAGTTGGCTTGTCGCTTGAGATTTGTTGCAAACAAAGGGGCAAATTGGGTTCGTTTGGTAATCGGGCGTTCTACTCGTGCGGCTTCAGGGCATCCAGCGCGACCTGCCGAAGCTGCTCTTTGAGCTTGCGGATCTCGTCGGTGTGAGCGCCGAGGCGGTCGAACAGCTCCTTCTGGCTGGCGATGCCGGCGCCGATCAGAAAGGCGGCGCACTCCGAGCGGCTGCCGAACAGGCTGGCCTCCACCAACTGGTCGATGCGCGCCAGGGCGTCGTCGTTTATGCGGACCATCACCACGTTGCCGCGGCCATCGCCTTTGCTGAACTGGCCGAGCAGGTCCTTCAGGAGGTCTTTGCCGTCTTTGCGTTCGGCTATGATCCCGACTTTTCCGCGAAGCGGGCCGGATCCGAACTCAAACGTCTTTTTCATGAGATTGCACTCCTTTCAAACCGCCTGGGCTTTCGCCACTGCGAGCGGCTTCCTGAGCCGGAACGTACCGGCTATGGCAATGAGCAGCAGCAGCGCCGCACTGCCGTAGAAAACTGTGGCGATGCCGAGCCGGGATGCCAGGTCGCCGGCGAACAGCAGCGCGACGCCCTGGGATATCGAGATGAGCGACATGGAACTGCTGCTCACGCGCCCGCGCATTTCGGCGGGGACCTGCCCCTGCAACAAAGTCACGGCGGCGATCGTCAGCAACGATGCGCCGATGCCGATACCAACGCAGCCGGCCAGCGCAGCCGCGCTGTTTGGTATCCACGCGATGGCGGCTATGCAGAAGCCGCACAACAGGATTCCCACGGTGATCAGGTGCGCCTTCTGTTGGATGCGGCGGGCCAGCGGCGTCACGACAAGCCCGCCAGCCAGCATGCCGGCGCCGATGGCCGATCCCAACGCGCCGAACAGATACGAATTGGCGTGCAGCACGTCCCGCACATACAGGGCGATCAGGGAGCCGAACGCGCTGATGGCGAACGTCCCGGCGGCGATCGACAGGATCACGAAGCCGATCACAGGATGGCCAAAAATGAAGCGCACGCCGGAGAGCAGGTCGCGCAAAATCGGCTTGACTTCCCGGTTCGCGTGGGCCGGCCGCGCAGGGATAGCGATGGTGGCGATTACAAGGCCCGAGAATACAAAGCTGGCGCTATCCAGGTAGTAACAGGAGCTTGGCCCGGCCCATCCGGCCAGCGCGCCGGCCAGGACCGGGCTGCCCATTTGCAGGATCTGCACCGTCTGCTGGATCAACGCGTTAGCGCCCATCAATCCGTTGAGCGGCACAATCTGCGGCAAGGCGACCGATCGCGCGGGGGTGAAGAAGCTGGAGAACGTGCTGAGGGCCAGGAACACGGCGTAGATGTGCCAGGGCGCGTGCGCGAAGACCAGTCCGAGCACCAGGATGGCGCGGGCGATGTCGCTGGCCACCATGGTGCGCCGGGGATGCCAGCGATCGACGAAGACGCCGGCCACGGGTCCGACGAAGGCCAGGGGCAGCAGGAAGAAGACGGTCACCAGGGTAATAGCGCGCGCGGACGCGTGCATGCGGAAGGTCATCTCGCTGAAGATGGCGTAGAGCGCCAGGAAATCGCCGAAGATGCTGACCAGGGTCGCCAGCCAGAGCTTGCGGAAGGCGGGGATGGCGAGGGCCTGGCGCATGGTGAGCTGGGGGGCGGCGGAGGGGGCCATACGGGTATTATAATTACACGTAATTCGTAAGTCAAGTGCTTTTTGACGCTGGCACACCGGTTGGCGCGTGACCGGGCACCCTACCCCTTCGGCTCCTGGGCATCGAGCGGGACTTGACGACAGGCCAGCTCTATTTTGCCACTCCGTTTATCCGCGTTGACGACGAGCCACACTACGTACTGCGCCACGGCCTTGTAGACGCTGTGTTGGGATTCGATCTTTTGAATGATGGACGCCGGGAATGTAGCGGATCCTTATCGTCGCCTCGCTGGCCGTCGGCTCGATGGCGGCCGGTACGTGTTGCGCGAAGTATTGCATCGTGGTCGTGCTGCCGGATAATCCTACCGGACCAGCCACCGGTTGCAGGATGTGCACCAGATGCCGAAGGCTTTTCTGTTGGCCAAGTCCGCATCGTAATTACGCGTATTTCGTAAGTCAGCCCTTTCGGCGGCGGTGCAGTCCTGCCAAACCAACGCCCAACCCGTCCGCCATTTCGCCTTGCGGCAATGGTCTACTTCCCGTTGGCGTCTTCGCCGAATTCGGCCAAGAGTTCGACGACATCCGGCTTCGGGAGCCAAAGACCGTGCCTCTGCCGGGTGGCTATCTTGGGGCGAATCGCCGGGATGAGATCCAGGGTCCTCAGCGTGCGCAGGACCCACGGCGTTCCATAACACCGTAAGCCGCGGCGCTCTGCCCACTTCCTGGCTCGCCTGTCATCTATGATGACGGCGGGCGCTCCAATCTGTGCGGCGTGAATCACCGCCTCGGCCTCGCCTTCGTGTGCCCTGGGCTTGGCGCGCTGCGGCGCAAGTTCCGTCAGTAGGATCCGGACACTCTTCGTCGGCGATGTTGCAGCGCACAAATATTGCTTGCCCGCTCAGAATCCGGCCAAGCATCTTCCTCGATTTCGGTTCCTTGTTGAACTCCTCCCGAATCCGTTTGGGTATGTAGATTCGGTCAAACAAGACAGAAACTTCAGAGAAAAGGCCCATATGCTCAAGAGCGCACAGGCAACTCGTATCGATGGTTGCGAGCCTTTCTCTATTTTTTGGCAAGCGCCAGCAATCCTACAGGGACGAGTTTCAATCCGGCCTCATCGAGCTTGGCAGACGGGGAGGACGATCTTGTGGATGCAGGTGGAACGTAGACCTGTAGACCCGGTCTGGTAACTCGCGAGCGTTTGGCGCCGCAATGCGAGGATCTGATTCTCGCGCGTAGCATAGGAAACGAACACCCGCAGGGCCATGACATCCATTATCGCTGAAAGCCCCGACGGGGCCGGCATTCTGCCT
>PKYZ01000844.1 GCA_003132865.1 Bryobacterales bacterium
AGAGAACACCCGCGATCTGCGGGGCGTAGCGTTCCGTCAGCAGCGTCAAGCCCATTCAGGCATCATAGTAGAACCTGTTTGGTTCCGGCTATGCCGGGTTAGGAGTCGGGGAGTTTTTGTTTAGCTGGCAGGGGGACCCGGTTTCGAAAGAAAGGACGGGTATTCATAGTTGCAGCTCTCAATATAGCATGCTGGGAAGTGCGCCACTGCCAGTCACGAAACCGTTCCGGGACCACATAGGTACCAGAAGTCCTGATTCAAGCCGGCTTGGCGACCGATACGGTCCGTACCCCCCATTTGGGGGCGTGCATTATGTGCGGTTTTGTTGAAATTGCACGAAAAGCGACCTACAATGGCTCGACAGCGCCGGGTCGGACTTCTGGGATCGTGCAAATCATCGTTCCAGTACCGTACTAGCGCATCACGGCTCAACCAAAGTTGACCGAGTACGAAATCGACACTTACGATCAGACGTAGGAGCAGCGTACAGCGGCAAAGGAAAGCATACAATGAGATGTTCGGTCATGACGGTACTCAGTCTGGTCGGTGTACCGGCGTTCGCCAGCACTATCAGTAACGTCATGGTGATTCTGCTTTTAGTCCCATGTGCCAAGCTTCTCAGTGATGTCTTGACTTCGCTAAGGGTTAAACGTTCTGACGATCTCCAGTATGCTCTGTATCGACGGCAGGCGGTGAACCATCATCTGGCGGGTGACCTCTCTGCTGAAAATGGGATTGGCCGACTTCGAAGGTTTGAACGTCGTGGTGGACGCGTAAACCCACGCTGATCCGTTCAATCTACCTTTGCCACCTCGACATCCGGACCCTCTTCGATCAACGGTTGTGCATTTTGCGGGTCGCTCCAGCCGTTGGTAATCTCAGGCGTGGTAAGGGTTCCCGGCGACGAGGACGACGGCTACGCCGGCGTTCCGAGCACGTCCACCGGCCATCGCGCCGCGGTATGTGCTAAATCGTCAGGCTTCAACAGTGTTGCCGTGCGGGGAAAAGGCGGCGGCTTGGCGGCGGATGAATGCCTGGCCTCGGACAGGCGTCTCGTCGCCGATCACGTCGGCCATCTGCACGCTGGCGGTCGCGGCGACGGGCAACGGGCGGCGGGCGATGGACAACGGGCGGCGGGGCGCCGGAACGGGCCACCGGCGTCGGGCTGCGCGACGCGCTCCAGGCATGCTCATGAGCTATTTGCGCCAGCCTACGGGGCGGCCAGTGCCGGCGCCGTGGGTTTTGCGGAGCCTAAGCGCCTCCACGTCCGGCGGTCACGATGGCTTCGATCATCATTCGCTTCATCTCTTGCGCGCCAACCAGCGTTTTCAGAAAAATGCAAAACTGGATCGGCCGAAGCCGTAGGAGATCGATCACCTTAGCCAAATCCTGCGCCGGCAGAGTGTCCCGGTCCGCGGTCACACTCAAGTCGTCGAAATCGGCGAACCCCCATTTGAGCGCCGAGGCGACGCGCCAAACATATCTCTTTTCCAGAGGCAGCCGAGCTATTTCTTCGAAGTTTGGCGCTGGGTCCGCCCCGGTCATTAGGGTCATGGCAAGACGAACGTAAGGCTCCATGTCCGGCGAATTGACGAGTTCGTCAGCCCCTTCTTCCCTTTTCAGTTCGTTGATCGGGATCCACTTGATGTCATCTTCACCCATACAGGTTCCGCCCCTTTCTTGCAGTCTACACGACTGCCGCTCCACGTGATTGGCGGCTTGGTGGTGGGAAATCAAGCAGTCCGTTGGTTCCGGGTCAGGAATACGCCGTCGGGGCGTTTAGGGGCGGCTCGCGTGGCAAGTAGTTACCCGTCCTGGAACGAACCCGTTCGGATCGCTTGACTGGCATGGCGAACTGAGATCTAATCGAGGAGGTTCCTGCGGCCGATCCAGCAGGGTTCCAGCACCCGGACTTTGCAAACCTGTCTGGGTCAGCAGCATGGGCCACAAGAACGTCCGGCAATATGGAGCACATGACATCGGCGACTATCAAACTCTTCCTTCCGCGCGGAGATGCGAAGAGCCTACGCACCGCCGAAATCTCGAACTGGACTGGCAAGGCTGTCGCCGCGCCCCGGACCGAACTAGAGGAACTTCTGGCTCGCGAGGAACTCGATAAGGCCGGAGTTTATATCCTGGTTGGCAACGACCCTGTCACCAACGCACTCCGCGCCTATATCGGCGAGGCCGAGATCATTCGCGAGCGATTGAAGCAGCACAAGACAAAGGAGTTTTGGGTTTCAGCCATCGTTTTCGTCAGCAAGGATGAGAACTTGACCAAGGCCCATGTCAGGTATCTGGAGAGCCGCCTCCTCGCCGAAGCAGCTCAGGTCAACAGGTTCACTCTCGAACAGAATCAGTCTGGCGGCGCGAAGCTCCCCGAATCAGACCGCGAGGACATGGAGGTGTTCCTCGCCCGCATTCGGCAACTCCTTCCTGTCCTCGGCTCCGATATTCTCGCGCCGATCGCTCAGCCCACCGCGATTGCTCAGCCCGGCGGGGTCCTGTTTTGCCGCATCAAGGGCGCCGAAGCGCGAGGCCAGCGCACCGCCGATGGCTTCGTCGTCTTTCACGGATCCACCGCCGTCCTGGAACAGCGCCCCTCTGCCGAGACCTACCCTTACGTGGTAGCCCAGCGCCAACAGCTCATTGACGATGGAACCCTGATTAAGAAGGACCAGTTATTGGTCTTCACCAAGGACGTCGAGTTTTCGAGCCCATCCGCGGCAGCGGCCGTCATCCACGGAGGTAGCGCGAACGGACTTATCGCGTGGAAAACCAAGGACGGAAAATCCCTGAAACAGCTCGACGAACAGGCGTGACATTCGCGATTCTGTGCTGAAGAAGCGGCCCACTTCGGTGGTAGCCTCTTGAAGGCGTGAGCGCCCGGACCACTTGTGACGGCTGAGAATCTGTGCGCCATTCCCCCAGCCGGTCCGCAGTAGGGTCAGTGTGACCCATGGACAATCGGAAAAGGCCGGCGGGCGTCAAGGCTCCGCAAAGCGCCAGCCACGCCCATGGGCTGCGGGCTGCGCCAGTCCGACGCCGCGTCCACCTGTCCAGAAGTGTAATCACCATCAACGAAGCCAAGTTGCCAGCAAAGGGCGCGATCTAAAAACACCTTTGGATTATCCGGTCTGCGGCGCGGCCTACCCTGGGGTACGCCAACAAAGGATCGGTCTTCGCCGTCACGAAGAGGCTCGGACCTCCAGACCCCGCCTGCGTCAATCTTCCATCGCCGCACGCACGCGCTCGGTCACCTCGACCGCAGTCGCGTCGGGCTCGGCGCCGCTCCTCAGCCGCATCGCGTCCGGCGGCTGCTGACGCGGCGATCCGGCGGTGAGACGGGTG
>PKYZ01000298.1 GCA_003132865.1 Bryobacterales bacterium
ATCTCGATTTTGCGGTTCAGGGTGTTGCGGTAGAAAAAGCGGAGACCGCATACGGATTGAATGTACGAAGAGATCTTGACTTTCTTTTCGTTCAGCAGGAACAACTGCCACGAGCGGATCTCTTCGGGGCCCAGATATTCGGGCGACTTGTTAAAGTGTTTGGCGAACTCGGCGACCGAGCGGACGTAGCATTCCACGGTCGACGCAGAGTAGTTGCGGATCTGGAGGTCTTCCAGCATCCGCTGTCGTAATGGGGTCATGACGAAAACTCCTTTCACCCTTAACCTCATCACCAAAAGCGGTCCGATGGAAGGGGGACCAAGAACGACAACGCCATAGGCGCCAGGCCACGACGTGGAGCCTCGGATTAAACTTCGATCGACACAACTGCCGCGAAGCGGCTTAGTTCAACGTCCTTTATGTTCGGCTATCGGGCCGGGACGCCGGTTGCACTAGCCCGGGCGAGATCGGTGCGCGCATTCCGCGTGGTTTCGGCGGCGGCTGTGGAGTTGAATCGGACCGGGGCGGCATTTGCGCCCCGACGCCGTCCGTGCTAAAAAAGAGACACCATGACGGTCGAGCCGCCACAGCCGGACGACATCGCGAGCCTTTACAGCCGCGCCTTTGCGGAGTACGGCGCGCGCGCGCTTTGGAACATGCGGCCCGTCGCCGACCCGAGCCCCGCCGACGCGTTGGCGATCACAAAAGCCTTAAGAACGCACGGCGGGATGGAAGGCCGCCGCCTAGCGGAACAGATCGAGAGCCGATGCCGTGCCCCTCACTAAACTGCAATCCCACGCCCTCCGTCTGCTTGCGGCCGGACGCAGCCCCGACAGCTACGTAGCCGGCGGTGTCGCGCTGAACCGGCAAGGACCGCGTTATTCAGGCGATATCGATATCTTCCAGGACTCGGAAGAGCGGCTTGCAGCCGCCGCCGATGCCGACTCCCGGGTTTTGACCGCAGCCGGGCTTACACTGTCCTGGAGGAAAGTTCAAGTGGGCGGGCGGCAAGCGGAAGTGGAAGGCCTTAGCGAAACCACGCAGCTTGAGTGGGTAGCCGACAGCGACTTTCGCTTCTTCCCGGCGCAACGGGACGATCTGTTCGGTTATGTGCTGCATCCCGTGGACCTCGCCACGAACAAAGCGTCCGCCGCCGCCGACCGGCGGGAACCCCGCGACATCGTGGACCTGGTGACAATCCATGAAAACATTCTTCCTCTTGGGGCGGTGATCTGCGCCGCCGTGGGGCGCTTTCCGGGACAGTCGCCGGAAGAAATGCTGTCGGACATCACGCGGCACAGCCGGTTTACGGCGGAGGAGTTTCGCGTGCTGGCGACGGAGCGGCCGCTCGACGTGCCAGAGCTTCACCGGCGCATCCGCGCCATGATCGTGGACGCCGAGCGATTTATCGGCCGCATTCCAAGCGCCGCCGTGGGCTTCGTTTTTTTGGAGTGTGAGAAACCCGTCCAGCCCGCCATCGATGCGCTCGGGAAATATGAACGCCGCGCAGGCGCCCGGGGCGGCGTGTGGCCGTCATCCGCGGAGATAGCCAGCGCGATGTTGGAGCGCTACGGTAAGCCTGGCGGGCTGGAGTGAATTAGGGCGCCCGCAATCTACCGGTGCGGCACCGGCGGTTGCGGCGGCTTCCGGTGCATGAAACCATTTGCGAAGAACTTCTGGCGAATGTCGGGCCAGGCTGGCGGAGGGATAGTAGAGATTGGAGGCGCCGATGCCCAGCGCCATGCCGAAAACGCCGGAGGCGTTGAACGTCTGCCGGCCGGAGTCCTGCCGGGCCACGGCGATGCGGCTCAATGAATACGCGATGCGCGGCACGAACCGCGCCTGGGCATCCCTGCGGAAATACCTGGGATCCTGCTGAAACAAGCAGGCGAGCACGGCGTCGCTGAAGAGATTCTGGGAGCCGAAATCGCCCACCGCCGCGACGAATCGCTTGGCATAAGCCACGCCGCCCTCGCCATACTTGGGCGTCTGGTTATCCGCTTGCGAAAGCCCGGCGCTTAATTAAGGCCTCCGAGACGATGTTGAAGGGGTCGCGAGTCTCTTCCAGAAAGAACTGCCATTTCTGCTTCGGCGTGAGAGGCGGCGTCGCCGGGGTTGCATCGGTAACGGTCTGATAGTTGGGAATGCCCCCCAGAATGCGGTCGTGGTTGAGGCCATCGGACGATTGCGCGCGGGCGTCGTCGGGCGGCAGGAGGCAGACGACGGCTGCCAGGGCGGCGATGCGGGCCAGAAGGCTCACAAGTCGGGAGGCGCGCCGCCGCTGAAGAAGGTTACAGTACGCGACGCAGGTGTCCCCAAGGGTGGGGACACGGCACGCAGGGTGCGTGCGCCACGTCACTGGTACGCCTCGTCCAACAGCTCCACCACGTGCACCACGCGCTGGCCTTTGCCGTGCAATCTCACGCCGGCCCGCAGTTGCAGCATGCAGCCCGGATTGGCCGTGGCGATCACATCCGCGCCGGTGCGGTTCACGTTCTCCATCTTCGTTTCCAGAATCCGCATGGACATCTCGTTCCGGACCACGTTATAGATGCCGGCGCTGCCGCAGCACAGGTCGGAAAGGGGCATCTCGCGGAACGTCAGGCCGGGCACCGCTTCCAACAGCTTACGCGGCGCCGTGCGGATACGCTGGCCGTGCGCCAGGTGGCAGGAATCCTGGTAAGTGACCGTGACCGGAAGCGGCTGCATCCCGCGGTGCAACTCGATGGAAGCCAGGAACTCGGTGACATCCTGCATGCGCCGCGAAAACTCGCGCGCCCGCGCGGCATACTCCGGGTCTCCTTCCAATAATTCGGCGTACTCTTTCAAGGTGGAGCCGCAGCCCGCCGCATTGGTGAGGATCGCGTCGTAGCCGCCGTCCACCAGCGCATCGATATTGCGCCGCGCGAGGCCCCGCGCTTCGTCCCGCAAGCCCGCGTGCACGTGCAGCGCGCCACAGCAGCCTTGACCGCCGGGCACTACCACCTCGCATCCATTCTTCTGCAAGACGCGCACGGTCGCCTCGTTCAATCGGGCGAAGCACACGTTGGCGATGCATCCCGCCATCAGCGCCACCCGGTAGCGCCGCTCGCCTTCGGCGGGAAAGGTCTTGCCGATTTTGCCGAAGAAGAAGGGCGGTTCGGCGGGTGGCGCAAGCTGTTCGACATCGCCCAGCTTGCCCAGCAATTTCAAGAAGCCGAGCGCCCGGACCAGCTTCTGGAATCCGCTGCTCTGGTACAGATAGAGCAGCGTGCCGGCCACGGTCATGAGGGCGGGCGATTGCAGCAGGTGTCCGAAGACGAAGCGCCGCATCCACCGCGCGCGGAGCGACCGCACCGTGGCCCCTTCGATTTCCGCGCGGGCGGCTTCCACCAGCCTGCCGTATTGCACGCCGGAAGGGCAGGCGCTCTCGCAGCCGCGGCAGGCCAGGCACAACTCGATGTGCTCGATGTACGAAGGGCCGATGGGCGCACCCGCGGCTACTTGCGCCATCTGGTAGATGCGGCCGCGGGGCGAGTCCATCTCCACGCCCAGCACGCGATAGGTGGGGCAGGCGTTGAGGCACAGGCCGCAATGCACGCACCGGTCCAGATCCGCCTGCCGGGGCTTGTCGAGCGCGATCTCAGATACGACGGTAGAGTCGGCCACGGTTGAGTAAGAGTTGCGGATCGAACATGTGCTTGATCCGTTTCATGACTTCCAGATCTTCGCCCGGCGCGGGCCAGAGGTCCATTTCCTCTTTGCGGTTCTCCGGCGCGAATTCCACAACCGTCCCGCTATACTCCCGCGCCGTTTCCGCGGCGAACACGGCCGCTTGACCGAAGTGCTTGAAGTACGCGTAGCAAACGCCCGAGCCCGCGCGCGCGATGGCCGGTCCCGGTATCGACTGCATCACCGCCCTCAATTCTTTCAGGGTACATGACACCCGCACCACCGCGCCATCTTTGTGCGCATCGAGGTATCGCGGCGTGAAGTCCCCGATCATGCGCCAGAAGGCGTCCTCCGCGTCCGCGGGAACGGCCTGGGCGCCCATGGCGGCGAGTTCGCGCTCATACCGGGCGATGGCGGCCGCATTGCCGCCTGCCCGCACCGCCAGCATGTAGGCCGGCTTCTTGGCTTCCGCCGCCGCGGGATTCAGCAGATCGATGGCCGCTGGATCGAGCGGACTCTTCAGGATGGCGTCCCGCGCCGCCACGGCTTCTTCCAGGCCGGCAAACGAGAACCGGAACGTGCGCTCGCAAGGAGGCTGCGGAATCAGCTTGAAGTTAACCACTGCGATGGCCGCCAGCGTGCCGAACGAGCCGATCATCAATTTACTCATATCCAACCCGGCGACGTTCTTCACCACCATGCCGCCCGATTCGACCAGCTTGCCTTCCAGGGTGGCGAACTCGATCCCGATCACCAGGTCGCGCGCCGTCCCATATAGCCGGCGGCGCGGCCCGCTGCAGTTGCACGCCACGATCCCGCCGATGGTCGCGGTATCGGCAAAAGGCGGATCCAGTGGAATCATCTGATGCTGCTCGGCCAGCAGGCGGCTCAGGTCGCAGTAGGAGATGCCGGCTTCCACGCTGATGGTCAAGTCGCGTGGCTCGTATTTGCGGACGCGGCGCATGGCGGCCGTGGAGATCGTCATATTGGATGGCGCCCGAGGGCCGCCCATCAGCCGCTTGGAGAAATGTCCCCCCAACTCGATCGTCTGGTGGCGGGTAGACGCCCAGCCCATGGCCTCGGCGAGTTCCTCCGGACTCCGCGGCCGCACGACATCAGTAGAGTAATCCGGCATTCGAGTAGAAGAACAGGTGGTGCAGAATGTAGTGAAGAACGGTGAGCACGATAGACCCGAAGAACGCGGGCAGAAAGCCCCGCACCGTGAATCCGGGCACGAAGACGGATGCCAGCTTCAGGAGGAATGCGTTCAGGACCAGCCAAAATAGGCCCAGGGTGAGCAGCGTCAGGGGAAAAGTAAGGAACCGCAGCGGCCATCCGACCAGCGTATTCACGATGGCGATTACCACCGTGGCGATCAGCGCGGTGCCATAGCTCCGGACCTGGATGCCGGCAATAATGCGCGGCAAAAGCCACAAGGCCAGCGCGCTGAGCATCCAGTTTATGAGCAGGTGCACAATGGTCCCCCGGAGATCCATAATAAGCCAATGAGCCGACTCTTTGCCGGAACCTCCGGTTTTGCCTACGCCCAATGGAAGCCGCGGTTCTATCCGGCGAAGCTGCCCGCCAACAAGTTCCTGGAGCAATACGCGCGGCGGCTGAACTCGGTGGAGATCAACTACACGTTCCGCCGCATGCCCTCCGCTGGGACGCTCGAAAACTGGGTGGCCGCCACGCCGCCGGGATTCCTGTTCGCCTTGAAGGCGCACATGCGCATCACGCACATCATGCGGCTGAAGAATGCGGCGGAAGCCACCGGAGTTTTTCTGCGCAGCATCGATCCGTTGCGCGCGGCGCGGCGGCTGGGACCGGTACTGTTCCAGCTTCCGCCGCAGATGCGCTGCGACCTCGACGTGCTGCGGGCGTTCGTCGGGATCCTGCCGGAGGATCTGCGCTACGCCTTCGAATTCCGGCACGCCTCGTGGCTGGTGGACGATGTGTATCGCCTGCTGGAGGGGCGCAACATCTCACTGTGCCTGGCCGAGTCCAAGAAGTTCGAGGTGCCAGAGGTGATCACGGCGGATTTTGTGTATTACCGGCTGCGAAAACCCGACTACACGGCGGAGGATATCGAGGCCATCGCCGCGCGCGCGCAGGTGCTGCTCGGGCAGGGCAAGGATTTGTTTCTGATGTTCAAGCATGAAGAGACGCCGGACGGGGCGCTGCACGCGGAGGAAGTGTTGCGAAAAGTGGGCAGGTAGGGCACGATGTCACCTGCGATCCTTCGAATTCACGGCCTTTTACAAGATGTTTACTTCACCTTGACATCCACCTGCATTGCCCACTGGTAGGGTTGAGCGATGAGAGTATGTAATCGCAGAACAGGTAACATCTTGTTGGTGGCGGGAATGGCGGCGGCACATCTGCCAGTCAAGGCCGCGGGTCAATCGATCTTTCACGTCGTGCCGACTCCCAATGAGAATTTCAACAACGGGCTGCAGGCGGTGTCCGCTTTTTCGCCGAGGGACATCTGGGCCGTGGGCCAGTCGACGATCCATTTCGACGGCGCCAAGTGGACCGCATTCCCGGCGCCCACGATCAACGGCGACAACACCAGTTTTCTAGGAGGCGTGGCGGACATTTCTCCCACCGATGCCTGGGCTGTCGGAACCGTGGGCATCGGACAGGGGCATACGGGACAGGTAATTGAACGCTGGAACGGCACGCAGTGGAACGTGTTTCCAGGCCCGTCCTTCCCCGCTGGCGACCAGCCCGGCCTCAGGGCACTAACCGCCATTTCGGCGAACGACATCTGGGCTGTGGGCAGCATGTTGAGCGACGGCGGCCAAATTCTGAACTTTCTGTTTGAGCACTGGGACGGCACCGCCTGGACCGCGAAGGCCCTTCCAGCGAGCGACGCGTTTCTGTTCGCCGTGTCCGCGGACGCGATGAACGACGTTTGGGCCGTGGGGTTCACGGGGCCGGAGAACGACAATAGCCGGACCTTGGTGATGCACTATGACGGCACAAGCTGGAAGACCGTGCCCAGTCCCAGGGTTGGGAAGGGCGCGAGTCAGTTGAACGGCGTGGTCGCTCTGGCTCCCAACGACGTGTGGGCGGTGGGTTTCTCCACGCCGGTCGCGCCGCCGAAGCAGGCGGCTACGTTAACGCTGATCGAGCACTGGGACGGCGCCAGTTGGAGCGTGGTGACCAGCCCCAACATGGGGCCGAAGAGCGTGTTCCAATCGAACAGTCTGCAGGGGATCACAGCCGTATCGCCGACGGATATCTGGGCGTTCGGGTCCTCCTCTTTTGCGAATGGTTCAGGCCAGCAGAGGACGCTGCTGATGAATTGGAACGGCAACGCGTGGAGTGTAGCGCCCAGTCCGAATCCCACGACAGGCAGTTTCTTGTCTGACATTCTGCTTGCCGGCGTGGCGCCGTCGCCGGGCAACGTGTGGATCGTCGGATCGGAGGACGAACCGCCGAATGATGGCACGCTGGCGATTCACAGCACGACTGCGGCGAGTGCCGGGCCGAACTGACCCCGCCCCCACGCTGCGGATCAGTACCCCTCGTTGCGCAGCCGCTCGACCGTCAATCGCGGCTTCAAGTCCAGGTTGCGGATCAGTTTTTCGACGTGCTTGGCGAGGATGTCGCACTCGATGTTCACACGGCTGCCCGGCTGGTAGGTGCCCAGCGTCGTGTTGCGGTAAGTGTGCGGAATGATGGTCACCGACAGCACGTCGCCTTCGAGCGCCGCGATGGTCAGGCTGATGCCGTCGATGGCGACAGAACCTTTGTAGACTAGGTACGGATCGAGTTCGGCGGGGACGCGCACCTTCAGCCACCAGTTCTCATCGCCCAAANNCCACGTGTCCCTGCACGATGTGCCCGCTGAGGCGGCCGTCGGGCGCTAGGGGCCGCTCCAGATTGACGCGCGAAAGCGCGCGCAGCGCGCCCAGGTTGCTACGCCGCAGAGTCTCCGGCGCCAAGTCCGCCGAGAACGATGCCGGGCGCAGATCCACGGCAGTAAGGCACACGCCGTTCACGGCGATGCTGGCGCCCTCGGCCATGTCTTCCAGCACAGTCTTGCAATGGATCTTGAGCCGCGCGCCGGCGGGCCGGCTCTCGATGGATTCCACCGCGCCCAGTTCTTCGACGATCCCGGTAAACATTCAACCCTCTTTGACGATGTAGCCTTCGACGGCGAACTCGTCGGGCGCGATGCGGTGCAACTCAGTACGGTTTATGCGAATGGCGTCGGCGCGCCGCCGCCTGCCCACGCCGCCGGCCATGGACAACGATTCGAGCCCACCCAGAATCTTGGGCGCGTAATAGAAGAAGACCTTGTCGGCCACGCCCGTTTCGAGCGCGGCCCAATTCACCTTGGCGCCGGCCTCGATCAACACCGACAGGTACTGCTGCTGCGCGACTGCCTCAATGGCGGCGCGCAAATCGGAGCGCCCATCGCGCCCATCCAGAATCAGCACGCGGACGCCCCGGCTTTCGAGCGCTTTGCGGCGTTCGGCCGGCGCCGCCGAAGTTCCCACCACCAGCACATCTCCCGCGGCGCTGCGGACCATTTGCGAATCGAGCGGCAAGCGCAGGCGCGAATCCAATACGATGCGCAGCAGCGGCCGGCTGCGCGGCAAGCCGGAGCGATCCGTAAGCAGGCAATCGTCCGCCATCACCGTGCCGATGCCGGTGAGCATGGCGTCGGAACGATGGCGAAGCAACTGCACGTGCGCGCGCGCTTTTTCGCTGGTGATCCAGCCGCGGTTATCGTCGGGCGCGGCGATCTTGCCATCCAGAGTGAGAGCGGTTTTCAGCGTGACCAGCGGCAGGCGCGTGCGCATGAAATGCACGAAGGCCTCGTTCAGTTTTTCGGCCTCGGCGGAGAAGGCGGCGGCAATCTCGGTTTGAATTCCGGCCGCGCGCAGTTGCCGCAGGCCATCGCCGGCCACCAGGGGATTGGGGTCTTCGAGCGCTGCCACCACGCGCGCCACGCCGGCCTGGATCAGCGCGGCGGTGCAAGGCCCAGTTCGTCCCTGATGGCAGCAGGGTTCCAGACTGATGTACAACGTGGCCCCGCGGGCCCGCTCGCCAGCCTCTTCGAGCGCCAGGATCTCACCGTGCTTCACACCGGCCCAAGTGTGGAAGCCGCGTCCCACGGCTTGCCCATCGCGCACCAAGACCGCGCCCACCAGCGGATTGGGGCTGGCTTGGGCGTCACCCTTCCGCGCCAGGTCCAGCGCTTCGCGCAGATACCGGGCATCAGTTTCCTGTTCGAGGTGGTTCATTTTTCGAAGAGGGATGCGATAAACTTCTCAGCATCGAACGGAAGCAGATCGTCCACCTTCTCGCCGATGCCCACGTAACGGATGGGGATGTTCAATTCGCGCGCGATGGCGATCACGATGCCGCCCTTGGCCGTGCCATCCAGCTTGGCCAGCACGATGCCGGTCACGCCGGAGGTTTCGGTGAACTTGCGGGCCTGCTCCAGTCCGTTTTGCCCGGTGGTGGCGTCCATCACCAGCAGCACTTCGTGCGGCGCGCCGGGAATCACACGCGCGGCGGTGCGGCGCATCTTCTCCAGTTCGGCCATCAGGTTGGTCTTGGTTTGCAGGCGGCCGGCGGTGTCCACGATCACGTAATCGGTCTTGCGCGCGCGCGCCGATTGCAAGGCATCGAAGAGCACCGCGCTGGGATCGGCGCCTTGCTTCTGCCGGATGACTTCGGTGCCCGTGCGCTGGCCCCAGATCTCCAGTTGCTCGATGGCGGCGGCGCGAAACGTATCGGCGGCGCACAACAGCACGCTGCGCTGCTCGCCGCGGAAGCGGTGCGCGAGCTTGCCGATGGTGGTGGTTTTGCCGGAACCGTTCACGCCCTACACCAGAATCACGGCGGGCGGCTGGGCCACGCGCGGCATGGGGCGCTCGGATGCTTGCAGGATTTCGAGCAGGTGCTCGCGAATGAGCCCTTCCAGCTCGGCGGCATCGCCCACCAGACTGCGGTCCACGCGCTCGCGGATGCGGTCCAGAATTTCTTCGGTAGTCTGCACGCCGATGTCGGAAGAGATCAGCGTGAACTCCAGTTCGTCCAGCAAATCGGCGTCGATCTGCTTGGCTCCCTGCAGCATGTCTTCGAGGCGCGTGACCAGACCTGCGCGGGTCTTTTGCACGCCGCTCTTCAAGCGCTCCAGGAGAGTAGGCTCTTGTTCGACCGAGCCGAATAGCGTTTGAATCATTGGGCTATGGCCTGTTCCGCCGCAGTTTACGGATATCGGCAAGCAGTTCGGCGATGCGCGCATCAAGCTGCTGGCAACGCTCGGCATCCATCTGCGCCTGCATCGGATTCTCTATGCTCGCGTCGATCTGTGGGAAGCCTCTGTCCGTCTGCCGGAAGAGTCTTTCCGTCTCCTGAAAGCTTCTCTCAGTCGCGATCCGCGCGTCTGCCAGGCGAGCGAGGGCGTCATCCAGTTTCTTTTCCTTTTCGGTCAGCGATTCAATCGCGGCAAACGCACGGCGCATGGATTCTTGCATCCGGGTTACGCGCGCACTCGGGGTCTCGGCCATGGCGTTTATGGGACCATTGTAGCAATGATGGAAAAGGCGCCATTCCGCGCGGTGGGAAGTACGGCGAGCAAGGTCGAAGCGGCACACGGACAAAGCGGGTTTCAGATCGGCCTGTCGCGCAGCAATGCGCCGATGGCGCTCACCAGGTTTTCGACTCGCTCGCCGATCTGGCGGAAACGCTCGTCTGTTTGGCGGAAACGCTCTTCTGTCTGCATCTGCGACTCGACGAGCCTATCTATGCGCGCGTTGGTCTCCCGGAATCGTCGCTCCGTCTCCTCGAAGCGGCGCTCCGTCTCCTGGAAGCTTTGCTGCGTGGCGATCTGCGCCTCCGTCAAAAGAACGAGGACGTCATCCAGCTTCTTTTCCTTTTCGGTCAGCGCTTCAATGGCGGTGAACGCACGGCGCATGGATTCTTCCAGGCTGGTCACGCGGGTGTTTAGGGCTTCCGCCATTATGAGACTATTGTAGCAATCATGGAAAAGGTAGCGATTTTTGGCGCAGCCGGTCCAATCGGCCGGTATGTGGGAATGGAACTGGATCGCCGCGGCGTGCCGTTCCGCGCCGTGGGACGGACGGCGAGCAAGCTCGCGGAGGCATTTGGAAAGCTGCCGCACGCGGAGGTGGTCGCGGCCGATCTTTCCGATGCCGGCGGGGCCATGCAGGCGGCGCGCGGTGTGGATACGATCGTCTACGCGGTGGGCGTGGCATACACGGAGTTCCAACTTCATCCGAAAATGATGCGCGTGGCGGTGGACGCGGCGGCGGCGGCCGGAGTTCAGCGGTTGGTGCTGGTGACGGGTATCTATAGCTATGGCGTGCCGCAGACGAAAAAGGTGGCGGAGACGCATCCGCGCGTGCCGGTTTCGGTGAAGGGACAATTGCGCAAGGAGCAGGAAGACATCCTGATGGCCGCAGGCGAGCGCGGGCTATTCAAAAGCATGGTGGTGCGGCTCCCGGATTTCTACGGGCCGTATACGCATAGCCTCGCCAGTTTCATCTTTGACGCGGCGCTGGCGGGCAAGACCGCCAACTGGCTGGGACCGATCAGTTCGCTGCACGAATTCGTGTTTGTGCCGGATGCGGGGCCGGTGATTGCGGAACTGGCTTCGCGCGAGGATTGCTACGGAAAAGCCTGGAATTTCGCGGGACCGGGCGAGATCTCGGCGCTGGCTTTCATCCAGAAGATCTACCAGGCGGCGGGACGCGAGCCGAAATTCCGCAGCGCCGGCCGCACGCTGCTCCGCATGCTTGGCTGGTTCAATCCATTGATGCGCGAGATGCCGGAGATGTTATATCTGCAGGAAACGCCCGTGCTGCTGGACGACGAGAAGCTGCGCGGCAAGCTGGGGCAGGTGCACAAGACGAGTTATGACGAAGGCATCAAGCTGACGCTGGAGTGGATGCGCACGGGCCGGTAGTGCTGGCGTTACTTTGCGCCCAGCCAGTAGCCAGGCCGCGTGCGGACCTTGACGTCTTTACGGCCGGTTACCTGCACCGAGATCGTGTGGAAGCCGCCTTCATCCTTGTTGTTTGGAACGTAGGAGATCATGTACTGGTTGTGAAGTTCCGCGCCGAGGTGCTCGATGGCATCCTCCAGCCCGCGCTGCCGCATGAAACCGAACTGCTCGCCGCCGGTGCCCCTGGTGAAGACTTCCGACGGATTCTGCTTGAAAATGGCCTTGGTATCCTTGAAGACCTCCACCATCAGCGGCACGAATTCCGCGCTACTGCCAAGGCTGCCCGTCGTCTGCATCACGGTATTGGGAGTAGCGGGGACTCCCGACGGCATCGGCGTCATGGCGGGAGGCCGGTTGTCGATGTACCCCGGGTCCTGCTTGGCCATGACGGAGGTCACCATGCGCGAGATATCCACCGTATACACACTGACATTGGCCAGTAGGACGGCGGCGAGCGTCTCCTTCAAACGGGCCTCGCTGGATTTGTCGCGCGTTTCGCTCACTAGCAAGATGACACGCCGGCGGTTCCGCGGCCGGCTGTGCAACTCGCGCGCGGCTTCCTCTACCGCGTCGATCATCCGGTTCTGGCTACTGCCGGGATGAATCCTCTTCAGCGCTTCGGTGATCTTGGCGGGATCGGAAGTAAAATCCTGCATCTGCCGGATGCGTGAATCGAAGGCCAGAACGGACGCTTCGCCCTGATCGCCGATCACAATCGGCTCGATCATCACGCCGATTTTCTGAATCTGTGGCAGCACGGATTCCACGCGATCGTTGGCCTGAACCGCGATCACCAGGGAGATGAGCGGGAAGGCCACGTCCACGTGGATGTTCTGCTCTTTGCCGTTGTCGAAGAGATGGAACTGCTCGGGCCCCAGGCCGTCCACGTGATCGCCGTTGCGATCCACCACGGTTACGGGGGCCACTACCACCTCCACCGGCACCACGAACCGCGGCAGCTCGGTGGCCGTCTCGGGTTTGGCGGAGTCCTGTTGGCTTTGGGCGAGCAGGCCGGCCGCGAGCAGCCCGGCGAGCAGCCAGCGAAGTGTAGCCATGCTTTTCATGCAATTCCAGACGTTACGGATTTCAAAAACGTTGCGCATCCCGATGCTCGGTGCGGCCTCCCAGAAGGTCGAGCACGTGAGGCACTAACTCTACGATAGCATCCAGCGACTCCAGCGCGCCCTTGGGCGAGCCGGGCAAATTAACGATCAGCACGGTGCCGCGCGTGCCGCCGATGGCCCGCGAGAGCGCTGCCATTGGCGTAGAACGCGATCCGCGGGCGCGCATAAGTTCGCCGAGGCCGGGAATCTCTTTGTGCAATACAGCACGTGTGGCTTCCGGGGTGACATCGCGCGGGGCCACGCCCGTGCCGCCGGTGGTGAAGATGGCCGCCACGCGGTGGCTATCGGCCAGCGCAGCCAGCCGCCGCTCGATGAGCGCGGCATCGTCGGGGATGACTTCGGTTACGGAGACGCCCCAGCCCAATTGTTCCAGTCTCTGGCGCACCGCAGGGCCGGAAACGTCGGCGCGCGCACCGGCATGCACGGAATCGCTGATGGTCAGCACCGCGGCATCGATCATGATGCGAGTGTACCGCAGGCGCCGGTCAGCAATTGGAAGGCCCGCCGGGCTACTATCAGCTCTTCGTTGGTGGCGAGGGCGATCACGGCCACCGGGCCGTTCGATACGACGCGATCGCCGCTGCCGCGCTCGTTCAATTCCGGGTCGAGCGCGATTCCCAAGAATTCGAGGCCATGGCAACACGCGGCGCGCAGCCTGGCGGAGTTCTCGCCAATGCCGCCCGTGAAGGCCACGGCGTCGAGGCCGCCCATGGCGGCGGCGTAAGCGCCAGTGGTCTTCTTCACCTGGTAGACGAAGACCCGGAGCGCCTCGGCGGCGCGCTCATCGCCCGCGGCGGCGGCCTGTTCCAGGTCGCGCACATCGCCGCCTTCGATCCCGGAAAGGCCGGCCAGCCCGCCGCCTTTGGCGAGTTGCTCGCGCACCTGGCCGCAGGTCCAATTGTGACGCTCCATCATGAAGAGCACGGCGAAGGCGTCGAGATCGCCATGGCGCGTGGCGTTCTCCAGGCCGGATTGCGGCGAGAAGCCCATGGTGGTGTCGATGGACCGGCCGCGGTCGATGGCGCACATCGACGAACTGCCGCCCAAGTGGCAGCTTACCAGGCGGGTCTGGCGGCCCAGCACCGCGGCCGAGCGCTCGGCCACGTACTGGTGCGAGGCGCCGTGGAACCCATACTTGAATACGCCCTCCGCGCGCCACGCGGCGGGCACGCCGTAGAGACGCGCACAGGCAGGCATGGTGGCGTGGAACTCCGTCTCAAAGGCGGCCACCAGCGGTATACCCGGCATGCTCTCCCGGAAGGCGCGGATAGCCGCCAGATAGATGGCATTGTGCGCCGGGGCGGCGGGCAGGAACTCTTCCAGGGCCCGCAGCACGTTGTCGTCGATGGCGAACGTGCCGCGATATTGCGGTCCGGCGTGCACGGCTTTGAACGCCACCGCATCCACCGGAACGCCGCCGGCGGCAATCTGCCCGATGGCATCGCCCGAATCCCGCACGCGCTCGAAGCGGCCGCGGGCGAGCACCTTCTCGGAGGGCATCTCCAGAATCTGGTACTTCAGAGACGTGGAGCCCAGATTCGGAACCAGCAGGTTCATTTGATGCCGTGATACTGAGCTCGTATGGCAGTCAGATTCTTGGTGGCCTGCGCCTGAAACGGACTCTTCACGGCCGCGCACGCCTTAAAGAAATTGTAGGCATCCTGGACTTTCTCCATCTTATAGTTGGTCAGGCCCAGGTAAAAGAGCACCTCCGTCTTCAACGCGACGTTCTCTTCGACCAACGGCAGCGCCTTTCGCAGTTCCTGATCGGCCGGCGCCAGCTTCCCTTGGTTGAAGTACTGTTCGCCGTTCGTGGAATAGGCATACCCGAGAATCGTGTTCTTACGCTTGGTCCAGTCCGCGTCGGCGACGCCTTCGGGCTTGGGTTTGGAACTGATGACCTCGACGATTTTGGCGCTATAGGTGTGAACCTTCTCGGCGTCTTTCTTCTTGACGGCATCGTCGTTGAGAACCAGCAGCATGTCTTCGCTCGGATTTCCCGTAGCGGCGATAGGCTGCGCGAAGGCCACCGCCTTATCGGTCGCGCCGGATTTCTGATAGGCGACGAACAGCGTGTCGACGGCTTTGGCAAAATACTCGCTTTTGGCGTTGCGCTGCTGCAGGGCTTCGAGCAACGCCACCTGTTTCTTGGGATCGGCGGTCCCGAGCGCCATGGCGTAGAGCGAGTACTCGGTATAGGTGTTGACCTGGCGGGCGTAATCCACGCGCGCCTTCCAGTTCTCGACCTCGTCGGCGTCCGTCGGCTGGGGAGAGGCGACCACCTTTTGGGCGAGTTCGGCGGTCTTGGCCGACCATTTCAAGACCAGGTCGGGATCCTTCTTCAGCTCGGCCGCCTTGAGGGTCTGCTGGGCGTCCTCCACGCATTCCGGAGGCATGGCGGCCAGCTTGTCACCCGCGGCGAGCGCCTTGTCGGCGTCGTTGGCCTTGACGTAGGCGATCAGCAGTTGCTCGTAAACCCAGCCGGCGGCCTCGTGCTGCGGATACTGAGTGACGAACTCCTCCTGCAGGGCCAGTTTCTTGGCGGCGTCTTCCTCCAGGCCGGCCTTCTGGAGCAGTTGTCCCTCCGGGCTGCCGGTGTTGATCTCCGCGAGCTTGTGACACTGCGTCCATCCGGGCGCGGCGGCGAGCGCCAGGGCAAAAAGGGTGGCGATGGTTTTCATACGTACCTCCCCGAACTGCGGAATGTTAACACAATTAGAGCTGTCAGCGATCAGCGATCAGCTTTCAGCGGCACGGTGGGCGGTTTAGTCGCAGGCGCGGCGCCTTCGGTGATGTGCCGATGCCTTTTTGAACAAACGAAGCCAATTTCGTGGAAGTGTTTTGTTTTGATGGGAGTAGGGGGACTTTCCTGAGTCGAGGCGGCTCTCAGCTTGACGTTTGGGACGGACGGATGGTGTTTTGCGGGGGGAAAGTTGATTTTTGCGGATTGTCAAAGATCTGGCGGGCTGTCCAGCAGAACGCCAAACGTCCGAGTGCGGAGGTTCCTTCTTACCCGATGTGAGGATAGCACGGCGGCGACGGGATGTCACCGCCGCTTCGCCGCCTTGCACGGCCAGCCCGTCTGTGAGACTCTTAAGACAATGGCACGAGCGGTAGCGAAATACGCATTCGCCGCGCTGCTTGCATTGCTCTCAACGCAGGCGGTCGTGCCGTCCGTGCGTGTTGTAACGGCAATCGAAATCGACTGCTCGACCGAGGCCGAACAGCAGACCCCCCGGGAAGCCCGCCGCATTCGGTCAGATATACAGGCAGGGCAACCTGCACCTACGTACGTGTCACGGGCCAAGCCCGAACCGGACGCCGCCGTTCTGTTCCAACGACCACCTCCCACATCCTCTCTCTTGTCATAATCACGACCAGCGTAAGAGAAGCGAAAAGGAGAGGGATCGTGACTTTAAGAAACTTACTGCGCCTTTTTGGGCTCGGAGATCGTGAGTCTGAGGATCAACTACGGGCAATTACCCGGCGGCGACAAGAGCTGTCCGGGCTAACTGACGATCAACTCAAATCTGCTGCGCGAGGTATGCGCCGGGACGCTGACGTTATTGAAACGTTCGCGCTGGCGGCGGCGATTGCAGAGCGTGTGCTCGGGTTGCATATGTTCGACGTGCAGATCCTGGGAGCGCTGGCACTCGAACGGGGCCATATCGCGGAGATGCAGACTGGCGAGGGCAAAACACTTGCGGCCGTGCCCGCCGCGATTTGGTACGCGCGGAAGGGCCGCGGCACACACGTGTTGACCGCCAACGACTATCTTGCCCGCCGCGACGCCACGTGGATGCGCGGGATTTACGACTGGTTCGGACTTTCCGTTGCGCATATCTCGCAGAACATGCCCGCAGAGCGCCGCCGCGCCGCGTACCTGTGCGATGTGACCTATGCGACTGCGAATGAGGTCGGCTTCGACTACCTGCGGGACGGTCTGGCGCGAAGCGCGGAAGAACTGGTCCAGCGGCCGTTTGCATTTGCCGTCATCGACGAGGCCGACTCCATCCTGATCGACGAGGCGCGCATCCCGCTCGTCATAGCGGGCGGAGTGGCCGAAGATTCCACACTTGAATACCGCGTCGATCGAGTAGTGGCCGAGCTTCAACCTCACATACACTACTCGCTTGACGATTTCGCCCGGAACGTGCAGTTGACCGATGCCGGCATCCAGCGCGTGGAAGGATCTCTCGGCTGCGGAAGCCTGTTCGATGAACCAAACCTTCGCATTCTGACAGCGGTGCAGGACGCGCTACATGCGCATGCGCTGCTCAGACGCGATGTGGATTACGTGGTCAAGAAAGGCTCGATCGAATTGGTGGACGAGATCAAGGGCCGCATCGCCCAGAACCGCCGATGGCCGGCGGGGCTGCAGTCCGCCGTTGAAGCAAAGGAACGCGTGCGGCTGAAGACGCAGGGGCGCATCCTCGGTTCGATTACGGTGCAGAGCCTGACTGGAATGTACGAGCGAATCTGCGGTATGACCGGCACCGCGGCGACGCAAGCCGAGGAATTCTGGAAGGTATACAAACTGCCCGTAACGGCGATCCCGACGAATCGGCCGGTAATTCGTGATGATCTCCCCGACATCGTGTATGCCGACAAGGAGGCGCGGAGTCGAGCGCTCGTGGAAGAGATTCTGAAAGTCCACGAGACAGGCCGTCCGATTCTGGTGGGAACGGCAAGCGTTGAGGAGTCGGAGGCATTGAGCCGCCGCCTGCAATTGGCCGGTATACAGCATGCGGTCCTGAATGCAAGGAACGATGAGGCGGAAGCGGGGATTATCGCGCAGGCCGGCGCGCTTAGGGCAGTGACGGTTTCCACGAACATGGCGGGACGGGGCACCGACATTCTGCTGGGAGGGAATCCGCCAAAAGACCGCGAGAAGGTGGTGGAGCTTGGCGGTCTGTACGTCATTGGCACAACTCGTCACGAGGCCAGGCGGATTGACAACCAACTGCGCGGCCGTGCCGGACGGCAGGGCGATCCGGGCACGTCGCGCTTCTTTATCAGCCTTGACGACGACCTACTGGTGCGATTCGGGATTGCGGCGAACCCGGATATCGAGAGCGTGCAGCGTACGGCGGAAGGCCAGAATCTTGAGATTCGGCAGACGCTCTGGAAATACGACTGTACCGTTGAACATCACCGCAGCGAAGTGTACGGCTTGCGCCGTGAGATTCTGCTGTCGCCTGGCTGGAGGCTCCGTTCGATGCTGCCCGAAGAACAGTATTGCGACTGGGTCGAAGCTGCCGGTGAGGATGCGGTCGAAAAGGCTGGGCGCCAACTGGCCCTGGCCATCATTGACGATCTCTGGGCCGATTATCTGGCGAATGTTGCCGAATTGCGGGGCGGGATACATTGGGCTTCGTGGACTGGTGGCGACCCGCTTCATAAGTTCCTGACCGGCGAGGGGGAGATTTACGCGGATTTCCATGAGTGCCTGAAAGAAGAGGTGGCCGGCGCGTTCGCGACGGCCGAGATTCGGAATGGTGCGATCCATTTCCAAGAGGCAGAGCGCCTTGAGCGCGGAGCAACTTGGACGTACGTCACTACCGATCAGCCTTTTGGAACACTTGGCGAACGGGTCATGAAAGGGATACAGCGAAAACTTTCGAAAACATAGGTGGAGGAAGGAATGCCGATACATTTGCCCCATGTACGCTGGAGCGCCCGACGTTACTCTCCCTTGCCGAATGCTCCGTATTTACACTGTATCGGAGTGCTGCCGCGAAGAAGGGCAACTTTCCCATCCAGGGTTCTGAAAGGCCGAGCCGGCGCTGGGGCGGTCGTGTGGATGATTGAATGTTGAGTATCCCATATTCGCGGCTGGATTGGAGGTCGCAATTTGCGACCTCCAATTTCCACGTTGCTTGAAGCCGGCTGAGAGCCGGCAGGCAGGCGGAAGCGCCTGCCCCACCACACCCAGGCACTTCACATCTGCACTCTGGTCAGGGGATGTAGAAGCTCAGGGAGCCGGCTGAAGCGCGCCAGCCAGCACGAAGACCAGCGGGGCGTTCCAGTTGATGGCCACCTCGTTGCCGGCGTAGGAAGCCTGCTCATCCAGGTACATCCTGGCGGGAGGCCCATTGGGCAACTTTCGCATTGCCGCGTCCTGGCGGCCGCGGTTGGGACCTCCGGAAAGCAGCCCCGGCCACGGTTCCGGAAGGCCTAAGCCGGCGCTGGGACGGTGGTGCGGATGATGGAATGGGTTGGCCCCCACCTGTGTGACCCAGGATAGCGAAAAGGTATTGCGGCCCAGCAGGTAATGCAAGTTGTCGAGCGCCGTCGCCACAAAGCGCGGATCGGGCCGCAGCGCGTTGGCCACCAAAAGCTGCACGCTGTAATTGGCGGCCACGCCGTTCGATCCCCAGATGTAATCCGCCGAGGTCAGGCTGATGCGGTATGGGTGGCGGCTGGAGCGCTCGACGATCTGCTGGGCGGCGCTCACCGAATCCTGCGTGATGGCGGCCACCGCATCGGCATTCTTCCCGTGCCCGAGCGCGTAGGTCCAAAGCGCCAGCGGCGCCACGTTCCCCCATGCTGGAGGCCCGTTTGGTTTCACGGTCTTGCGGAATGCGCCGAAATGCTCCAGAAAATAATGCTCGAAGGCCTCGTCGCCGGTGGTGCGCCACAGTTCGGCGGCGGCCCACAAATGCTCGTCCGCGCAATTGCCGTCTCCGTAGTCTCCGGTCTGTATGCCGGGAGGATTGTGAAACGTCACGTTGGGATATTTCTCCAGCCAGTTCCAGGCCTGGCGCGCGGCGCGAAGGCACTTCTCCGCATAGGCGGCGTCAAAGGGCCGGTAGGCGCGGGCGGCGATGGCCATCACGGCCGCGAAATCGCCCGTGGCGCAAGAACTCTTGTATGGCTCCTTCCCGGTGCCGATGACGTAGCTGATCAGCGTATCTTTCTCCGGCAGGATGAAATCGCAGAAGCGCTCGCTGGTTTGTTTGTGCCAAACGCCGCCATCGTCGTCCTGCATGGAGAGCATCCAGTCCAGGTTCCAGCGGATTTCGTTGAGGATGTCGGGCGTGCCGTTGCCGGATTCCGGAATGTTGAGCTTCACCTGCTTGAGGCGGCCGCCGAAGATCTCCCAAGTCCACAGCAGCGTGCCGGTGGAGATGCCGGAGTTGACGACGTAGCGGCCGTAGTCGCCGGCATCGTGCCATCCTTTGGCCGATATGTGCGGGCCGGTCTTGCCCGAGGAAGCATGATAGGCGCCTTCCAGGTGACAGGGGGCGTGCTTGTAGCCGGGAAACTCGGACCCGAGGTCGACGGCGGTCCCGCAACGCTGCCCGTAGTAGGACCGCATGGCGAGGTAAAACGCGCGCGCGAAAACATCGGGGCCAATGACGAAATCCCAACTGCGGCCGACGCCCGGCACTTCCAGGTAATACTTGCCGGGCTTCTCCAGCTTGGTGAAATCCGCTTCCTGGATGAGATCGCCGGAATCGGGATCGGTGACGGGCTCCGCCAACTTGCCGCGGAAGGCCACGGCGTCGTTGCCGGCGCGGCGCACGGAGAACTCCTTCGCCAGGGTATGGGAAACCACCATGGCGAGCTTGGGGGAGTTTGGCAGGTAGCCTACCTGATCCACTTTGATGTCGGTTGTGGGCGCCGCCGCAAAAGCGCACACCGAGATTAAGAATATAGCCGCCCGTTTCATCGACACTGAGTATAACGCCCGGTGCGCGGTGTGCGATAATCGCCAAAACGGGTGAGGGTAGGGGGGAACGCTCCCTGACGGGGTGCCCTTTGGGCCCGGCTCGGTACACCGCGGCTCGGTACCCCTTGCATGCGAACAGCGCGTCTGGTATAAGAGCTTACTGACTTCGTCGCCAGCTTTTGGGCCCCGTTATGCCCGTGAAAAAGAAGAGACCGATGCCGAAGAGTGCGGAAAAGCGCAACGTCCCGGAAGCTTCTCCGGTCCAGGAAAGCAAGAACGGCCAAACTGGGCGGGCAGCCACGACCGGGAAGACGGGCTCAGCAGCGCCACCGCGCGAGACGGGACCCAGCCAGATGGAGTCCTTCGAGGAGGGCATGCGTCTGTTTCATGCGCGAAAGTTCCAAGAGGCGAGGGAATACTTTCTGCAGGCCATGCGTGGGCCGGATCGCGCCGTGACTCACCGCGCCGGACTGCACGCGCGCATGTGCGAGCAACGCCTGGAATCCGCCCGCCTGGTGCTGAACACGCCGGAAGAGCATTATAACTACGCCATCACGCTGATCAACTCCCGCGACCTCGCGGCGGCTCAAAAGCACCTGCGGGCGGCTCTGGATGCGGACTCCACGGCCGACCACGTGCTCTACGCGCTGGCCGCCTGCCAAAGCCTGGGTGGAGATTTGCAGGCGGCTTATGAGAACCTGAAACGTGCGATCGATTTGCAACCTCGTAACCGGTTGGCTGCCCGCCAGGATCCCGATTTCGCGGCGATGGCCGAGCACCCGGCGTTCACCCGGCTGCTTTATCCCGATAGGAAGAGCTAAGAGCCGGCTGAAAGCCGGCTTAGACAGGCCAGGAGGCCTGTCCTACGCCTAGCTCCGAACCTTTGCGCGTCGTCGCCATCGGCGGAGGCACGGGTCTTTCCGCCCTGCTGCAAGGGTTGAAAAACTACGGCCGGCCACGCCGCAGTCCGCTGATGGACATCACGGCAGTGGTCACGGTCACCGACGATGGCGGCAGCTCCGGACGGTTGCGGCGCGACTTCGACGTGCTGCCGCCGGGGGACATCCGCAATTGCATGGTGGCGCTTTCCGAAGACGAAGCCCTGCTTTCGCGGCTGTTCCAACACCGCTTCCAAGCCGGACTGGGACTCAAGGGCCACAGCTTCGGCAATCTCTTCCTGACGGCCATGACTCAGCTCATGGGCGACTTTCCGGAGGCGGTGAAGGCGTCTTCCGAGGTGCTTAAGATCACGGGCCGGATCTATCCCGCCACGGCCGCCAATGTGGCGCTGGAGGCCACCCTGGAGGACGGCACGCGCGTGACCGGAGAAACCAGAATCAGCAGGAGCCGCAAGCCCATCCGCAGCGTCCGGCTGCGCCCTCGCAAGGTGAAGCCCATGGCCGATACGCTGGCCGCCATCGCGCAGGCCGACCTGATCACGCTGGGCCCCGGCTCGCTCTACACCAGCGTGATTCCGAATCTGCTGGTGGAGGGAATCTCCGCCGCCATCCGGCGCTCGCCCGCCCTGAAGGCGTATTTTGTGAACCTGATGTGGCAGCCGGGCGAAACTATGAATTTCAGCGCCTCCGACCACATCCGCGCCATTCACAAGCATGCGGGCGGCAAGTTGATCGATTGTGCGATCGTGAACGTGGCGCCCATTCAGATGGCCGCGCGGAAGCGCTACGAAAGGCAGCAGGCTCTTCCCGTGGAAAACGACCTGGATCGGATCTTCAAAATGGGAGTCAGGGTGGTGACCGGCAAGCTGCTGCAGGAATCCAAGAAGGTGCGCCACGATCCGGAACAGACCGCGGCGGTGGCCATGCGGCTGGCGCACGAGGGCCGGCGGCGAAGGCTTGGAGCCGGCGGGAGGAAATAGTGGAAACGCCTCTGACGGTAGTGATTCTCGCGGCCGGGCTGGGCACCCGCATGAAGTCGCGCAAAGCGAAGGTGCTGCACCGCGCCGGCGGCAGATACCTGGTCGAGCACGTGTTGCGCACCGCGCAGGCGCTGGCGCCGCCCGAGCGGATTTTCGTGGTGGTGGGCCATCAATCGGCCGAGGTGCGCGCGGCCATTCAGACGCCCGGCATCGGCTTCATTGAGCAGCCCGAACAAAAGGGCACCGGCCACGCGTTGATGGTGGCGGCGGACATGCTGGCGGGGCTGGACGGCCGGCTTGTGATTCTTTACGGCGATTGCCCGCTGGTGCGTCCGGGGACGCTGGAAGGCCTGGTCGGGGCCCAGCAATCCTCGGATGCCGCCGGCGTTATTCTGACCGGCGAGATGGACGATCCCACGGGTTACGGACGCGTGCTGCGCGACTGCGACGGCCATGTCACCGGGGTGGTGGAGCAACGCGCGGGCACTCCGGAGCAGCTCGCCATCCGGGAGGCCAACATGGGGCTGTACTGCTATCGCGCGGCGCCGTTTTGGCGGCACATTCAGGAACTCCGGCCGGAGAATCCCGCGCGTGAATACTACCTGACTGACATGGTTGAAATCCTGCACCGGGCGGGGCACGCAATCGCGGCGTTTCGCATCGACGACCCGCGCGAGGTGCTGGGCATCAACGACCGCGCGGAGCTTGCCGAAGTGGACCGCCTGCTGCGCGAGCGCAAGGTGCGCGAACTCATGCTGGCTGGCGTGACCATCGAGAAGCCGGAGACGGTGACGGTGGACCCGGATGTCACGATCGGCATGGACACGATTGTGGAGCCGTTCGCGCAGATCCTCGGCCACACTACGATTGGGGAGAACTGCCGCATCGGCGCGTGCTCCGTCGTCCGGGATTCGGAGCTGGCCGACGAGGTGGAAGTCGGGCAGTTTACGATTATCGGGACATCGCGGCTGGAGCGCGGCGTGCACGCCGGACCCTACGCCCGCCTGCGCATGGAAAATCACGTGGCGGCCGGCGCGCACATCGGCAATTTCGTAGAGCTGAAGAAGACCCGCCTGGGCGCCGGATCGAAAGCTATGCATCTGGCGTACCTGGGCGATTCCGAGATCGGGCCTCGTGTCAACGTCGGCGCGGGCACCATCACCTGTAACTACGATGGAACGAGCAAGCACAAGACCAGGATCGGTGCGGGAGCGTTCATCGGCAGCAATTCCACGCTGGTCGCGCCGGTGGAGGTGGGCGAGGGCGCGTATCTGGCGGCCGGGTCGGTCATCACCAGCGATGTCCCGGCGGACGCGTTGGGGGTGGGCCGCGCGCGCCAAGTGAATAAGGAAGACTGGGCCAGAAAGCGGAGGGACTTGGGGAAGAAGGGGTAGCGTGCTAACCGCGCTCCGCGTGGGAATTCGCATCTCAGAGCACGATAATGAGGGCATTTCGTCATCACGATGCGTATTAAAGTGACGGGAGTCGGCTTCGTGATGTCCACGTTGGTTGGTTGACTAGAATGGAAGGCAAATGCGCCACTCTTGCTCCTGACATTGGTTACCCTTACCTTCGGACAGACGCTTGAGGTGAAGGACCGAAACGGCATCCCGCTTGTAACCATCAGTGATGTGAAGATGTTTCGATATTCAAGCAAACTAGGCCAGAACATTCCTCAGTTTCAAGGTGTCTTGAAGAATATCAGCGGTGCAACCTTGAACGTCGCCCTTACTGGAACCATTCATAAAAAGGATGGTTCGGTTGAGACATTTCCAATTGGTATCCTGATAGATTCCCCACCTGTCCTGGGTGTTGACGAGCCAGAGGCGTCGGACATCTACGTTATTCCGTGCACCGCGTCGGACCCCTGCGGGTCTAAGAACAACTCTCCTTACGAAATAGCCTACTCTTTCCCGCAACCGTGGTTCTCGGAGAGGGATGTTCAATCCGTGGAGTTCTCGTTTCCTGATGACTGGCAGTCTCCCGAAGACAAGCGACTCGCTAACCAAGCTCAAGCGAAGAAAGATGCGGCGGAAGCAGCGCGTCGGAAGCGACTAGCAGCCGAGCGTAAAAAGAAAGAAGCCGAGTTCAGCGCCCGTGTAGCGAAAGAGCGAGCTGACGAGGAAGCCAGAGTTGCGGAAGAACGGCGAAGGGTCCGGGTCGCTTGTAACACGACCTATCAGAACACGGCGGATAAGAAAGTCAAGGATTTGACTGTGAAAGAGGAACAACAAGTTCGGGTGTGCCAAGCGTTGGGCTTGTATCCGCCCAATAGGAGTGGCGGCCTACAGAGACAACACGAATGAGCCGCTAGGGCCCCCGTGATATCATTCGGAATATGAACGAACTGAAGGAAACGGAACTCCCGTGTCCCAAGTGCGGGTCTGGCAACTTGTTTGAGCCCGCAGCCGCCATTTCTAGTTTGGGCTACATTCCCGTCACGTGCTGTGTGTGTAATTTTACGGGACGAAGAGTGAATTTGGTTGTAGTGCCGGATTAGAATCGTGCCGGTATGGACCCCGAGGATCGAGCGCGGAGGGATCTCAAAGATCTCCAGAATAACCTTCATGCCCTCACGGCCATGGCGGAGCGACCGTTCGTGGTCAATATCGGAAGGGGCAGTCATCTGCGCTTCATNNATGTTGGCCTCCTTTGCCATTAAGCAGAGCGAGCACGCCAAATCGCGCCTGAAGCTTGGTTCGAGCCCAGACACCATGCTTATTGCGAGGACAATGATCGAAGGTTTATCCCAGATGCTTTGGGCGGCGAAACGGCCGAGACAACGCCCGCTCCTCTGGCGCACTTTCGTTTTTGTGCATGATTGGCGGATGATCCAAGAGCATCGGGGCAAGGGCGATCGATTGACCCTCAAGTCGAGCGTGCCGTGCGGATTGGCTTGCTGCGCTTTGGTCACCGCTACCTTACGAGACAAGCGCGGGACGCACGGGCGGCCGGACGTGCCTTACCGACTGATCCATATATGAGGAACTGGTACGATGAGGGGGAATCGGAAATCCTGCGCGACGTTGGCGGTCAGGATCTCTTGCGGCACGCATCCGGCCCGTTTTCGGAGTGCCACCATTGGCGCGTCGGGGGGATTGGCCGCCTCGTGTCATTTGACGACGCGGCGAGGCGTTTTACGATGTCGGCCTCACGTCAATCCGATGTCGCCACAGCCACCGCCTGCGGATTCCAGTGTCTTTGGCAAACGATGCAACTGTTGAACGCACGCTGCCGTCTCGGAATGGGTCGCGAACTACAGGCCTCTTACATCTTCAACTGAAGCTAGCGAAGCATTGATCTCCGCGGAGCCGGCTGTGCAAGACCGGGGGCCGATGTGATCGTTGAAGCCCCCCGTTTCTCTGTTCACCAATGTACAACCTCGCGAGGCGCGCTTTGCGCGGCGGTGTGGACGCGCCCGGCTGCGTCCACCTTCGCTTTCGTCTTCATGGCCCATCCGCGCCCAGGGCCAAGCTGTTGAGCCGAATGAGTACCGGCCCGTGGGTTGAGACGTTTCGGCACCTTGTCCAAGTGATCGGGCTAAACGATACAATTATCTGGTGACCCGACTTGGTGAATAGAACAGTGCCAGCCAGCGGCCCT
>PKYZ01000420.1:0-1407 GCA_003132865.1 Bryobacterales bacterium
TCGTTGTCGTAGACAAACAGGCTGACGCGGCTGGGCGCATCCAGGCGCACGTACATTTCCTTGCCCAGAACGTCGCGGATGGCGTTCAAAACAGGCTGTGGGTAGGCGTACAGGTCGCCCTGCGCCTGCGGTACGGTCAGCACGTACAACAGACCCTTGCCATACTTGGCCCTGTGCAGGATGGGGACCCCCGAGGTTCTGGTTGCGGAAGTGAAGGCGCTCACAAGTGGGCCGGAATCGTTGGTGAAGAAGGTGATCTCCGGGACGAGGATGTCGGTGTCGGACTTGTTCACGCCGGGTCCGCGCCCGCCCATGAATTCGCGCGTGGAAACGGTCCGGCCGGTATACTGCAATTCGACGATGTCGTCGAGCTTGCCCTTGAGAGCCTTGAGGAGGCCGGGGGTGATGACCACGGTCTTCCCGCCGGTCAACTGTTTCCTGATCTTGCCGACAATAGTGGGATCAAACGCGGCTTGCTCGGTCAGCAGAACGGTCTGCGCTTCGACGGGAAACTGCGGGACGATATCCATGGGAATCCCAGCCATGCCCAGATAACTGGGCAGATAATCTTCGCCGTACGAATTGAAGGNNCTTCACGCCGATGGGGTTGCCCATCTGGCCGATGAATTTATCCACCTTTTCGAAGACCGGACCGGCCATGGCCGCCAGGCGCGACTCCCCCGAAACATCGCGCAATGGC
Organism: Bryobacterales bacterium; assembly: GCA_003132865.1. The sequence continues at coordinate 701 of PKYZ01000420.1, forward strand.
CCGTCGTACTGCATGCCGGGCGCCAACATGCGTCCCAGGGGCCACAGCGTGATCTCCGGCGCCTTGGCAAAGAGCGTGATCCAAAGCTGCTCCTCGTAACGGTTGGGCATCTCGCTACCGCCCTGGTCTACCCAGCCGCCGCGGTTGTTGTGGTTGAGGTTCTCGAGGAAACGGAAGATGGAATAGCCGTGATACTGCTGGATGTGCATGCTGTTGTTGACCGGGTCGCGGGTCTCGGTGCCGCTGTAGACCCCGTCGAAGTATTTCGGCTGGGTCTCCAGGTTGAAGCCGCAGGATTGAAAATGGTCGTACCACTGCGGGTACTTGATGACCACCTTCACTTTCGGATTGACTGCTTTGGCGGCGTTGACCATGAGTTCCCGTCCGGTCTTGTCCATGAGCGCGAGGCGGTACTCGGTCCAGCTTCGATCTCCTTNNTCGTGAAGAACCAGTCGTCCAAGAGGATCTCGTCGAAGTTTTTGGCCGTGAACTCGACCACCTTCTTCATCAGCTTGAGATGTTCCGGGTTCGAATAGCAGTAGGTCTCGCCGTTCCTCTCCAGGATGGTCCAGGTGATGCCGCCGGCGACCTTGACCCCCTTGGCGGCGAAGAACTTCTTGGCCTGGTCCAGAGTCGCCTGGTCCGGCATTACCGTATCGCGGTGGGTCTCCAGATAGATCTTGTCGAACTTGATGTACCTGGTTACG
>PKYZ01000420.1:1439-2602 GCA_003132865.1 Bryobacterales bacterium
TAGGCAAATTGCTGACTTCCGCATTCACGGAAACTTTACCACCATGACAGGCGCAGGGGAATGGTAACAATGAACTATGCTTCGCACGCAGAAGGCGTTGGCGTTGGCGTGCGATTCGTAGTATACACAGATATACTCATGCAGTTCCAGGGAAGGGAGAACGCGCCGTGTCGAATTCCGATTTCGATCGAAGAGCATTCCTGAAGGGCTGTTCCGCGATTCCACTCATCGGGACAGCCATGACCGCAGCCCCATTTCAATCCCAGTCGGTTTCGGCATTGAAAGATTCCGGCAAATCGGTGGTCATTCCCACCCACGAATTCGCCGGTCCCAATGGCGCGCCGTGGATCGAGGAACGCCTCGATTTCCCCGAAAGCTGGGACCTCCACGTCATGGACATGGCCGGACACGACAAGCCGGTCCTCACTCCGCAGCAGATCGCCGAGCAGTGCGACACCCCGATTGGCTCGAAGTCTCTGCGGGAGCTGGCCGAAGGCAAGAAGACCGTCGCCATCAGCTTCGACGACCTCACCCGCACCACTCCGGCGTTCGCCGTCACGCCCTGGCTCATGTCCGAGTTGACCAAAGCCGGAATCAAGGACGAAAACGTGCTTTTCATCGGCTCCTTCGGCACCCACCGCGCCATGACCCAGGAAGAAGTGGGCCGCAAGCTGGGGCCGGAGATCGCCAGGAAGTACGCCTGGCTGAACCACGACGCGTTCGACAACGTCAAAGAAGTCGGCACCACCACCCGCGGCAATAAGATCCTCCTGAATCAGACTTTCCTCGGCGCCGACCTGAAAATTTGCATCAGCGGCGTCAAGGTCCACCAGGACGCCGGCTACGGCGGCGGAGCGAAGGCGATCCTCCCCGGCCTCGCCGCGCTTCCCACGGTGGAGTACAATCACACCCAAATCCTGACTAAGGTGCGCACCACCGGCCCGGTGAAAATTTTCAAGAACGATATGCGGCTGGATATGATCGAGGCCGCCAGAATGGCTAAGGTCGATTACACCGTCCAGATCCTATACAACGATCGGCTCCGTCCCACGCAGATATGGGGCGGCGACATCGTGGAAGCGCACCATGCCGGCGTCCGCGTGGCGGCCAAGACGTACTGTACGCCAACCTTTCCGAATGCCGACATCGTGGTGGCCAACGCC
>PKYZ01000529.1 GCA_003132865.1 Bryobacterales bacterium
ACGACAAGATGCTGGGCCACGAGGAAATCCGCTGCATGATTACGGCGCTCGGCACCGGCATCGGCAAGGACGATTTCGACGCGGCCAAGATCCGCTACGGCAAGATCATCATCATGACCGATGCCGACGTGGACGGCTCGCACATCCGCACGCTGTTGCTGACCTTCTTCTTCCGGCACATGAACGAGCTGATCAATCGCGGCCGCATCTTCATCGCGCAGCCGCCGCTCTACCGCATCAAGAAGGGCAAGACCGAGAAATATATCAAGGATGAAAAGGAATTTACGCGCGAAATCATGCGGCGCGCCACGGAGAACCTGACCGTGGAGGTCGGCCCGAATGGCACGGGCGTCAAGGCCACGCTGGAAGGCGGGGAACTGCGCGCGTTTCTGCTGAGCCTGGACGAATACGAGCAGATTTCCCACAAAGTGGAGCGGCGGCTGCGGGACGCCAGCGTGGTGGCGGTGCTGGGCAACGCCGAGTTGCGCGCGGACCACAAGGCCGATTTCCAGGACAAGGAGAATATGGAGCGCCTGGCGGCGGCGGTCAACGCCGCGCAAGTGCCGGCGGAGGTGGTCCCGGACGAAGAGCATTCGGCGTGGACGGTGATGTTCCACGATTCCACGAATGCCGAGCGGCACATCGGCGTGAACCTGGCCGCGCAGCCGGAGTACAAGAAATTCCGGTCGCTGGCGCGGCAGATCGCCAAGTACAACGATCCGCCGTTTGTGGTGGTGCGCGGCGAGCATCGCGACACGCAGGCCGACGCGGTCAGCCTGCTCGCCTTCGTGAAGGTGGAAGGCAAGCGGGACGCCTCGGTGCAGCGCTATAAGGGTCTGGGCGAAATGAACGCCGAGCAACTCGCCGAGACCACCATGAACCCCGAGAAGCGGACGCTGTTGCAGGTGCGCCTGGAAGACGCGGTGGAGAGCGAAGAAATTTTCTCCACGCTGATGGGCGAGGACGTGGAGAGCCGCCGGAAGTTCATCGAGGATAATGCGCTGGATGTGAAGAATCTGGACGTATAGGGCGACCGCTAGCTTTCGTTCTTTTTGTCAGTTAGCGATCCGAAGATGTACCCCAAGATGCTGGTGAATACGGGCAAAAGCACCTTCACAACGATTGAGTCGAACAACGTGGTGAACGGTTCCAGCGCGATTTGCTGCAAGGTCTTGTAGTTTTCCAGCATCGCCTTAACGGCGGCCGGATCCGCGCCAGGTTGGGGCACGGGAAGCGTGGGCGCGTAGAAGATCCATTTACCGACGAGCGCCAGGATCACGACCGCAGCGACCCACCCACGCAGCCGGCCAGGATGAGGCCTGTGCGTTGTAGGAAAGTTCCCTCGGTGACCGGCTTATCCGCTCCTGCGGCCTTCAGGATATCGCTTGCGGAAACCCTCTGCTCGTCTGGCATTCTCTACGGAAGTACGATTTCCTTCCTCAGTTTATCGTCGTCGGTGATGACAATCTTCGCGTCCTTGTTATCCCTCTGCTGCTTCTTTAGGTAGCTGTAGCTGGCCACCGCGCGACGAATGACATCGGCCTTCGTTGTGGCGTCCGTAGACCCTACGAGGTCGGAAAGCGTTTTGTCGAACTCCTTGTCAAAATCGATGGTGTACCTTGGCATGCTTAAATCATACTGCGTTTTTACTGCACAGCGCAAGACCCGTGGAAACCATGGCAAGGACGCTTGCAGCAACCGGTTCAGCTATCCCGATTTTCTGAATGCTCTTTTGATCTCGAATTCTACGCGGCCGACGCTCTTCTTGAGGGTGTCCATGTTTTGATCGAGGCCGGTCAGGGCATCGAATAATGAAAGCTGGACCGGTTCGCGCTTTCGCCTTTTGATTCCTCCTTCCAATGTCGCTGACCGAGAACTCACACCACGAGGGCTGTCCCTGATGGTCTTCGACCCTGATCACCCAATCCCACTTCAGGAAGGCCATCAATATTACGTCGGATGCCGGGACCGAGCCGCTCAGTGGAGTCATTCAGTCGCCACGCCCTGCGCCGCTGTTCCAATCCGATGCCGATCACCGTTCCGAACCACAACCGTAAAACTGATCGGCTTCAGATCGGAATGCTGATCGCCATCCCTCGGAATCCGCAGCTTGCCGAAACGACCATGAACCCCGAGAAGCGCACGCTGCTGCAGGTGCGCCTGGAAGATGCGGTGGAGAGCGAAGAGATTTTCTCTACGCTGATGGGCGAGGACGTGGAGAGCCGGCGGAAGTTCATCGAAGATAACGCGCTGGATGTTAAGAATCTGGACGTGTAGCGAAACCCGTTCACCGGTCTTCCGGCCACATGACGCGAGCGCTCTTGATTCGATTGATGTTCTCGGCTTGCAGAACACCCTTCTTATCCAGCGTGCCTTCGGCCGAAACGGCAACCCCCTCATAGAGAATCGCGCTTCGCTCGGCGTGGATGGCGGCCGACGCGTCCACCTGCACGATTTTCCCGTTGCGGGTTTCCAGCGAAAACTTCGCGCCGTTGATCTTGTGAACGATGCCGCAAACCAGGTGCTGCGCCGCGGCGGGTGACGCAACCTTACCGGAAGGGGCTGTCTGACCCCATGCCAAGCCGGGAGACCCCCATCCGCCGACAAGCGCCCCCGTCAGAACCAATGCTGGAACCCATGCTGGAATCCGAAGTCGTTCCATCATATTCCTCCCTCAGTGAAGTCCAAAAATACGAAGTTGCTTGTAGCTGGCGACAAAGACGCTGCCGTTCGCCACCACCGGTGCGATGTTGGCGTTGGCGTTGTTGCCAGGAGTAAACCAGCCGCCCGCCGCGCCGTGAAAAAGTTGCTGCAAGGTGCTGCCCGTGGGCTGCCCCTTGAAGGCCCACAGACCAATGGGCGCCGGGCTCAACGCCGTGCCCGCGGAGTCGGGCCGCGAGATGGCCCAGATAATCGGATCGGATGAAGACTTCGTTCCGTTCGACGAGATGCTGGTGAAGAAGCCCGGATCCTGGCTCCCGCCAATCGAACCCGAGGTAGCTTGCTGGACCAGTGAGAGAGAGGGCGACGTTTGCACTTTCCAAAGAATCACACTCGATCCGCCACTGCTGACTACGTGCACCGTTCCATCGGAAAAGTAAGACTGGCCGCACCAGCACCCGCCGACGCTGACGGGAGTTCCGCCAATACCCGTGGCCGATTTGCCTCCAAGGTTGGTGAGGTCGAGAAGATACAACTGGCCCTTCTTGCCCGCCGCGGCTCCCATGCTGGCGGAAGCGGAGGGCTGTTTGGGCACCAGGAGCACGCCACCCGATCCATAATCGGTATCGCCCTGATCCAAAGCCGCGACGTCGGATGGAGTGAAGAGGCTCAAGACCTTGGTGAGGTCGGAAGATTCCTTGACCACGCTCTCTTGAATGTTGGCCACACCGTCGTAAGTCGTTCCGCTGTAATCGGAGTTTCCCGTGACGAAGTACAGGTTTCCGGAGTCGTCGGCCGCCATTCCGTAGCCCGACATCCAAACCGAAGAGAGGAACATGCCGTGGGGCTCGGAGGTCTGCGTGTCATTCATCTGGTTGGCGGGCAGCGGCGTCAGCGTGGCGGCGTTCCAGCCCAGGATCCATCCGCGGGACTGGGAGCCCCCCTTATCGCAGAAGCTGCCGAATCCGGCATAAATATTGCCGTTGGCTTCCAGCAAACCGGGCCTTTGCCTCTGGTATTTGGCTTTAAAGTTGACCACCGTCGTGCCATCGCTCAACAAGTGGCTGGCCGACACAATGACGTTAGGCACTTTTTCGGCCAGGCTGCCGGCGTCGAGTGCGTGAAGCCTGTATACCGGCTGGCTGCTCTCCAGGGTATAAGTGACGACGTACATCGTCGTGCTCTTGGCGTCGATGACCGGCGTCCCGTCGATACCCACATTGGGCCCATTGTTGTTACATCCCAGCGGTGCTGGCACGGGAGTGCCAAAATTCTTGAAGAACAATAGCGTGCCCTTCACGGCGTCGATCATGTAGATGGTGTTGTTTTCGGTGGCGACATAGACGACGTTGTGAACGCCCTGGTTCGGTCCCACGGTGACATTGATGACAGGCAAGACGAGGGGCTGCACATCCACCTGGTCGTCCAGAGCAATGTTAAATAACTGGCCGAAGGACGAGCTGGCAACCTTGGCCGAGGTTAAGGCGCTCTCATTCTGGTTCCAGCCGCTTCGATAGTTGTCGTTGTGGTAAGTAACCACTGAGACCGGGGTGCATCCGGTCAGCATTCCCAGGGCGACCAACATCCCGGCCGCGGCGGTCTTTTGCGGTTCAAATCTCCGGCTTTCAGGGAAGGTAAGCGTCTCTACCGGCATAGCGACTCCTTTACGCAGAATTGCCTTTTGCCATCCTGGCCGATATTGATTATAAGTCCGCGAAGCGCGGTGTCAAGTGTTTTATGTAGATGCCCTTTGGATTTATGTTTGTTTTATGTCTTATTCCTTGCGCCGGACGCCCATCGGCGCGGTGGGAAAGTGGGGAATATTGGTTTTTGGATTTCCATTATTCCCACGGCCCCAATTTCCTCCTCCTTACACGCCGATCAATGCGGGAGCCGCGGCCTCAGCAATCCGTACAGCCACGTCCCAACCAGCGCGCTGCCAACGGCCACGATCATCACGGTGACGCCATTGCCTACCAGCGCGAAGAGTGGTCCCGGACAAGCTCCCGTGAGCGCCCAGCCCAGGCCGAAGATCGTGCCCCCAACTGCGTAGCGAATGCCGCGCTCCAGGTTCTTGGGCGGAATCGCGATCGGCTCGCCTGAGATGCTCTTCAACCCAAGCCTCTTGATTAGCGCGACCGAAGCGGCGGCAACCACAACGGCCGACGCGATGATCTCGTACATGCGCGGAGACTGAAACCGGAACATCTCCTGGATGCGGAACCAGGAAAGCACCTCCGACTTCGTCAGCATAATCCCGAAGCAAACACCGAGAAGAACATAGGCCAGCAAGGCGATCCCGGTCCGGCCCTGCGCTTGACCGGTAGCTTCTTGATCTTTGGCTAGCTCGGTGGACATGGATGCTCACAAGACCAGCGGAAGAATGAAATACGTCGCCAGGAGACCGCCGGCGAAGAAGCCCACCACTGCGATCAACGACGCTAGCTGCAGGTCCGCCAGACCTGAGATCGCATGCCCGGAAGTGCAGCCTCCAGCATAAGCCGTGCCGAAGCCGACCAGGAAACCACCCAAAACGACCGAGGCAAATCCTTTGAGCGTGAGCAATGCGGACCACGTGAACACCTCGCGCGGCGCAAGCCCGGAGAAGTCGTGAATGCCCAATCTCGCCAGGGCGAGTCTGGTTTGTTCCGAAATCGCGACGTTCTGAGATCCTCCCCAATGCGAAGCCAGGAAGCCGCCCACCAGAATCCCGGCCACGAAAAGAAGGTTCCAAAGGCCGGTTCGTTTCCAGTCGTAACGAAAATAATCAAGCTTGCCGGGAAGGACGGCGGAACACAGATCCCGCAGGCTGCTGGAAACGCCGAACACCTTGTTGCCCAGGATCAAGAGCGCGGGCACGAACAACCCGATCGCCGGACCGGCTACGTACCAGGGCCAAGGGGCCGATGCGAAAGCCACCATACCGACTGCTCCTTGAACTATTATCTATTCGCTCGTGGCTCAGCAAGGTTTCTTGGAAGACCGCCCGCTATTCGCCAGCCGTGCGGGACACGCGCGATCCCCGATTAGAAGCCGTGCGCGTGACTACTACTGGCAGACCCTTCCGCTGGCCCCTCGCGCGATGCGTGGCGACCATGCGCTTCGGCGCCGCGGTTTGCCGATACGCCACTGGAATCAGCAGCCGGTCGCCGGCCGCGGGCGACGCTTGCTTCAGTCCATTGGCCGCCGCGATGCTGCCGCCCGCCATGCCGTAGCGCTTGCCGATGGAGGCCAGCGTCTCGCCGCTTGCCACCTTATGCATGCGCCATGAAGCGCGCCGCGCGGCGGGGATCATTTGCAGCGTCGCCGAGAGCGTGCCGCCCGTCCCCTTTGGAACATGCAACACGTAACCAGCCGGGGCCACGCCCTTCAGCAGCGCGGGATTCAGATCCTGCAGCTCCGGCATCGGCGCGTCGGTCAAATCCGCCACCAGCCCCAAGTGCGTCGGCGCGTCCACCTCTATGGTGTCGAACTCCAGCGGCGCTTCCGGAACCACGCCTTCCAACCCGTACTCCGCCGCATTCTTCGTCATGATGGTCATGGCCAGGATGATCGGCACGTAGTTGGTGGTTTGCTCAGGCAGGACGTGGCGGCCGCGCAGTTCCCAGAAGTCCGCGTATCCGGTGCGCTCCACCGCGCGGGCCACGGCGTTCGGCCCGCAATTGTAGGCGGCCATCGCCAGGTACCAATCGCCGAACATGTTGTACAGATCGTGCAGATGCCTGGCGGACGCGCGCGTGGCCTTCTCGGGATCGAAGCGGTCGTCCGTATAGGCCGTGCGCATCAGCCCGTATTCCTGCCCGCGCCACGCCACGAACTGCCACATGCCGCCGGCCGCTTTGCTCGATATAGCCCGCGGGAAAAACCCCGATTCGGCCTGCGCCAGGTGGAGCAACTCCTGCGGAATACCCTCCTCCTGCAGGATGCGCTCGATCAGCGGGCGATAGCGGCCGGCGCGCTCCAGCCCGGCGATCAGAGTCCTGCGCCCGCGTCCCGAGAAATACTTGATGTAGCCCAGCACGGCGTCGTTCACCGAGAGTGGAAGCTGGGAAGCGGTCGCCTGGACCTGCTCCTTCACCTTGTCCTTCAGCTTAGGATCCACCGGAAAGGTCATCTGCAGGAGGTCTTCGAGGGGCGCCTTTTCGAATCGGGCTTGGTCAACATCCGCGCCCGCGCCCAGCCCCGCCAGATCGTAGCGATGGACCGCGTCCACCATCTCATCGAGCCTGGCTTCAAACGCCTGCCGGTCCGAGGGGTTGTTTTCGGAAGCCTCCAGCATCAGGTCGATGGCGGCGTCGAATTCCCGGCGCGCCTGTTGGGTACCGTTCGCCTGGTAGGCCCTCTTGCCGCGCTGGAAAGCTTGATCGGCGCGCTGCATCAGCAGGTCGCCTTCCGATGGCGCAACCGGCGTCTTCTGCACCATCTGCAGCAAAGTTGCCGGTGCATCGCGCAGATAAGGATTCGGCTCCAGCGCCGGTGGCTCGGCGACCTCTACCGTAGCCGCTGGGGGCGGCGTGGAGGGAAGGAAGGCCTTTTGGAACTTGGACTGCTGATTGTAGCCGCAACCTGAAATGCCCAGGGCGACGGAGGACCCGAAAATATAAAGAATTCGCTTGGTTCGACTGGTCACTAAACCGATCCTTCGAACGGACTTACAAGCTGACAGCGGACGTTGTAGCCGAAATGAAACCTAAAATCTAGCGCATTGCCCGGCCGGCGTCAACCGGGTACCCAAAAGTATAGGTGTGTCTGAACGACACGGACAGGCCAGGAGGCCTGTCCTACTCTTCTTCTTCCTCTTCTCCGGTCTTGGCCGCCTTGGCCGCCGCAATTACCTTATCGGCCTGCAGGGACGGCACGTAATCGTAATGATCGAATTCCATGGTAAAGGAGCCGCGCCCCTGGGTCATGGACGTCAGATCATTCTGATAGTTTAGCATCTCCGCCATGGGGGCCTGGGCCCGGATAAACTGAGTATTACCTTTTGTATCCATGCCCGCGATGCGGCCGCGGCGGCTATTGAGGTCGCCCATCAGGTCGCCTGCGTACTCCACCGGCGCCTGGATTTCGACGTTCATGATGGGTTCGAGCAGCGCCGGCTTGGCCTCCTGCATGGCGTTTTTGAACGCCTTGCGCGCCGCCAGCTTGAAGGCCAGCTCCGACGAATCCACATCATGGTACGAGCCGTCGTACAGTACCACGCGGAAATCCACCATCGGGAATCCGGCCAGGAATCCGCCCTCGGCCGCCTCGATGATGCCCTTTTCCACCGCCGGGATGTAGTTCTTGGGGATCGAGCCGCCGAAGATCTCGTTGACGAATTCGAACTTGGCGCCGCGCGCCAGCGGCTCCATCTTGATCCAGCAATCGCCGAACTGGCCGTGGCCGCCGGTCTGCTTCTTGTGCCGTCCCTGTACATCCGCTTTGCCGCGGATCGTCTCCCGGTAAGGCACCTTNNGGCCGTGGCCGCCGGTCTGCTTTTTGTGGCGGCCTTGGACGTCGGCGTGGCCCCGTATGGTTTCGCGATACGGAATCTTCGGCGCTCTTAGGATGACTTCCACGCCGTAACGCTTCTTCAATCGGCTGGCGACCACCTCCACGTGCTGCTGGCCGCTGCCGCCCAGCAGGAATTCCTTGGTCTGCGGATCGCGGAAGAAGCGCAACGATTGGTCTTCTTCCAGGATGCGATGCACCGCGTTGCCCATGCGGTCCTCATCCTGGCGCGACTTGGCCTCGATGGCGAACGCGATGGAAGGCTCCGGAAGGTGCACCGGCGGATAGGTGAACGTCACGCCCTTATCGGCAAAGGTATCGCCCGTGAGGGTGTCCTTTAGCTTGGCGACGGCGCCGATATCGCCCGCGTGCAGTTCGGTGACCGGTGTGATGGTCTTTCCCACCGGCACGCCGATGTGGGCGAGCCGCTCCGCCGTGCCCTTCTGTACGTTGTAGAGGTTGGCGTCGTTCTTCAGCACGCCGGAGTAGACCTTGAAATAGGTGATGCGGCCCGCGAACGGATCGGCCGTAGTCTTAAAGACGAAGGCCGAGCACGGTCCGGCATCGGCCACCTTGCGTGCGGTCTCTTCGCCGTTGGTTTTCGCGACGACCTCGCGCTCGGTGGGCGCGGGCAGGTTGTCCACTATGAAGTTGAGGATCAGGTCCGTGCCAATGTTGTGCAGGGCCGAGCAGCACAGGACGGGGAACAGGCGCATCTCCTTGGCGCCGGCCTGCACGCCGTCCAGGATGTGTTCCGGCGGCAGCGTGCCTTTCTCGAAGAACTCTTCCATGAGGGCGTCGTTGCCTTCGGCGACCAGTTCGACCAGCGCCTCGTGGGCGGTTTGTGCGGCTTCCGCCAGGTCCGCCGGGATGTCGCTCTCCTTGCCCTTGCCGTCCCCATCCGGGGTGTAGGTGTAGGCTTTCATGCGGATGAGGTCGACGACGCCCTTGAAATCGCGCTCGGCGCCGATGGGGATCTGCACCGGTATGGCGGTGCGGCCGAAAGTTTCCTGAACGCTCGCCAGGGCCCGCTCGAACGACGAGCGCTCGCGGTCGAGCTTGTTGATGACCACGGCGCGCGGCAGCTTGTAGTCGTTCGAGTAGCTCCAGACTTTTTCGGTCTGCACTTCGACGCCGGCCACCCCATCCACCACCACCAGCGCGGCGTCGGCCGCCACCAGCGCGCCGCGCGTGTCGTTAATAAAGATGTTGTAGCCGGGCGTATCCAGGATGTTGATCTTGGCCTTCTTCCACTCGGCCACCGCAATGGCGGTGGAGATGCTGACCTTGCGCTGGACCTCTTCCTCGTCGAAGTCCGTGATGGTGTTGCCTTCATCCACCCGCAACAGCCTGCTGGTGGCCCCGGCCGTGAAGAGCAACCCGGCGGTGAGCGTCGTCTTGCCGGAATCGCCGTGGCCCACCACTCCGGCGTTCCGGATGTCTTTGCCTTCGTAGGTCTTCACAGAAAAGCTCCAGTTTGAAACCGGATGGTAACACAGGGAAAAGGTAGGACAGGCCTCCTGGCCTGTCCTCGGTGGAGCGAAGCCGGCCGCGGACGCGCCTTTGCGCCCGGCTGAAGATCTCAGTGGGGCAGACCCGTACGCGCAATCCTGTTTTGTTGGCAGGCGCCCGTCAACGTTAAATTCTCTTAATCAGTTGTATTCCCGCACGATTTTGTGAGTTACTTAACGATTATGAAACTTGTAGCTGCTGCAATTGGTTTGCAAGCGTGCTTGACGGTATCGCTTCTGACGGCCCAGCAGCAGCAGGCCCCGCAGCATACCCAGCCCCAGACCCAGCAGCCCCAGGCGCAGCAGCCCAAGGCCCCGGAGCAGCAGTTAGGGTCTAAACCAGCCACCGCTACCGTCAAACCCGCTACCCTGACTTTCTCAGGTCAGGCAGTGGGTAGTACCAGTGCCAGCCAGTCCGTCACCCTCACCAACAGCGGAGGCGCAGCTCTTTCCATCACCAGCATCGCTGTGACCGGCGCCAACTCCGGGGATTTCACGCAAACCAACACCTGCGGAAACAGTGTCCCCGCCGGGGCGAATTGCAGCATTTCCGTGGCATTCAAACCGACTGTATCCGGCAGCCGGACTGCCACAGTCAGCATCACCGACAGTGCGGCCGGCTCACCTCATGCAGTGGCTCTCACGGGAACCAACGGTAGTGGTACCGCAGCAGCCGCAGCCTGCAAATCGACAGTCAATGGTGCCATAGCTTACACCGACCTGAAGAGCAGCAAGGTGAGTCTTCCGTACGGCACGCCGTTCGCCATCACCGGAGGTGTTGCCGACGTACAACTGGCCGGTAATGCCCTGAATACCCTGATCACGCCGCAGACCGTGGCCGGAGATTACTACACCAGCGATGGCGTCCAGGCTGCCATCACGGCTTCGCCCATCACCGGGACCACATGGAATGTCGCCATCGGCAAATTGAGTCCGGACACCTCTGTCGTTATCAACTTTCAGTTCACAGGACCCCTCTCTCCGGCTGCCGTGCAGACTGTATTAGACGAATTGCTCGCCGGCCCGGCATACATCGCCGCCTCCGATCAGTTTGTCCAGAGTGCACTCGGAAAGGCCGCGGCCGACCAGATCTCCGCCACGGCTCTCTTGTCCCAGACCGCCGCCACCGTCGTGACCGCGAGTCTGAAAAAAATGGGGCTCACTCCCAAGAACCCAGACGACCTGAAAACGGCGCTTGTGACCACCATGGCGAACACCATCGCACCGATTTTCAATCTCAACGAAGAAAAAAATAAGTCGGTGCTGAAACCAATCTTCCACATTGCCGAAGGAGTGGGTCTTCCCGCGGACGGATTAAAGGACTGCTGGACGTGGACAAGGTACCTGGGGACAGTTAGACAATCGGCATGCAATTCGCCCTACGAATAAAAACGATACTGCGTCAATCTTGGCTCGATGGCCGGGTCTACGGGAAGCTGGAACTCTTCGCCAAGACTGGCCATGTTGCCAGCCATCATCCAGACTAGCGTCCCAGACCTGTTCGGCCATGCTCTTGAGCCAGCCACGCTTTTTGCAGATCTTCAGTGCTTCGTCGGTCTGGGAGTGGAAGGCGCAATACGTCGACCAGATCAAGCGCCAGCGCCTGGGCGCAAACTGCGACTGGAGCTGCGAGCGCTTCACCCTCGCCCCGGCCTCTCGCGCAGGGTGCGCGAGATCGTCGTCCGGCCCCACGGAAAACTGCGGGCCATGGTGGTACAGGCCTCAGATCCGCCTCTTACCGAGCCGTAATAGCATCCTCCGTCGTAAACGGCGACGCCGGCAATCCGTCGGAGTTAAACAGATTGACTACCGGCGCATTTGCCCACCCATACCGGACATACTTCGGCTCCGTCACCCCCGCACTACCAACCACGACGGTCTTGCCGTCAATGCGCGCAGCCGCGCTCACAAAGTGGCCATCCTCTCCGGCAATCTCAAACCCCTGGAGCGCGCCTCCCCTGGCAACCAATCCATTAGCCGTGTGATCGAACCAGATGCGCACGGCTTCACCCTCGGGCGTTGCCTGTCGAAACAGCGGGCCGGAATACTCCACGTTTTCGCCATACGCCAAGGCCCGCGCAGCCAAAGCGAGGCGCGCGCCCACCGTCTGTTTATCGGCCGGATGGACATTGTCCGGATCGCCGATATCGATGGTCACAGCCATTGCCGTATTCGCCACCGAAAGGCTGCGGCGTTGCGCTTCGCGGATGATGGCCCATTCTTCGGTTGCGTCCGATGTGAAGTTGGAGATTTGCACGAAGAGAAAAGGAAAATCCCCCTCGTGCCACTGCGCGCGCCAGTCGGCAATCAGCGCCGGAAAGACCTTGGCGTACATGGGAGCGAAGGCTAGCCGGCTGTTGGACTCGCCCTGATACCAGA
>PKYZ01000546.1:0-14314 GCA_003132865.1 Bryobacterales bacterium
TCCAGGACCCGCTCTTCGCGCGCAAAGCGCACCCCTCACTTCCGCGGCATGTTATAGCTGAACGTCAGCTTCAGCACGACGCGATCTCCGGAGTACTCCGCCGGGAAGGGCGGAAACGGATGAGAAGCGTCAATGCCGGCCACCGCCGCGCGCTCCAGGGCCGGAATGGAATGCAGGACGATCACCAGCTTCGGAACGCTGCCGTCCTTGGCGATTACGAATTGCGCCTCCACTTTTCCGCGCAGGCCCATCCTGGCGCTTTCCGGATACACCGCGAACCAATTCCGCCGTACGCTGGCTAGCACCTGCAGCAGGTAGGGCCTGAAATCGACGCCTTTAGTATCGCTGAGTAGTTCGAGCGAACTGGCCTGACGGCCCGGCGAGGGCGGCAGGTTCAGACCGCTGCCGATCCCACCAACGCCCACGTCGCTGGTGTCGTCGCCCACCGCCAGCCCGCCCTGCGCGCCGCCGTGCGTGAGTTCCCGGATAGCTCCGTCCACGGATGTGTCGGGGCGCGCGATCCTGCCCACTCCGCCGGAGGGCGGCGGAGCGGTGGGAGTCTCGAATGCCAGCTTCGGTTTCTCCTGCTCCTGGATTTGCGGCGGCTGGATAGTGGGAGGGCCCACGGGCAAGCCGCGGGGCGGCTGCACGTCGCGATTGCCAGCTTGAATCTGCGGCGGCTCCGGCAAGGGCCCGGGCGGAGGTTGCGGCGGGCTGGTTATTCTGGCCTGCGGCCGCGTGGTGGAAGGCGGCGAGTTCGGAATCTGAATGCGGGGACGCGGCTGCAGGGCCTCCACTGTGACTTCCTTGGCGATGGGACCTTTGTTGGGCGCTTTCTGGGTCAATTCCGTGGGCGGTTCAATCAGCGGAGTGATTTGTTCCACGCGCCTGGGCGGTTGCATCAGGCTGCGGGGCATCAGGATCAGCGCAACGATGGCCGCTGCGTGCGCCGCTACGGAAAGCAGGCCCGCCTCGCGGACACGTCCACGGTCCTGCTGCCAACTGGTTAGCAGATGCAATTCCGCCGGATCTTCCACCGAGGAACGACCTAGAGTTTCCATCCGCCTGCCAACGACTTAGAGACTATCTCCGAGTGTTCCTTAATTTTATCAAGAATAGCCAAAGCTATCCGCAATGTTTGACGCGCCGCCAGCCCCGAAGTTTTCGGCGAATTTCGGGTTTCCACGCTGTCCAGAAAGGCGTCGAACTGTAACTGCAATGGCTCGGATTTCGTCACCGGAACCGGCTCGAAGGAGACCTGACGGTTGCCGCCGACCGAAAACATGAGCAATTCCTGACGCGCGTAATCCAGCGAGCAATACTGTTGCGGCTGGAAAAGGCGCAACTTGCGGACGCGCTCTGTGGAGACGCGGCTGGCGGTCAGATTGGCCACGCAGCCGTTCGGAAACTGCAGGCGGACGTTGGCGATGTCGACCTTGGGCGACAGGATGGAGACGCCCGCGCCGCGGATTTCTTCCGGCTCTGCGCCCGTCAGGCTCAAAACGATATCGATGTCGTGGATCATCAAGTCCAGGATGACGTCCACGTCCAGGCTGCGCGGGCTGAACACGCTGAGCCTGTGGATCTCGAAGAACAACGGCAGGGTGACGCGGCCTTCCAGCGCGATCACCGCGGGATTGAAGCGCTCCAGGTGGCCCACCTGGAGCACGCGCCCGTGGCGCCCGGCGGCCGCGATGAGCCGGTCGGCGGATTCCAGATCCGGCGCGATGGGCTTCTCCACCAGCACGTCGATGCCATGCTCCAGCAGCCAGCAACCGATCTCCGCGTGGGCCGATGTGGGCGTGGCTACAATGGCCGCGTCGACTTTGCCGGCCAGTTCGCGGTAATCGGCGAAGTAGTCGGCGATCGTCGCGCGCGAAGGGTCGATATCCACAACGGCGATCAGTTCCGCGCGCGCTGATTGCCGGACAACGCGGCAATGATTCTGTCCGAACTGTCCTGCGCCGACTAGGGCGATTCTAAGCATCGGGCGCCTGCCCTACCACAGCGATTCCCGCTTCATTCGCGCGCGCCAACATCTCCTCACGATCGAGCAGCAGCGTGCGGCCGGCATCCACCGCCATCGCGGTCGTCCCGGTTTCACGCATCACGGCGATGGTGTCCAGTCCCGCGACCGGCACGTCGAAGAGCAAATGTCTCCGCCGATTCGAAACCTTCACCAGCGTCAGGGGGCGCCCGTTCGCCAGGCTGGCCGCGCGCCGCAACAGGGCGTCGGTGCCTTCCATGGCTTCCAGCGCCACGCAGGCTCGCTCGCAGATGGCCACGCTCTGGCCCACGTCGAAGCCGGCCAGCGCAGCGGCCACTTTTCGGCCGTAGGCGATATCCGCCTCCTCGCGGGCATCCGGCTTGCGCCGCGTCATCGCCCCGCAGTCGGCCAGCAGAGGTTTCAGCAGCGCGGTCGAATCGCGGAGTTGGATGCCCTCGTCCGCGAGCACTTTCGCGACTCCGCCGATCAGCCCGTCGGTATTCTTCGAACGCAGCGAGGCCAGCAGCTTGACGAGCCGCCAGTCCGGCCGGATGGAGGAAAAGATTTTCGCGTGCTTCACCTGCCCGGCCATCACCACTTCGGTGATGCCTTCTTCCTTGAGGATCTCGATCAGCCGGCTAAGCTGGCCCAGCGAGAGCCAGTGGCACCTTGCGGCCAGGCGTTCGACTTCAGGCGAGGCCTCTTCCTGAATGGCCAACACGACGACCTCGTGGCCGAGGCGGCGCGCGTTTTCCAGCGCCAGGAGCGGAAAGCGGCCGTTACCGGCGATGAGACCGTATTTCATCTCAGCCGCGGAGCCATCTACTTGATCACTCCCCGCTTGGATTCGCCGATGAACGCCAGCAACTCTGCCACCTCGGGGCACTCGGGAATCTCCGCGCGAATCCGCTCCACCGCCTGCGAAGTATTCANNACCGTATTCGAAAACGGCAGCACATCCTGCGTCACCACGCTGTATCCGCCGACGATCGAGTGCCGCCCCACCCGGCAGAACTGATGCACGCCCGTCGAAGCTCCGATCACCGCCCAATCGCCCACCGTCACATGGCCGCCCAGAGTGACGGCGTTAGCCAGCACCACGCGGTTACCCACGTGCGCATCGTGCGCCACGTGTACGTAAGCCATCAGCAGGTTGTCGTCGCCGATGCTGGTAATCAGCCCGCCGCCTTCGGTGCCGCGATGAATGGTGACAAACTCGCGGACCTTGTTCCGGTCTCCGATGCGCGTTTCGGCCCGCTCGCCGCGGTATTTCAAATCCTGCGAAACCACGCCGACCGTGCTGTATGGAAAAAAGACATTGTCCTCGCCGACGCGCAACGGTCCTTCCATGTAAACGTGTGCCATGAGCCGCGTGCCGGCGCCGATCTCGACCTCGCTGCCGATAATCGAATACGGCCCGATCTCCGCGGCTTCGGCAACGCGCGCCGCGGGCGAGACAATCGCGGTGGGATGAACCGGCATCGATCAGGAAAGCGCTTCCGCTTCTTCCTTGTCGGCCAGCTTGCACATCATTTCGGCCTCGGCGACCACCAGCCCATCCACGGTCGCGGTGCCGGCCATAACGGCCACGCTGGCCCTGCGCTTGAGGATCTTCATCTCCAGGCGAAGCGTGTCGCCCGGAACCACGGGCCGGCGAAACTTGGCGCTGGTGATGGAAGCCAGCAGCACCAGTTTGCGATGCCGGTCTTCGATGTGTTTGAGCACCAGTACGCCGGCGGTCTGCGCCAGGGCTTCCACGATGAGCACGCCCGGCATCACCGGGAAGTCCGGAAAATGGCCCTGAAAGAAGGGTTCGTTCTGCGTGACGCACTTGATGCCCACAATCCGGTCTGCTTCTAACTCGATGATTCGATCGACCAGCAGCATGGGATAGCGGTGTGGCAGTATGTCGCGGATTTCGTTGATATCCAAAACGGGCATGGAAGTCGCTATTATAACAGCCGTGGATGCTATTCTCTTTGAAGCCCGCTCCCGGCAGAGACAGATCGTGGCTCTAATCCGGGAAATGGTGGAATGCGAATCGCCCAGCGACGACCCGGCGGCCGTGAACCGCTTCGTGGATCTGCTGGGCGATGTTGCGCCCTCTTTCGCCCGCGTCAAGACGGTTCCCGGCGGACGCCTCGGACGGCACCTCGTGTGCGAGTTCGATCTATTCGGGGAAAAAACCAAGAGACAGATCCTGGCGCTCGGTCACTCCGATACTGTATGGCCTCTCGGCACACTGGCGTCCATGCCTTTCCGGCAGAAAAACGGCCGTCTGTGGGGCCCCGGCGTGCTCGATATGAAAGCCGGCATCGCATTTTTCATTTACGCCATGCGCATTTTGCGCGATTTGGAAGTGCCCGTGCCGCATAAAGTCGTCATGCAAATCAATTCCGACGAAGAAGTCGGCAGCGAGTCGTCGCGCGCCCTGACGGAAAAAAATGCGAAACGAAGCCAATCCGTGCTGGTGCTGGAGCCGGGCACTGGCTTGGAAGGCAAGTTGAAGACGGCGCGCAAAGGCATTGGCGATTTCACGGTGACGGTGCGCGGCAAGGCGGCGCATTCCGGCCTGGATTTCACCGGGGGCGCCAGCGCCGTTCTGGAACTGGCGCGGCAGATCGAAAAGATCGCCGGATTCACCGATCTGCGGCGGGGCATCACGGTGAACCCCGGCGTGATTTCGGGCGGCACACGCGTCAATGTGGTGGCGGCGGAAGCCAGGGCCGAGGTGGATATGCGCGTTCCGCGGCTGAAGGACGCGGCGGCGCTCGATCGCAAGTTCCGGGCGCTGCGGCCGGTCGATAAGCGTTGCACCATCGAGGTCACAGGCGGATTGAACCGGCCGCCGTTGGAGCGCTCGCCCGCCGTCGTTCAACTCTTCCGCAAGGCGCAGACGCTGGCGCGCGACATGGGCGTGGCGCTGGACGAATCGCTGGTCGGCGGCGGCTCGGACGGCAACTTCACCGCCGCGTTAGGCGTTCCCACGCTGGATGGTCTCGGAGCGGTGGGAGAAGGCGCGCACGCGCTGAACGAGAGCATCCTGGTGGATCGCATCGCGGACCGCACGGCGCTGTTGGCCAAGCTGGTGGCGGAGCTGTGAGGCTGGCTCTACTGCTGGCTCTTGCCGTGGGCACCGGCGCTGCGTCGGCCGGGGACATCGATGCCATATTCGCACCGCTGGCCGCGGCGAAGTCTCCTGGCGTGGCCGTTCTGGTGCGTCGGGATGGCCGCACTATCTTCGAGCGCGGCTATGGCGTGCGCGACCTCCGCACAATGGCCGGCATCGACGCCAAAACGGACTTTCGGCTGGCATCCTTCACCAAGCAGTTTACGGCCATGGCCATCATGCTCCTGGTGCACGATGGCAAGCTGCGGTACGATCAGCGGCTGACCGAAATCTTCCCGGAGTTTCCGGCATACGGGCAAGCCATCACTATCCGCCACCTATTGACCCACACATCCGGGCTGCCGGATTACGAAGACCTGATGACGGAAGACGCCTGGACTCCTGCGCATCAGATTCAGGACGAGGAAGTCCTGAGTTTACTGAAGCTACAAACCTCCGGCAAGTTTGCGCCAGGATCGAGTTGGGCTTACAGCAATTCAGGGTATGTGGTGCTGGGGTTGATTGTCGCGAAGGCTTCCGGCAAACCGTTCGGGCAGGTCTTACACGAGCGCATCTTTCAACCGCTGCTTATGAGTCACACGCTCGTTTACATCAAGGGGAAGAACACGATCCCGAACCGCGCATGTGGGCACACCAAGCAGGGAGACCATTTCGTTGAGACAGACCAGAGTTCAACGTCGGCGACTCTGGGCGATGGCGGCATTTATTCGAATCTCGAAGACCTGGCGAAGTGGGATCGCGCGCTGGAAAGTCACGCCCTGCTGAGCGAGGCGGAAATGCGCCCGGCGTTGACCCCGGTCAGACTAAACGACGGAAGCGAGCCACACTGGCCGGCGAATCCCAACGAAGACAATCTCCACCCCGGCCAACCGGTCGCGTACGGATTCGGATGGTTTCTCGATCCCCACGAAGGTCACCCGCGCATGTGGCATACCGGCGGCACCATGGGGTTCCGCACAGTCATCGAGCGATTCACCACGGAGAAGCTAACAATCGTCGTTCTGTGCAACCGGACGGATCTGGACCCGGAGAAGCTTGCTCTGCAGGTGGGGCAGTTCCTGCGCTAAGTGACGATGGAGGCGGCGCTATCTTCGATCCCACCCGCGCTGGCCGATTGCCTCCCGAAGGTCTTGCTCCAATGCCGCGAAAGCTGGTAGGGAGCGCAAGGGACTGAAGTCCTCGATATACTCGGCGATTCGCTGTGTCATCAGCGACCCTGAGCTTGGCCCGACGCCTCGCCCCTCGCTCACTCGCCTCGCGAAACGTCTCGTACAACCGCGTCTTAGTTAGGATCCGCCATGTCTTCACACTTGTCAAGAGATGGCAGATGCAAGGTAACCCTCCCCGAGGGATTGCCGACAGCTCGGCGAATAGCGATCTCATAGAAGAGAAACCAAGCCTCCTGCATACGAACTGGAATGACGGAGACCCAAACCGGCGGCCGGCCTTCCTCGAAAGTCGCGGCTTGCACTGCTGCCGCGATCTCACTCCTCCTGACATGACGCGATGCGTTCTCAGCATCCCGATGGACGAACAACACCTCGCACGGATATAAGGCTACCGCCGCACTGATCCTCGCTTCCAATGTCTTGGGTGGGCGGGGCATCCGCCGCAAATCCTCCCATTCGCCCTGAATGGCGCAACTCACTCCGTTTGCCTTCAGAAGCCACTCCAGGACAGCTTTGAGGTTAGCATCGGAACTGCCGTCCGTGACCAGAGTATAGGTCAGCTCGCTCACGCAGTGTCACTAAATGGAAGGTATGGCTGCAAGTCAGACCGATCGATCACGCGCTTCCGCGCTGGTCGGTCCGAAGTCGGGGTTGGGTGCCCGGCGGACAAGTCGGGCACGCCCGGGTTCAGATAGCTTAGGAGTTTTCCGCGGGACACCGCCCGCGTGCCTTCTAACTTGGCTCGCCATGTTCCAGGCAAGCTCGCGAAAGACAGCGCCTTGAACCGTTCGCTGTCGCGAACGTTCTCTCGCAGTTCCGCCATCAACAGGCTATCGTCCGGCACTTGCATCACTACTGCCGGAGAATGCGTGTTTATTATGACTTGGCGAAGTGGATTATCGTCCTCGATGGGCGCATCGACATCGGTCACTATGTCTTGCAGCAGGCGCAGCATAGCAGGAATTCGTTCGGGGTGAATGCCATTCTCGGGCTCCTCCAAACAAATGACTCCACGCGCTTCCGGGTCTAGCGCTAACACGGCCAAGGCAAGAAAGCGTAGTGTGCCGTCAGAGAGGGCCCGCGCCGGATGCCTCGTATGATCGGCGCCCGTGACCATCAACGTCAGCAATTCGCGCTTCTCGTCTCGGTCAACTGAGACCTCGCGCACGTCGTCAATCAACTCTGAGAGCCGGTTGGCTATCTGGCTATATATTTTCTGACTCACCTCGGAGCCGCCGGCAGACTGGCCGTTCATGACCTCACCCATTGCTGCCCGTTCCCGGCGACTCGCAGACCGCGCCAAGTGATATAGAGTTGACGGAAGATGAGATCCGTCGGAGGCTAGCTTCGCGGGGTCTGTAAAGTTGTCGGGTTGGCGCAGGGCGGAAGGTTCGAGCTGCAGCAGCCTCCAAGATTGCATTTCGCGTCGGGCCACAGTCGCGGTGGGACTCTCGGCAGCGTTGGCGGCGGACAGGGCGGTACGGGGAAGATTAGCCGCTAACAAAGATTGAGGCTTACCACTGCTACCACCATCTTGATGGATCTTGATCACCCGGCCCTCCGGTCCAACATCCGTCGAAATGAATTTCGACCGGCGATCTCCGGTGATGGCGGAACGCCGCCAGGTCGTGCGGTCGTTAGGAAACACTAAATGGCGTTGGGTTTCGGCGCGCTTGATGTACGATAGGTCCTCCTCCTGAATCCAAGCGCCCGAGAGCCGAAGGCATGCTTTCGTCTTTGTAACCAAGCGAGAGCTGATATCGAAGAAACGTTATACTGGCCTTCGCCATTTGGCCGAGGTCGTCGATCCCCTGCGGCGGCACAATCATCTCGATTTCGAAATCCATCCTCTCGTCGCAGCGATCACCAACCCGATGAAACAAGCTCCGGACATCTCCCGCGCGGTTCCCCTGCGCTCGCACCGACATCGCGGCATCCAGAAGCTGGTGCTCAGCCAAGGCGCTCAAGAATCGGATGGCATCGAACAAATTCGATTTGCCCACGCCATTCGCGCCCGCAATGCAGGTGAAAGGCCCAAAGTGCACATCGACATCTACCAGATTCTTGAATCCCGTTACCTTTAGGCGTGTGAGCACGATGCGGACGCTACGCTCCTACACTGTTATACCACCGACTTTGGAATCCCGGCGGGCAGGCAGTTCACACGGCCACATCCCAATAGGTCTGATAGACTTCATCGTGGATCGAGCCGAATGGCCGCAGCCGGATATCTCCCGCGTCGGTCCGCGCAACCCAATCCTCGCCGTGCGCTCTCTCGATCCTGGCCGAGGTCAACTGGCGGCGCGAAAGCTTGGGCTGCGTTTCCATAAGGGCGAACATCACCTGTGGGCCGCGCAATAGAGCGACCTGGCTGGGGTTCTGGGCGTCGACCGGTTCGTACCGCAGGCTCTGGTCGATCTCGAGCTCAACCTTGTCGCCATTCTTCCATTTCCTGCGGACCGGGAAAAAGCCCGGCGCAAGTTCCGAGCGGACGCGATGGCCGTTCACGGAGACTGTTGTGCCCTTTCCGGCCCATGCCGGGATTCGCAGATAAACCGTGAAGTCATTTGGCGGCGCGGCCGTCAGCGTAAGAGTGACGCCGCTGCCCGCGGGATAGTCTGTCTCTTGCAGGATCGAGCAACGCGTGGCGCCCTGCTTCCAGCTTACGCAGGATGGGACGTACAGATTGACATAGATACCATCCTGTGCGCGCAGATATGAGCTGATTCCATAATCCGCCGTAACCTGTGGAAAGGTTCCCGAACAGCAGGGCCACCTGTCGTCCTTGTCCCAACGATACTGCGCGTCCGGAATATTGCGATCGTAGCTCTTGCGCGCGGAAGCATGGTAGTCGGAGTAGTAGAACGTCGAACCGTCTTCCAGGATCGGCTTGATGCCCAAAGCTACGTTGTAAAGCAAGCGTTCCATGCTGTCGCCGTATTGCGATTCGCGCGTGAGCGCCAGCAGATACCGCATCACCTTGAAATGCGCATATGCACCGCAACCCGACTCGAAGTGCCGGTGAGTCGTGCGCAGGCTGTCGCCCAGTTCGCCCTTGCCGGGTTGCACGAAGGTTTCATTCGGCCCCCAGCCGCCGGTGGCGTAGCTCTGATCTTTCAGGATCATATCCACCGCATTCTTGACCGCCCGGAAATACTTCGCGTCTCCCAGCTTCAAGAATCCCTGGATGCCGGAGCTGAGCGCATTCACGTGGCTGTATGCGTGCAGTCCGGGTAGCACGTTCTGGCCCGCGGCCAGCGGATCGAAGAAGCCGCGATCTAACAAGTACCGCTTACCTAAGTCGTAATACTTGCGGTCGCCGGTCCTTTCAAACGCGATGAAAAGGTTCTCCGCGAACGTGTACGTCTCGTCCCATGTGTAAGTCTCGTCTTTGTGGGGACGTTGTTGCATTTCCTCGGGAGTCAAAGCCCGGTCCGCCATGTGAGGCAGGGCGGCGCGCGTGGTTGCGGGGAGAACGTCCAGCGCGGTCCCGTCACCGGCATACGAGTGCGCATCGAGGAGCCCGCAGACCAGCTTGTCGTAGGTATAGCCCGGATAGCGCAGATCCACGAAGAACTTGCCCGATGAATCCACAGTTTCGGCGAAAGCGCGAACCAGACGCTTCACCTTGGCGCGCGTCGTTTCGGAGTCGGTCGCACGCGCGAATCGCGCCAGGGCGGAAACGTACTGTCCGAAGTGCGCGCCAGGGCAGAAGTCGTCGTACCAGCCTCCCATGTCTGCCCCCGGAGCGGGCATGCCTACCCGCTGCCTGTAGATCTTCAACATCCGGTCGTCGTCCAGATGCAGGAAGAAGGCGTGATTCGTATCGAACTGGCGGCGCAGGGGACTGTCGAGCAGTTCCACCTGGGAGTAGTCGAAAACGGAGAGCGAGGCGGCGCTGCCGGCGGCCGCCATCGCCGGCGATACGGCGGCAAGTTGGAGCAGTTCTCTTCGGGTGAGCACCTTTCACATCTCCTTTACGACCGTCTCGGCCGCCAGCACATCATGATTCGCGTTCAGCAAGACACGCTTGGGTTTCTTGGGCAAGCGCAACTTGACCTCGTTCGAAGTCATATTTCCCAGCAGCGCCACGGAGCCGGCGCGCATCACGTGCCCATCGAAGTCGAAGTAGATGGGCACCCCCATCACAAACCTGGAAGACACGCCGCTCTGTGTAACTGTCGCCGTAAACATAAACTTGCCGCCCGGCTCTGGGGCGAGCGAATACTCCATCCTGTAACTGGGAACCTCCGTGCCGTAGACCCACTCGCGGAAGAACCAATCCATCTTGCCATTCCTTTCCAAATCGAGCGACGGCTTCATATGTTTCTCGACCACCGATTTGAACGACTCCGTCGAAGCGTTCCGGTTCATATAAGTCGCCACGAAGTCGTGCATCATGGCGATGAAGTCGTTATCGCCGGTGTCGCGATCATACATTAAGTAGCGCAGCATGTGCAGCACGAAGCCGCCTTTGGGATAGACCAGGCGGTTGTAAGCGCCGCCGTTCTTGAACGTGTTGAGCCGGAGGCCCATCCAGAGAGGTCCTGCGTCGTTCGGGCGGATGCCATAGTTGTTCTTTGCGATGATAGTTTCCCGCGCGCGTTCCCAATACTTCAGGAACTTGTCGGGCTTGGGATCGGTCTGTTGCAGAAACAAACCAGCGGAGAAATCGGCGAAGCCCTCCGACAACCACTGGTCGTGATAGGAGGCCCAGCCCACCATATGGCCCCACCACTGGTGTGCCACTTCGTGCGGCGTGACTTCCTGGATGAACTCCGCGAATCGGAATGCGCTGCCTCCCATCAGCATCCAGCGTTGCGTGCTGTCAAAGAACGCGCTAATTGGCAAGTAGACCAGCGTTGGCCACGACTGGCCGTAATTGAACGCTGGTTGCTGGGTGATCGCGATGCGTCCATAGGGCGCATCTCCGAACCACACCTGATAGCAGCGGATGGCGTTTTGTGCATCGACCATGGCGCTCTCCGCCATCGCGCTGGGGCTCAGAGTCATATTTCTGGCGTAGCGGCGCAGTTCATCGGGCACCTCACTGGTGGCGTAGGCCTCGATCTGGTAGTGCGTCTTGTCGTCGTAGACGGACTTCTTCTTGAATAGACCGTAATTGAAACCGGCCACCGCCATGGGAACGTCCGAAACCCAGTGCGACGCCATGTACTCGTCTTCCCGCCATTCCTTCTCCATCTTGCCCACGCCCACCAGCGTGTACTGCCTGGGCACTTTGAAGGTCAGATCATAAGTCGCGCGATCGGAGAATGCGTTCAAGCTGGGATACCAGCTTGTGCGGGCGCCCACCGAGAAGTTGCCGGACCCTTCTTTTTGGACGACTTTGTCGCCCTCATATTCGATTTCGATGCTATAACTCTGGCCCGCGGCCAACGCTTCCGGCATGATCGCATAGAAGGACCCGTCTTCCTTGCGGCTTTCCTGAATGAATGAGATCTCCTTGTCTTTGTAGGTGACGCGCGTGACGCGCAGCCGCGGCAGCAATCCGAAGGCGATCACGCGCACGCCCGCCAGCAGCGCTTTCAGTTGCAGAACGCATGTGGCCGACAAGTGATCGTTCTTGCCGATGGCCGTCTCGATGCGATAGTGCTCGGCCGCGACAGTGTGGCGATTCTCCGTGGAACGGGCCGTGCCGGACTTCCACTCCTCCGCGAAATGCGTCAGATACCAGATGCCATCCTGCGAGCCGCCCGGATCGAAATTGATGAGCGCCACCTCCTCCGGAGAAGGCATATAGGGCATCGCGCCCCGGGCATTGATGATGAAGCGCAGATCGGAGTGCTTATTGCCGTGGATGAAGGCGCGAAACGATCCCGCCTCATTCCGGTTGTAGAGTTCGCCCAGGATCTCCGCCTCATGGTTCTGGATGTCTTCATCCTGCAGCATGTATTCCAGCATGCTGCGCGGCGTTTCCGTCCGGTGGCGGGCGCGGCTCCTGAATTCGTGCCACGCATTGCCCGCTTGGGACGTTTCATCGGTGGCTTGCGCCTGCCGCTTGATCTCATCGAAGGTAGCGTCGGTGAACCAGAACACCACCGAACGGAAGGATTCGTCAACCGCCTGTTCGCCGGAAATCTGGCGCAGGTAGCTGCGTTCGAGCGGAGTGGCGGGCTCCAGGCGAAACGTGCCTTCGCCGGTGAAGACGCCCGCCACCACGCGCCCCAGCACGGGCGGCAGAAAGCTGAACTGTCCCGCGGTGAAAGTGAAGGTGGCGGTATCGCGCTTCAGCGTCAGGTTGGCGACGCGGAACGAGGCGCCGGGCATCGCGTTGCGCAGCGCGACATAATTCGGATCCGAATTTGCGAAGGCGGAGCGCTTGCCGCCAACTTCGACCACGGTTTGCTGGGTGGCGATCTTCATCGCGAACGCCAGCGTTACGGGAGCATCGGCGACATCTATCGCCTTTTCGGTGTCTTCAAAGCCGTCGTGCTGGATAGTTATAACGTACTTACCCGGCGCCACCTCCGCGAACGCAAAATGGCCCTGCGTATCGGTGAGCGCATTCTCGGCCTGCGCGGTCTCGGAGTTCTTCAGGATGACGGCAGCGCCGGGAACCGCGGCGCCGCTGGGGTCCTTCACCACGCCTTCAATGGTGGCGGCGGAGAGCAGCGCCGGGACCAGCAACAGAAATAAAGCCAGGGAGCGGTTCTTCCCACGCATTGCTACACCTTCGAAAGCCGCCGCAGCGTGTAAGCTTCCGGATTCATATTTTCGCGCTCCAGCCGCTTCCAGTCGTCGTTAACATGAATCAGCTTGCCGCTGATGTGATTCGAACGTTCGGAAGCCAGAAACAAAGCAAGGTGAATCTGTTTGTCGGGATGCGTGCCGCCGGTGAGCCGCACATCCTCGGCTTCCTCGATTTCCCTGCTCCCCGCGCGCTCGCCGGAGTGCAGGATCTCATCCGTCATGTGAGTGTAAGTGCCGCCGGGAGCCATGCAGTTCACCTGCACGTTAAAGTCGCGCACTTCTTCCGCCAGGGTCTCCACGAAGCGCACCACGGCGGCCTTGGAAGCCGCATAGGCCGAGAAGCGCGGACGCCCCGAGGCTGCGCCGCCGCCGCCGATCACGATGATCTTGCCGCGGCGCTTTTCGATCATCTGCGGCAGTGCCGCCCGGCAGGCGTGCATCGCGCCCATCAGGTTGGTTTCGATGGTTTCGGCCCAGGCGCGCGGCTTCAACTCCACCAGCGGTCCAATGGGTCCTTGAATGGCGGCCGCCGCGATCAACACGTGCACCCCGCCGAAAACCGCGCGCATGCGCTCCACCGCCGCGCTCATCTGCTCGTAGTCGCGCACGTCCGCCCGAATGCGCAGCGCCGTGCCTCCGGCGTGCTCGATCTCCAGCTTCGCCAGATCCAGCTCGGCCTGGCTGCGCGCCAGCAATCCGACGCGCGCGCCTTCCGCCGCAAACCCGATTGCCAGCCGCTTGCCGATACCACGGCCCGCCCCCGTAATCAGGACTGCCTGGTCCTTTAGCGGCCGCACGGTTAGTTCTCCACGCGCGCGTCGAAGATCCCGGTTTCCACTTTCCCGCCGCGTTTCACTTGCACGTAAATGCGGTAGTCGCCGGGCTTCGGAAAGCCGTAGGGGAAGGATACTTCGGGCGGCAGAGCCTGCATCATGTTCATGCCGGTCATGCCGGTCATGCCGGAGTGGTCCATCCCGGCCATCGTCCCCATCCCCGCCATTCCGGCCATCGCCGCGCCGCCGTCGCCGGCGTTCTGCGTGAGGCTCAGCGAAGCCATGGGCACCGATCCGGAAGGATGCACGTGCGCGAACACGCTGCGGTCCGAGCGCACGAACGCCGCGTGCCCCGGCATGCCCATGTAGAGTTCAATGTCGTGCGCCGGCTTGCCGTCCGCATCTTCCAGGCGGAAGCGGAAGAATATGGCGCGCTTGGCGTGCAGGGGTCCGGGTTCCCGTTCCCAAATCATGCGCGAGCCGTCCGGCAATTGCGCCGTGGTGCGGTTGGGGTCCGCCTGCGAAATCGGCGGGCCGGCGCCGT
>PKYZ01000546.1:14349-17606 GCA_003132865.1 Bryobacterales bacterium
CGGCATGGGCGGCAGATCCTTGGCGAACAGACCGGCCTCCACCCGGTCCGGATGCAGGTGCCACACTTTGTCCATCTCCGGCAGGCTGATCGCGTACAGGTGCATCAGGTGATTATGGTCGGGAACCAGATCGTCCACCTTGCGCCACTTCGCCCAGCCGGGGTCGGTCAGGTGCAGCATGAGCCGGCCGCCGTTCTCCAATGTGGCAGACATTTGCAATGGCTTGTAGATATGTTTGTCGTAGTTGCCAGCTTCGTCGCCCCACCAGAGACCGCCCAGAGCAACCATTCCGAGCACCAAGACCGCGGTGGCAGCCATCACCCACCGCGCACGCCGCACCCGCGCCGGATCGGGCACCAGGCCAGGCTCCAATTGCCCTTCGCGCACGCCCGCGCCGACGATGCTGACCACGCCCGCCACCAGCAGCAACCCCAGAGCGGCCAGCACCACGCCGATGGGTGCTTGCATCTTCTTCGTGCTGGAGGACAACGCCGGAACGGGCACCGAAAAGTCGCCCTTCCCTTGGGCTCCTTCCGCCGTCACGCGCACCTGCCAGGATCCAGTGGTCATCATCCACAGCGATCCGGTGAAGAATTGCGGGTCGTCTTTCGAACGTTGCGCCAAATCCGGCACCGGGGCGAACGTGGCGCCTGGCCCGGTTAGCGGCGTGGGCACGATGTGCACCGTCTGCACGTCGTTGGCGGCGCTGCGCACTTCGATTTCCGCCACTCCCGGAATCACCGAGGGCGTGCGGATGGTCACCAACAGCCGGAAAGGGCCGGCTTGGCCGTCGTAGAAAACATCCGGGCTGCCCACGTGGGCGAAGGCGCTGGCGGCGGCCAGCAGGAACACACCTGAAAATCGGGACATTGGATTATCGGGAGTTACCGGCGCACACGCCGCATCCAATCGCCCCAGGCGAATCCCAGCCTGATGGTCACGAAGGCGGCCACGGCTGCCAGACACATCTCCCGCAAGAAGTCCAGGAGTGCATCCGGCGCGATGAACAGATGGCGCATGTTTATCCAAGTGGGACGCGCATTGTAATCGAAGATATTCGTGTGGAAGAACCAGTTCCGGGCCGCCGGCAATTGCAGGAAACTGGCGAAAGGCCACTGCACCGCGATCAGCACGCCCAGGAACAGGAGCCCGGAGACCGCGGCTTTCTTCCATAGGTTCCAATCGCGCGTCCGGCTCCACAGAATATCGAGCGCCAGCGCGGGGATGAACAGCAGCATCGGGAATTCCGGCGGCACGAATTGTGTCACCTGGTGATAGACCGGACCCAATTTCGGCTCGGCGGGAAACAGCGGCAGAATCCAGCCCATGCCCGCCCAGAACAGCCAATAAACCGCGGCCACGGTGGTTGCCGCCCAACGCTTATCGGAGGCCCGCGCCACTCCGGCCAGCACCAGCGGCACCACCATGCACACTACGCGATAATAGACGCCATTGTGCATCAGGGCGTGCCACGAGAATTCCATGATCATCAGCATCAAGCCGATCAGGACCACGCCGCCGATATACAGGAACAGCCAGTTGAGCTTGTTCCGGAACTCATCCCGCGCGCGATTCATCATCCCCAGGATCAGGATCAGCGTGCCCGTGTTGACCGCCAGGTTGCCCAAAATCAAGAACACGTGCGGTGGGCTCAGGATCTTCACATCCAGACCGTAGGCGCTGTGCCACCAGTTGTCGAAGGGCGCGGAGGTCAGCATCGCCAAGCCGCCCCAGGCCGCGATAAATGCGCCCAAAGGAGCTTCGAATCCCCACATCTTCACGGAAGTGCTGCGCAGGTGGGAGAAGTTGCCGAAGGTAGTGGCCAGGATCAGGTAGCCGCAGGAGAGGCCCGCCAGCACGCCGCACAAGTAGATGGCGATGTGGGCCGGCGTCCAGAACGTGTCGCGCCCGATGGAGCGGTGCCAGGAGATGTCCCACTGGCCGCCGATCATGGCGGAAGTCACGCCGAAGACGGCGCACCAGACGTACCAGGGGACTCGCTCGACGGCCGTGCGCACGGGAGTTGAAACGGACGAGATTGTAGTGGAGATGGTTGCCATGCTGTCCCTCTGTACGTTTACGATTATAGCTTTTTGTGGGGCAGGACTCCAGTCNNGGGTCCTCCAGGACCCGCTCTCGCGGGTCCTCCAGGACCCGCTCTTCGCGCGGCGCAAACGCTTGCGTCTTAGCCGGCGGCCGTTTAGACAGGCTGGCCGAGGACTTCCACTAACGCGCCGGGCGCCATCAGGTGCTTCACTCTCGCATCGAATGTTACGAAGGCCGCCTTGTGCCGCCGGGCTAGAGCCAACAGATAAGCATCCGTGACCTGTTGGTGCCCAAGCAAGCCCTCAAGCGCCACGCCGAACTCTTGCGTAATCGGTGATGGCAGAGCTTCTAGGTAGACGTGCCGGGCATCCTGGACCATGACCCCCAACAGCGCCGCCGCCTCCGCAGGACGCCGTGGGCTTGGGACAACCGCGGGATTCGAAGACAGCCGTATGAAGCCGAGTTGTGTGAGGGCGCAGGTGGCCCAACGATTCCTGCGCGACTCCAACCGCTGAATGGCTGCCAGATGGAACTGGTGGTTGGGCCACGCCATGGCCACCAGGACATTCACATCCAGAAGCAGCAAGTCAGAAGTAGCCTTCTTCATCGATGACACGCTGGACTCTGGATGCTGGAATGATCGGTGCGTCCGGCGGGACCTCGAATGTCGGGAATCGGCGCTTACCTCGTTTCAGGGACGGCGCCTGCGCTGGGGCCAGACCCCGGCGGGCGAGTTTCGACAACACCTTGCCCAGACGTTCCCCCGACACGTCTGCCAGATGCATGGCGGCGGCGTACACGTCGTCCAGCGTAACCGTGGTCCGCATGACTACATCTTGATACACTGATGCAGTGATGTCAATAGGCCGGGCACGTGCCTGAATGTTCAGGCACTACCAGATGCTGCCGGGGCCTGTCACGCCGCGGCTGACAAAGGTCCGAGCGGGCCGCCGGGACCGCGGTTTGCTGCGAATGACAATCTCTACATCCCGGCCGAGCGCATTCAAAAAGTGCATCAGGCGTTCGACGGAGAAGCCGGCCAGCCGGTAATTGGAGAGGGCCGAGATCTTCGGCTGGTTGATACCCAGTTGCCGCGCGGCTTCGGCTTGGCGCAGACGCCGCTGGTCCAGAATTTGGTTGATTGCAAGCGCGAGGCGGACTTTTGTCTGGCGCTCTTCGGCATCGGCGAGCTCTAGCCCGACTTTCGCAAA
>PKYZ01000117.1:0-291 GCA_003132865.1 Bryobacterales bacterium
CCCGCACGCACCGCGTACACAGGATGCAACGGTTGTGGTCGAGCACGAACCGCTCGTGCGACATATCCACGGGCAGCAGTGGGTAGCTGTACGGATATCCCACGGAAGTGACGCCCAGCTTCTGCGCCATGGACTGCAGCTCGCAATGGCCGCTGGAGACGCACACCGCGCAATAGTGATTGCGCTCGGAGAAGAGAAACTCGATCGCCATGCGGCGATAGCGGGTCAACTTCTCGGAGTTGGTGGTGACGGACATGCCGTCCTGCACCGGAGTGGTGCAGGCGGGCAGCA
>PKYZ01000117.1:323-7558 GCA_003132865.1 Bryobacterales bacterium
TGCGGCCAAGATTGGCCGCCCTCCGGAGCGGCTGGTGCATGGTGGAGTTGGTGGACATGCCGGCTCCTTAAACCTCGACCAGATCCGAAACGCGATGGCCGTGCTGGTTTTCACGGATGTCGCAACGCAGGCAGCGCCCGGCTTCGTCCAGGGCCTGCTGCGCGGTGAGGCCCAGCATGGCTTCGTTGAAGTTCAGCACGCGCTCGCGGGCGGGCAGTTCGGCCAACTCGTGGCGCAGGCAATCGCTCGACTGCGCGGGAGGCGCCTTGGAATACTCGAACTTCGGCATGATGCGGTCGAAGCGGGCCGCGCCCATCAGGCGCTGGTCGATGTTCCGGGCGGCCTTCTTGCCGAAGCCCATGGCGTTGGAAACATTCGAAGCGCCGGTGATGGCGTCGCCGCCGGCGTAGAATTTGTTGCGGCTGGTTTCGAGCGTGAAGCGGTCGACTTCGATGGTGCCGGACTCCTTGATCTTGAGGCCGGAGCCGCGGCCGAAATCGGGATCCACGGACTCGCCCACGGCCAGGATCACGGTATCGCATTCGTAACGGCGGATTTCTTCGGTGGGGACGGGCTTGCGCCGCCCGGAAGAATCGAATTCGCCGAGACGGGTTTTGACGACTTCGATGGCCTTCACGTTGGACTGATCGTCGCCCACGATGCGGTGCGGCGTGGCCAGGAAGATGAACTTGGCGCCTTCGGCTTCGGCGGCATTGGTTTCCTCTTTAATCGCGGGCATGTCTTTGCGCTCGCGGCGGTAGATGACGGTGACGTCCGCGCCCTTGCGCAACGCGGTGCGGGCGGAATCGATGGCCGCATTGCCGCCGCCGATCACCACCACCTTGCGGCCAAGCTGCGCGGGCTCGCGCTTCGACACCGCTTCCAGAAATATGAGAGCGGGCAGCACGCCTTTCAGCTCGGTGCCGGGCAGGTAGACCCAGGATTCCTTCCAGGTGCCGATGGAGATGAACACGGCGTTGTACATGTTGTCGAGCTCGTTGAGGGTGATGTCTCGGCCGATCACGGTGTCGCAGACGAACTCGACGCCCATGCGCTCGATGAGCTCGATCTCGCGGTCGAGCGCGGATTTGGGGAGCCGGTATTCGGGGAGCGCGTAGCGCAGCATGCCGCCGGGGAGCGGGTTGCTTTCGTAAACGGTGACGTCGTGGCCCGCGAGCGCCAGGTAGAAGGCGGCGGTGAGGCCGGTGGGTCCCGCGCCCACCACGGCGACTTTGCGGTCGGTGGGTTGCAGCTTGTAGGAAGCCACCCTGTCCACCAGGGACTCGAAGCGGTCCGATTCATAAATGGAATCGGCGATATAGCGGTGCACCTCGCGCATGTTCACCGATTCATCGATGGCATGCCGGCGGCAGCGGTTATCGCAAGGGTGCTGGCAGACGCGGCCGGTGGAGGACGGCAGCGGATTGTCCATGACGACGGAGAGGAACGCATCCTCCAGACGCTGCTCCTGGAAGAGCTGCAGGAAGCGCGGGATGTTCATGTGCAGCGGGCAACTGTTTTCGCAAGGGGAGAGCGCCAGGTCTTCGCACACTCCCGCGCGGCAGCGTTGCGCGCGAATGTGGTCTTCGAATTCGTGCCGGAAATGGCGCATAGTGGTGAGCACGGGATTGGGCGCGCTCTGGCCCAGGCCGCAGAGCGAAGTATCGCGGATCATGCGGCCCATCTCGTCCAGCCGGTCCAGGTCGCCGGGGCTGGCGTGGCCCTTGGTGAAGGCGTTCAGGATGCGCAGCGCCTTATCCAGGCCCACGCGGCAGGGGATGCATTTGCCGCAGGATTCCGAGTGGGTGAACTCGATGAAGTAGCGCGCCACGTCCACCATGCAGTTGTCTTCGTCCATCACCACCATGCCGCCGGAGCCCATAATGGAGCCAAGCTGCGCCAGGGTCTCGTAATCCACCGGGGTATCGAACATTTCCTGCGGGATGCAACCGCCGGAGGGACCGCCGGTCTGCACGGCTTTGATGTGGCGGCCGTTGGCGCCGCCTTCGCCGACATCGTAGATAAAGGTCTTCAGCGGCGTGCCCAGAGGCATTTCCACCAAGCCGGTGTTGGCGATCTTGCCCACCAGCGAGAACACCTTGGTGCCGGCGCTCTTGGCGCTGCCGGTCTCGGTGAACCAGGCGGGTCCTTTGGCCACGATGGGTGCGATGTTGTACCAGGTCTCCACGTTGTTGATGTTGGTGGGGCAGCCCCACAGGCCCTTCTGCGCGGGAAATGGCGGACGCGGGCGGGGGCGTCCGGCGAAGCCTTCGAGCGACGCGATGAGGGCGGTCTCCTCGCCGCAGACAAATGCGCCGGCGCCTTCCACCAGGCTGATATCGAAGTTAAAGCCGCGGCCCAGGATGTTGTCGCCAAGCAGGCCGTAAACGCGGGCCTGCACGATGGCGCGGCGCAGGCGATGCACGGCCAACGGGTATTCGGCGCGCACGTAGACGATGCCTTCGGTGGCGCCCGTAACGTAGGCGCCGATGATCATGCCTTCCAGCAGCGCGTGCGGATCGCCTTCGATTTCGTTGCGGTTCATGTACGCGCCCGGATCGCCTTCGTCCGCATTGCAGATGATGTACTTCTGTTCGCCTTCGGCTTTGCGCAGAAACTCCCACTTGAGGCCCGTGAGGAATCCCGCGCCGCCGCGGCCGCGCAGCTTGGAGGCTTTGATCTGCTCGATGACCATTTCAGGCATCGCGTCGATCAGGACCTTATATAAGGACTGGTAGCCGCCCACCGCGATGTACTCTTCGATATCGTCGGGGTTGATCAGGCCGCAATTGCGCAGCACGATCTTCTTCTGCTTCTTGAAAAAGGGGATATCGCGCCAGAGCGGGATTTCGGGGAAGCCCTCGCCGTAGCGCACCTGCGCGGTGAGGTGGTCCCACTCTTCGATTTTGCAGAGCGCCAGGTCCGCGGGAATGCGGCCGGCGGCCATCTCGTCCAACAGCCGATCAACGTCGTTGGCCTGGAAGCTGCGGAGAATCGCCAGCGGGTGGCCGGGGAGCCATACGTTCACCAGCGGCTCCTGCGCGCAGAAGCCGAAGCAGCCGGCCGGGGCCAGGCGCACATCGCGCCCGCGCTGGTGAATGGCTTCGGAGAAGGCGTGGAAGACGCCTTCGGCGCCGTTGCCGTTGCCGCAGGTGCCCATGCCGACGGCGATGCGCGGGCGGTTGGGCAGCAGCTTGGCGAGGCCCGCTTCCTTGGCGGCGCTGAATGAGGAGATGTCTTGTATGCGCATATCACTTCCTTTTTCTGTGGGGCAGGCTCCCAGCCTGCGGCGGCCTCCCAGGCCGCCCCCTCCGCCCCACACTACCCACTTTCCCGCTCCAGAGCTTCCACCTCGCGGTGCAGGGCCTGTTCGTTCATGTGGCCGTAGACGGTGTGATCCACTTCCACCACCGGCGCCAGGGCGCATTGTCCGAAACAGGCGACCGTGCGCAGCGAGAACTTGCGATCGGGCGTGGTGACGCAGACTTTATCGGCGCCGCCTTCGTCGCCGCTATCCGGAACGCCCAGTTCCAGCTTCAGGCGCTCCAGCAGGCTGCGCGAGCCGCGCGTGTGGCAGGCGGTCCCGCGGCAGATGCAGATGGTGTGATCGCCCTGCGGCTCGAGATTGAATAGCGCAAAGAATGTAGCCACGCTAAAGACCTGCGCCAGCGGAATATCGGTCTTTTCCGCGATATATTCGAGGATTTCCAGAGGCAGGTATTTGTGCGGATGATGTTCCTGAACTTTTTCCAGGATGCTGAGCAGCGCGCCGGAGCGGTCCTCGCAGGCGGCGATCGCCTGATCCGCGAATTCCTGGTCGCCCAGGGGCGGCTGCGGCTTGGCCAGTTTGGATTTCACTTTAGCGTTCCCCCTTTCGTGCAGTGCGTTACATAAGATTTTAGCACCTTTAGATCTTTAATAGATGGGGTTGCACTTTGAGCTGAGCAATATGCCGGGGGAAAGCACCAACCCTTGGGGCCAATCCTGGGCCGGCATCACTCTGGGGCAGTATGGTGCCCGGAGCGCTGCCAGAGGCAGCCGCGCGGAGTCAGGACTGCTTGGTGTCGCCGACCCGGAACGGGCGGAAACCTACCGAGTCAGCATTCTGAATGGCTCAAACGGCGCCAAGATACTGGCGCGGGCGCTGCTGAACGCAGCTTCAAATACGGCCTGGTCCCCGTACCTCCAGTTCGGGTGCTTGGAGTTCCAGGCCTTCAATCGGTCACCGGGAAGCCTCCGATCGGATTTTGCTGTGACGAATATCGCCAACTCTAGATCCCTATCCCGAACTGTCAACTCGCTGTTTTCAAACAACCTTCTTCTAGCGGCAGTATACCCGCGGCTTAGTTCGCTCGCGGGGACAAAAGGATCGACCCTGAGTACCAGCCGCGACAGCGCGGGCGGTGTGTGCCCATGGGCTCCTACACCAAGAACCTCGACGATGGGCGTCGCGTCGGTAAGCACAAACAACACGGCCTAAGCTTTTTGCCAGCCGTAACTATCGGCCAACTCCTCACTGAGGAGACGCAGTTGCCCCAGCGTCCCTCCCAATGCCACCGGTATGCAGCGGGTCCAGTTGTCGTCGGGCACGCCGTAATCGAGGCTCTCCAGGGCAAATCCGATTGGTCGCTCCGAGCCGGAAATTGAAAGTGCCGGCGTGATGGAGAAGCCGGTGGCATCTGCGGTCAATCTATTCCCCCGCGACAGAGGGACTCGTACCCAGTGCGTGGCTGGTCCATCGTCACGTGCTTGCTGTTGTATTCAGGGTTCAATCTGCGCCGCCTGTAAGAGTCTGCCGCCAAGCGCTGTCTCGCGGAACGCTCCAACCCGCCCATCCTCGCGAGCGTCTGCTGCAAGAAGGAGGGAAATCGCTTCCTGGCGTTTGGAGAGCGACGGTCGGCGACCCTGCGTACCAGGAGGCATCATCGCCTCTCTGCGGCGCTTGTCGAGCCACCGATACAGATGATCTCTAAATAGGCCCGCCCAATTACGATATTTACCGAAGTCGAAGAAGAGAAGGGACCGCTCGTCGCGAATCGCAGTACGAAACTCTAATACCCTCCGCAATTAGTCATCGGGGACCGCCTTCTCACTCGCGGGAACCGTCTTGAAATACAACCAAACATCGGACGATCCCTCTGCGGCCAGTTGGCGCGCAACCGCGAATTCCTCTTCAGTGCCAGAGCTGAACGAGCCAGTTGGAGTGCCCCAGCGCTTCCAGAAAACGAAGACGATAAGATCGGCGTTCTTCAGATCTGCATTGATTAGACCCTGCGGACGGCCCTTTCCGGGAAGCGTATCTTCCCAGCCCAAAGCATCAAGCTGGACCCCCATCGGGTTTGCCTTTAGTCGGTTAGCTTCCTGTATGATCGATCGAAAGCTCTTGCGCTCCTTATCGACGTCACCAGGTGACGCAAAGAAGATCTTGATCACTTTGCGCAAATCACGTTTCCGAGTCATCCTGAGTCAGACCTACAAATCAGATTTTAGCACTTTCAGATCTCTAATAGAATGCGGCGACGCAGGCTCAACACGAACACTTTCCGCAAGGCCACAAAGGACGAAAATCGTCACCGATCGCCAATTCTTGGACATCCTTGCCGAATCCGGAAGCTAAACCCGCCCGCCATCCCAAGGGAGTGCTAGACTGAAGTCGAAGCTAATCGAATCGCGTTCCAGCCCGACATCCTCATCACCACACCCGATGGCATCACTCTTGTCGTCGAAGCCAAAGTGAGCCTGCCGAATCTGGAGCGCGCGGAGGAAGACCTCAAACAATACATGGTGGGCATGCAGTGCCCCACCGGGCTTCTGATCACGCCAAAGCGTATGTGGCTATACCGGGATTCCTACACCACGCGATCGCCCCAGTCTGTTCGGCGCGTTGGGGAGTTCAATCTTACCCGATTGTGGGATTGGCCTCCGCCGTTGCAGGGAGCGCGTTTCGAGATGTTCGTTCAACGATGGCTCGAAGACCTCCCTAAGCATCCGGCCAAGGAAGTGCCTAACGAATTGCGCGAGGCGCTCCGGGATTACGTTCTGCCCGCCATCGCGAATGGTGAAGTGCGCGCGGCACACCCGCGCTACTCCTGACAACCGGTGCCGCACGTCTTCGTAGAAACCAATTGGCTATTCGCGTACGCCGCTCCGGCGCACCACCAGGTCCCTGCGGCGGCGGAGCTGCTCGATCGCGCACGACTGGGAGAGTTCACGATGCATATGCCCAATGTCTGTTTCGTAGAGGCACGACAACCTATTCTCACGAAGTGCCAACCCCAGAGAGAGGCAGACGCCATACGAAACTTCCTCACGTGGGCCCAACCGTCCGGTCACGTGAAGCGCGCCCAGAATCCTGCGCCATATGCATGGGTGATAGATTCNNGATTCTGCGACTGCCCCGCGGACGTTCGAGCACTATCGCTACCAATACGATCAAATGTTCGCGGAGGCGTCTCGTGTCTATCCCTGACGTCATCCTCCGTGAACGCGACCTCTGCTTCATAGACACCGAAACTACGGGATCGCGGATAGGATATCACGAGGTCATCGAAGTGGCGGCTGTTCGCACGTCGGCTGATGGCCTCGCCTTGAAAGGCGAGTGGTCCGCCAAAATACTTCCCGAGTTTCCATCGCGGATTACTCCTGCCGCGCAGCAGCTTAACCGTTTCTCGCCTGAGACGTGGAAGGGTGCTTCGCCTTCCTCCCAGTCCCTTTGGCAGAGCTTCGCGAAGTTTGTGAGCGGCAGCGTGCCAGTATGTCACAATCCTTCGTTCGACCGGGCATTTATCACACTCGCTGCCACAAGGCAGGGAGTGCTTGATCTCGAGCTGGACTACCATTGGATCGGCACTGAGTCCCTCGCATGGCCCCTCTACCGGGCGGGCGCAATTCCGAAACTCTCGCTTGCCGATATATGTCGGTTCTTAGGTATACCACCGGAGCCGGCTGTACACGGAGCTTCAAATGGCGCGGCAGCTTGCAGGGAGGTTTACCTGCGCTTGTTCGCTTATTACGACGACCCGCACAGCAGAACTTCAAGGTGCACGCCTCTGGCCGGCTGCTCAAGCCCTTAGGACCTGCGGCGCAGGGGAACTCCAAATTCCCTCGACAGGCAGCGGCCAGTCCGGGATCGCAAGGCAGGCGGCGCCGTCCGTCAAGTTGCAGACGTCCACGGGTAATCACTCCCCACACGCGCCAGACCGGTCACACATATGCCCCGATTTTTCAATCACCTG
>PKYZ01000733.1 GCA_003132865.1 Bryobacterales bacterium
TGCCCGTGGTAAACATTCTCACGCCGCCCGTATTCGCGCGCTAGATAGACTTGTGCAGCTTGAATCCCATGCTGACAACCTCGATGACCTAGTGTCGTTTTCGTCCATGACCATCGAGGAGACGAAGGCTGCTGCCGATGCGCTCCTAAAAGTGATGGAGGCGCTCGATAAGGGGCACCATGACCGTTTGTGCAGCATCTGTAGCTAACCGCCTGCAGCCCTTCGAAATTCAATCTGTGTTCGCCCTCGGCTAGCCACAAATGCACGCAGATCACGCAGATAAGAAACTGCCTGGGTGCATTGATTCGGTTGCACTGGCCCCACTGACCGTCCCCGCAGACGGGTCCTGTCTGCGTTTATCCATGTCCATCTGTGGTTACTTCTGCGACGTCGCGCTGACGAAGTTGTCCACGTTGCTTTTGTCCACCAGCATCTCGCCGGTGCCTATGAACGTCGCCACGGGCGATAGCGGGTCTTGAGCCCACAGCTTGTCCAGCGGCTTCGGCGGATAGTGGTGCAGGGTGTCCAGCGTCGGCACGCCCACGAAGCCCATCGTGAAGGGCTTTTGCGCGATGGTGCCGGCGATGCGGTCCTTCTTGATCCAATCCAGCGTGCGCTGGTCGGTAATGTCCATCGCCACGATGACCTTACTGCCGATCTTATTCCGGTCGAGCACGTCGGCCACTTCCGGGCAGGCGATCGCCTCCAGGCAAATGAACCCGTCGATCTTGTCGATGATCTTCTTGTCCACCAACTCCTGCGTGTGATCGAAAGCGATGCGCGGGTCGCCCTTGATATCGACGGTTTCCACGATCTTGATTCCGAAGTGACTTTCGAAGCCGTCGTGATAGCCGTGCAAGCGGTCCTTCAGATTGGCTTGCTCGGGCATGGTGAAGATCACTACGTTGCCTTTGCCCTGCAACTGCTTCACGGCCAGTTGCGCGCCCATCAGACCCGCTGTGTAATTGTCGGTTCCTATGAAGGTGAGCCGCTTGCTCGCGGGCGCGTCGGAATCGACGGTGATTACCGGGATGTTTTGGCCAATGGCGGCGTCGATATCCGGCTGCATCACCGCCGGATCCGCGGCTGAAACCATGATGCCGGCCGGCTTGATCTTCTCGGCCAGCACCCGCTGGAAGGCTTCGTGCTCCGCCTTGGGATCGAACGAGTCCGGTCCCACCATCTCGGCCTTCACGCCTATCTGCTGGGCCGCGTGCATCAGCCCCGCATTGACGCTTTGCCAGTAGGGGATCTTGATGTTGGTCGCCACCAGCCAATACTTCTCGGTCGAGGTGTGCCCGGAACCGCCGCACCCTGCCAGCCACGTCAGCGCGCCGCCGCAGAACCCGATCAGGATCTTTCTCCGCATTCGCATTTCAAATCCTCCCCACTTGAACAGTAAACAGTATATGTCACGGCAGGCGTTCCAGCGTCAACATCGTGCTGTCGAAATCGCCGGTTAGCCGAAGGTCGATCCCGTGGTTCATCAGGTACGAGCCGCTGGCGGTCTCGAGCTTGCCGGCCAGTTTGTCGTCGATGGGCTTGAGCCGGTACACGGCGTGCTCGTCCAACCCGCGCAAATATACGATGGGCGCGGGCCGCAGATACTGCTGCGAGTGCAGAAAGGCGAACAACACGGCCTGCTTTCCATCCTGCGACACGTACTGGTTGGCGGTGAACTCCCCTTCCCGCGGCGAGAAGAGCCGGTAGAGATTGCCCTGCTGGACCGTGGCGCGGATCTCCTTGTCGATGCCCACCATGCGCGAGGCCAGCGCGAAGTCCGCGTCCGTCCAGTGGTTCAGGTTCGACCCGATGCCCAGCGATCCCTGCATCGCCACCAGAAACCGGTACTTCAGCGGCGTGCTGCGGCCGTTGAGGTTGGGGACGTCGGTCACCCAGGCCATCATCACCTTGGGCGCGTAGGCGTTGGTGAAGCCCTCCTGTATGCGCAGCCGGTCGAAGGCTTCGGTATTGTCCGAGGTCCAGACCTCGTCCACGCGCTTCAGGATGCCCAGGTCTACGCGGCCGCCGCCTCCCGAACACGATTCGATTTCGAGGCCGGGATGTTTGGCGCGCAAGCGGTCGATAATGTTGTACACGTTGTCGATGTACTTGACCCAGATCTCCTTCTGCTCCGCGGCGGCCACTTCCGGCCAGCCCGGCTCGCCGAAGTGGCGGTTCATATCCCACTTCAGAAACTCGATGTGATTCTCCGACACCAGCTTGTCGAGCACCGTGAAAATGTGGTCGCGCACGTCGTCGCGCGCCATGTTCAGAATGAGCTGATTGCGGGCCTCCGACCGCGGCCGGTCGTTGAAGTGCATGGCCCAGTCGGGATGCGCGCGGTACAGGTCGCTATTGGGATTCACCATTTCCGGCTCGACCCACAAGCCGAATTTCATGCCCAAGCCGTTGACGTAGTCGATCAACCCCTTCAGGCCGTTCGGGAACTTCTGCGGGTTGACGGTCCAATCGCCCAGGCCGGCGTGGTCGTCGTTGCGCTGGCCGAACCAGCCATCGTCCATGACGAACAGCTCCACGCCGATCTTGGCGGCCTTATCGGCAAGCTGTTTCTGGCCGGCTTCGTTTACGTCGAAGGTGGTGGCTTCCCAGGAATTGTAGAGCACCGGGCGAGGGTGCGGCGCGGCGCGGTCGGGCAGGATTTCCTCGCGTTCGAAGGCGTGCATGATGCGCGAGCTTTCGCCGAAACCCTGGTCGGTGAAGCCACCGTAAAAGGCCGGCGTTTCCAGGCTCTCGCCAGGCTTGAGCAGGTAGCCGAAATCGAAATCGTTGAAGCCGCCGGTGACCCGTACCTGCTGGGCGGGCGTCTCCTCCACCACCAGTTTCCAATTGCCGCTCCAACCGATGGCGCCGAACCAGACGCGCCCGTGCTCTTCATCCGCGGCTCCCAGATAATCCAGCGCGAACCATGGATTGGCCTGATGGCTGGTATTGCCGCGGCGGCTTTCGAGCACCTTCTTGCCGGGCTCGACCGGCTCGCGATGGAGCTGCGTTTCGCCCGCCCAGCGCCCGGTCAGATAGCTCAGCCGGTAACCCTCGCCCGCGGGCACGTACCATACGCCGGACTGCGCGCTTTCGACCATCACGGGCTGGCTGGTCCGATTGCGGATAACGGAGCGCTTCTCGACGATCCCCGAGCGCGGGTAGACCCGGTAGAGCAGATCGACGGCAAGCGCGTAGCGGATATCCTTGGTGTGGATCTCCAGTGTGTCGCCGCGGATTTCGTGGGAAACGTAGGCGAGCACCAGG
>PKYZ01000829.1 GCA_003132865.1 Bryobacterales bacterium
GGCGCGCTTCGGTGTACCGCATGGCCGCGGGCGGGTCGCCATCAATGGAGCCGAAATTCCCCTGGCCTTCCACCAGCGGATAGCGCATGGTGAAGGGCTGCGCCATGCGCACCAGGGCGTCGTAAATCGGGGCATCGCCGTGCGGGTGATACTTGCCCATGACCTCGCCGATGATTTTGGCGCACTTGCGCGTGGGGCGGTTGGGTGTGAGACCCATCTCATGCATGCCGAACAGAATGCGGCGATGCACGGGCTTGAGACCGTCGCGGACGTCGGGCAGGGCGCGGCCTACGATTACGCTCATGGCGTACTCGAGGTAGGACCGCTTCATCTCGTCTTCGATATTGATGGGGACGAGGTTGCGGTCGCCGCCGCTGAGCGGCATCTGGGGGCCGGGCGGAGGCGCGGGCGGACCTTGCGGCGGATTTTCCTGATCGGGCAAGTGATCTCCTTCGGTGGGTGGTAAGTTCTATCTTACCAAGAGGGTATGGGGCTTTGGGCGCGTGATGCTCGCCCGCGGTTGGGGCCAGGGACTCGGGGTTGTGCTTCGGACGGGCGCGCGGCCAGCGTAGGTTAGTTTGACACGTTCACGAAGGCTACGGTGAAACGGTCGCGGTGGTAGAACACCAATCGGTCGCCTCAGCGCCGTAGAGAAAAGCTCGGCCGAACTGACCTGGCAGCGACGGCTGAATCCAGGTCTGGTCAGGTCCGCCTATCGAGAGAAAGCGCCACGTGTGGTTCCTATTATCTGCAGTTGTCACGTACGTGCGCCCGTCGTCCGTCAAGGCTAGCCCGTTCACCACCTCCGACTTGTTAATGCTAATGACCGGGTACTTTCGCACTGTGCCGTCGGAAAGAATCTCGTAGTACCGCGAGCCCGGTCCGTTCGTGGGCCCCGTGTACCACCCAATTCGGCCACGGGCCGCCCGAAGCCATCCGTACTCAACCATGAAACGTGACGAAAACTCGGATCTGGCAATGACCGCCCCAATCATTTTTCCGGCGCGATCAAAGTGGCGGACGACGCCGCTCCCGGGTGGTGTAGAGTCCATGGCGGCCATGGGGTTCGCGTCCTCCGGGCCCGCTGTCCAGATTGACCCGTCGGCTGCCACGGCAATCCGGCTTGGGGAATAGGGATACAAACGAATTACGGTTAACTCGACCCCAGTTCTGCCGAAAACTGCGAGAAAACCGGTTCCCCGGCCCGAGTAATCGTAGACCTTTCCGCACGCCACAACCATACCGTCCGAACCCCTGGCCGCGTCGAGAAGGTCAATGGTTTCGCTCTCCGGAATTGTCAGAATCAGAGGGGAAACAAAGGTGACGAGGGCTCCCCCAGACCACTCGGGCATGCGAACTCCCCCGAGATCGTATTGGATCGTAGCTTCGCGATCGATCGAGAAGCTGCTTGCCTGGACACACAAACACCCTGCGAATAAGAGTATGCCGCATGGCAGCGCGGCGAGTGTTCGGAAAGTGACTCTTTTGAAGAGTCCAATCGAGCTGTTTTCACTAAAGTTCAGCATATTTATTCGCCTTGATCCACCGAGACCTACTGGCACCCGCAATTCTGCGGTGTGTTGTAACAAGTGGCTTCGTCACAACCGCATCCGCCGTCCGCGCCGCAGGCAGGCCCGATGATGGTGTTCCCGATTGCGCAGGCGCCTCCATAAACCCCAGCGTGGTAGCCGCCCTCACAACCCCCGGGGCACTCAAAGTACTCCATCCTTGTGCGACAGCCGAAGCATTGATTCGTAGGGTTCTGACAGATTCCGTTGTCTTGAGCGTGCACGACCTTTTCCAGCCCGACCATGGCCGCTACGCGCGAGAGAACGCCCGGCACCTTCCCACAACCCGACCGGCGAGCTAGGCTAGCACGATTCGGCGGGTAAATCTTGCCATTCACGTAGGCCGGCACCGGACGAAGCCCCCGGAAGAACGATGTCAGGTGCTCGCCTGTGTAAGAGGCCAGCGCAACGCGGCTTGGTCGTCTTGCACGCCGAACATTGTGATTGGCGATCGTCAGCGTGACGACCGCTACGAATGCGGCAAGTGCCAGGAAACTACCAACTCCTCTTCGCCATGGCGGCATTTTACCAGAAGATGGCTACGTTGTCGAGGCGTTTTCAGGCGTTTTCAGGCTCATTCTGTAATCACACTCCGATTTCCGGCTCATTCTACGAAAAATGCTGGGGTAGTGTCTGAAATGCCGTACTAACGCCCACATTAAGTCCGCATTAGCCTGCCCAGTTGGAGCGGCCAGCGGCGGCCAAATCCTCTAGTCTAGTGTGATGCGCGGGAATTCGTGGCAGACTGGATGAATCGAGGCTACGTGCTTGACTGAGAATCGTGTGACCGTCGCGGTGGTGCAGGCTGGATCGATCTTGTTCGACCGGGAACGAACGCTCCGGAAGGCCGCCGATCTAGTGCTGGATGCCGCGCGGCGCGGCGCCAGGCTCATCGTCTTTCCGGAGGC
This sequence comes from Bryobacterales bacterium, assembly GCA_003132865.1. The sequence goes on from PKYZ01000829.1 coordinate 2,477, forward strand.
ATTTGTGGGCGGCTATCCGAAGGGACTGGACTTCGGGGCGCGCGTGGGTTCCCGCACTCCCGCCGGCCGCGAACAGTTTCGCGTCTACTACGAGAGCGCGATGCAGGTTCCCGGCCCTTGCTGCGATTCGCTCGGCGGCCTGGCGCGCGATCATTCGGTGGACCTCGTAATGGGCGTGGTGGAGCGCGATGGCGGGACGCTCTACTGCACGGTACTGTTCTTCGCGCCGGATGGGAGCCTGCGCGGCAAGCACCGCAAGCTGATGCCCACGGCCGCCGAGAGACTCGTGTGGGGTTTCGGCGATGGTTCCACCCTCCCCGTGCTCGAGACGCCTATCGGACGCGTGGGCGCGGTCATCTGTTGGGAGAATTACATGCCGCTGCTGCGCATGGCGATGTACAGCAAAGGCATCGAACTATACTGCGCGCCCACGGTGGACGATCGGGAAACATGGCTTCCTACGATGCGGCACATCGCGCTCGAAGGAAGATGTTTCGTGCTCTCCGCGTGCCAATATCTGCGGCGCGCCGATTGTCCGCCCGCGTATGACCTTCCGCAAACGGTGGAGGCGGATACCGAGCTGATCGGCGGCGGCAGCGTAATTGTCAACCCGTTGGGCCAGGTGTTGGCTGGACCGCATCGTGGCGGCGAAGCGGTTCTGACGGCGGACCTGGACCTTGGCGATCTGGCGCGTGGTAAGTATGACTTGGACGTGACCGGGCACTACGCCCGGCCGGACGTCTTTCGCTTGACCGTGGATGAAACGCGAAGATCGCCGGTCGTGACAATGGCGGACGACCGATTTGGTCCGGCGTAACGGGAGGAGCGCGACCGGGGGGTCGCGCGCGGACGAGGGCGTCCGCCACGCTAGTGCGCGGGCTGGCGGCTCAGGTGGACCTTGCCGGTGATAGCGGTACCATCCATCGATCCGCTCATTTCGCCGTCCAAGCGGTCGCCATCCAGCGTGAGCACGAACTTGACTAGGCCACTGGTTTCCGCCGACGAAACCTCGAAGGTCAGCCGTTTGCCATCCAGCTTGGCGTTCTGAATGGATTCGGCTTCCTGGTCCTCTTGCCGCCCGATGGTGCCAGTGACCGCGCCGGCCTTCTGCCGCAGTTCGGCGCGCACCTGGGTGTTGATGGTGGAGCCGCCGGTAGGGTCGTCCACATCCACGTTTCCCGTCCATTTGCCGGATACATCCGCCGCCATGAGCGCCGCGGCAAGGCACGGCAAAAGCCAGAGTTTCATTGCAGCCTCCGTTTTCTCTCAACGCCTGGATAGCTTATCATGTCCCGAAACAGGATAGAATAAGGGGCTTATGTCCAGTGGCGCGGAGCTTCGCTCTGCCCGCCGGTGAAAGGAAATGATCGCATGAAAACAACGATTGGTTTACTCGCTATAGTGGCCGGGGTGTTCGCCCAAGCGCCTCCCGCCGCGCAACGCAAGACGCCGATGGTGAATCCGGCTTTGTACAAAGGCCAAGCCCCAGCAAAATTCAAGGTGAAATTCACCACTACGAAGGGCATCTTTGTAGTGGAAGTGCACCGCGACTGGGCTCCGATCGGTGCCGACCGATTTTACAACCTCGCGCGTGGCGGTTATTTCGACGGCGGGCCGTTCTACCGGGTCAAAGCCGGCTTCATGGCCCAGTTCGGCTTTAGTCCCAACCCGGCCGTGAGCAAGGCTTGGGGAAAGGCCACCATCAAAGATGACCCTGTGACGCAAAGCAACAAGCGCGGCTACATCACCTTCGCTAAGACGGGCGCTCCGAACTCCCGCTCGACCCATCTGTTCATCAATTATATCGACAACTCTGTCCTCGACGGCCAAGGCTTCGCTCCGTTTGGACAAGTCGTGGAGGGGATGGAAGTGGTAGACAAGCTGGACCCGGAATACGGGGATGGGGATCAAGACAAAATAAGCGAGGGCGGCGCAGCATTCGTGAAGCGCGCCTACCCGAAGATGGACTTGATCCTGAAGGCCGAACTAATGCCGCTGGGAACGTAGTTTTTCAAGCTTTCACCGGTCAGCACTTTGCGCACAGGACGCGGCGGCGTCCGCCATGAAGACCAGAAACCGGGCGGCGCTGTGTCGCGATGTGCGCGGGCTCCTGGAGTGCCATCACGGCGCTCTATACCTGCAAGAGCCGGACCATGGAGCCAGCCCGATTTCGGTGTTTTCCAGATTCACCTTATCCTTCCTCAACTTGCCGGTTCGAACGCCTTGGCGCTCCATGCACCAGCCCAAGCCTTCCGTCGAGGCTTCGGCTTCTCGGGCTGCACCGGGCTTCGGGCGGCGCTCTCGCCCAGCCCCTCGATGCGGGCCATACCGCGCGATGGCCGTCTTGGGGGCCTTCGCCTTCTTGGTCGGCTTCTCACCCGGCGGGCTGTCCACGTCGATTGGAATAGTCTAGTCTAGTCTCGACCCGGCACGCATGAGCGCGTGCGACACCCACCGCGTGTGAGATACTGTTCTCTGTCATGGCGACACGCCTCGGCGTCTGCCTCTGGTGTTCGATTGCGGCGTATCTCGCTTGCGCGAGCGGCGCACTTGCGCAAGCGCCCGTCCGCAAGATCCGGCAGAAAATGACGGACACTTTGAACGGTACAGGGGATTTCGTCTGTTCCGTGTCCATAGAGCGCACAGAGCGGATGGGCAAGGGGGCGCTGACAGGACTTCCGGTACTGCGCGTGACTGCCGGCATCATCAACGGGAAAGAGCTGTATGCGTTACCTTCCACGGATGACGATCAAGCCCTTCTAAAGAAAGTGCTGGCAGTGTACAGCAGGGCCGGCACGGGCAGCTTCGCCATGTACGCGCGAGCTGTCTTTCAAACCGCCGCGGCCACCTTCTACGACGGCCCGGAAGAATCGAAGGACGGCCGGACGCTATCGCGCCTGGATTTCGCCATGCCGCGCGAGGTGAGCCATTATTCGCTCAACAACGCGGGACAGCCGGTGGAGCTTGGTTACTCCGGCTCTATCTGGACCGATCCTCGCAATCAGGAAGTGGCGCGGCTGTTACTGCAGGCCGAAAACATACCCCCGGATCTGGGCATCAAGGCAGTGACTCAGACAATCGAATATGGCCGCACCAGCATCGCCGGTCTCTCCACGCTTCTCCCGGCCGCTACGGATCTTACCCTGCAGGAACTGTCGGGGCGGGAACTGCGCATCACCGAGCATTTTAGCGATTGCCGCCAGTACCTTTCCAAGCGCGGGGAGCAATTCGTCGAGAACCGGCTGGAAGCTCTCGCGAACGCGCCTCTGGCGCCGGCAGCTCCGCTCCCGGTTTCTCAGGCGTACCCATCAATCGAGGAATTGTTGCCCGCGAAGACTCCGTTCGAAATGATCCTGCAAGATCCCATCGACGAGCGGACCACGACGGCGAGCGGCAAGATTTCGTTTACCGTCTTCCGGGATGTCAAAAAGGACAGCAAGGTAATATTGCCGAAGGGCGCTACGGCCACGGGACATGTCACTCGAATCATCCGGCAAACATACGTTTTGAACACTTCCGTGAAGGCCTACTATCTCGTTGGCATTCAACTGGACACCATCGACGTGGGAGACCGGCGTTTTCGGATATGGGCCAACCTCGAGCGCGTGGGCCCGCCGGCTGCCCAGATTTGTTTTGTGCCGTTATCCCATAACCCCGATAAATGGGGCGATTATGACGACATCTACCAACTGTTCATAATCCCGAACTCCGATAGAGACGAATCTTTTCTAGGGGTCGTGGCGGAATTTCTGCGTCTTGGGAATAACTGGCGAACGTATTGGACCATCGCAAAACCACCGGCATAGCCGCCTACTTGTCCGCCAACTTCCTGCCGGCGCCTAAGCTATCGAAATTCAAGATCGCGTTGAAGACTAGAAAGTAACTTCCCTTAGTCTCCGCGCGCCAGAACGGGTTATTGGAAAACAGCACGACATGGCCTTCGCCATACGGCGCATCGATAACCGCGGCGTGCTGCGCCAGTTCCCCGCCGTTGTCGAGCAGCCCGGAGACCAGCAACTCGTTGGCGTTAGCGTACCGCAGCACCACGCGCGGCCGCGCGGCCGGAGGAATTACGTTTACCGGATTGCGAAGCTGCTCATCGGTCGGCGGCAGCGCCTCCCATGGTTCGGCGTGCGGCTCTTCGGGGATATCGGCGGGCGTCCGTCGCTGCGGAACGTCGGGATCGTCGGCCGTGCCGCGGCCGGTCGGCCGTTGGCGCTCTTCCGGAGTGTTCCGCCGCCCGCCGCCTCCACCGCCCGCCATGTTCGACAGGTTGAAGACCGGCGGATTCGACGCAAAGATCGCCAGATTGTCGCTATAGCCGTACACGATTGGGCTGGCCGCATCCACCGTTTTGGAGCGCAGCGCCGAACCGGTCACCTTCAGCTTCTGCGCCGCCGCGATGCCGACGCCCGGCGTGAATCCGAACGTCACGGCGAAGCTGGTGCTGTCGCTGGCCGTGATGAGCAACCCACCCTGGCGCACGAACTCCTGCAAACGATCGAGACCCGTCCAGCCGAGCCCCGGACGCATGTCGTCCGTCTCGTCCGTCTTTCCCAGATTCGGCGTGAGCGGCGTCACCTTCCATGGCAGCGGATTCCCGTACATGGGCAACCCGCTGACCACCGCCTGCGCATTGCGAATGCCCGGCGGAAAAACGATCGCGTCGTACTTGGAGCGCAAGCCGCCCGCCCCGGAGGGCGTCGCGGCAACTGTCTGCGTGCTGATGTAATCGTACGGAATCTTCAGGCGGTCGAATTCCAGGCGCCACCAGCCATCGCTTTGCGTGCTGAGCCATGTGTGCATGACCGCGATGCGCGCGGCCCGCAGCGCGTGCGTTTTCACGCTGGGCGCGGCGGCCACCGCGTATACCTGCACGCCCATCTCGGCGGCGGCTTTGGCCAGATCGCCCGTTGCCACACCGCGCACGATGAACGATCCACGGTTGAATTTGTGCCCGGCGGCTTCAAACGGATCCTCGGCGGCTTCAAATGACGCGCCCGGGAAGCGGTACCGCAGCGTGACCAGAGCGTTGTCCGCATTGTGATTGATCAGGAAAATATCGCCCGCGCCCTCCACTCCGCCGGGCGCCGCGACCGGCCGCTCGACCAGGTTCATGCCGGCGTCGAGCACCTTAACGTCCGTCACCCGCGCCACCTGCACGTTGCCCAGCTCGCCGAAGGTCCAGCCGGTATCGTCGTAGATGTCCTTCTGCGGATCGTTGGGCGCCCA
>PKYZ01000499.1 GCA_003132865.1 Bryobacterales bacterium
AGACGGCGGGCTTCCTGCACCTCGGGGTTCTGCTCGTCGACCGCGGAACTGACCACCAGGGCACGCGCTCCGGCGACGTTCGATGCGGCGTGACCTTCGTGGATGCTGGCGCCCATGGCGGACAGCCGCTCGGTTATGGGGGTCAGCTTCAGATCGGAGCCGCTGATGGTGTAGCCGAGATTGAGCAGCACNNACCTCGGCGATGCCGCTCATGCCGATTCCGCCGATCCCCGTGAAATGCAGGTGCTGCCGTCTAAAAAACATTATCTCCCTGTATTGTTTCGGCTTTTTGAGGCCCGTGTCAATGAAAATCGTACGGAGTCGGCCGGCCGGGGGGCGGCCGCGGGCGAGGGCGCCCGCCCCACATTGCTCTTACGCACGCGCCACCTCTTCCAGCAGCTCGGCGGCGCGGCGTGCGGCTCCCGGATGCGCGAAACCGCGCGCGGCGGCTCCCATGCGCGCCAGCCCAACGGGATCGGCGGACAGGCGGGCGACGGTCTCGAACAGTTTTTCTCCGGTCATCTCCCGATCCTCCACGAGGCGCGCCGCGTCCGCGCGCACGAACGCCTCCGCGTTCCGCAACTGGTGCTGGTCGGCTGCGAACGGAAACGGCGAAAGAATCGACGGCTTGCCCGCGGCAGCGAGTTCGGCGACCGCGCCCGCGCCCGACCGGCACACCACCAGGTCGGCCTGCGCGAAGGCGGCCGGCATATCCGCGATGAAAGGCAGCACTTCGCCATCGAGGCCGGATTCGGCGAAGGCCGCGCGCAATTCGTCGTAAGCCGCAGGGCCGCTCTGATGGACGATGCGCACCGGCAGTCCCGCCGCGCGAAATAGCGGCCAGCTTTGTCGCGCGGCTTGGTTCAGCGTGCGCGATCCTTGGCTGCCACCGGTGATCAGCACAGTGAACCTCTCGCCGCGCGGCTTCGGCGGGATAGAGAAGAACTCCTCGCGCACGGGCAATCCGGTGAGTTCGGTGCGGCCGTATGGGAAATAGCGGGCCGTCTCGGGGAAGCTGATGAGCGCGCGGCGCACATACCTGGCGATGCGGCGATTGGTGAACCCTGGGACGGCATTTGGCTCCATGATGACAACGGGCACGCGGCGGATGAGCGCGGCAATCACGGGCGGTCCAGCTACGTAGCCGCCCATGCTGAAGACCGCCGCCACGCGCCGATCTTTCAGGAGGCGCCTGGCGTACAGGGTGCTGACGGGCAGTTGCATCAGGGTCGCCACCCTCTGACGCAAACCTACGCCCTTGAGGCCGCCGATTTGGATCAACTCGAGGGGGAAGCCTTCGCGCGGCACTAGCTGACTTTCGAGTCCTCGCTCGGTGCCTACAAAAAAGGCGCTGTGCCCGCGTTGCCGTAATTCGTGCGCTACGGCGAGGGCGGGGATGATGTGACCGCCGGTTCCGCCGCCCGCCATGAGGAAAGCGCGGGCGTGGCTGGTGGCTGGTGGCTGGTGGCTGGTGTTTAGCTCGCTCCGTTCGCTCATTTGCGCGCCCCCAGGGCGGTTCGCAGAGCGTGGATCTGCTTGCCGAGTTTTTGTATGCCTGCGGCGGATGCGGTCACTTGTTCCACGGCCAGGTACTTGAGCCGGACCGAGATTTCGAGTTGTGTTTCGACTTCCGCCAGTGAGGCCTGCGCTATCGATAGGTGGTTGAGGAATTCTTTGGTGGATGCGCGCGACTGGCCTTCTGCAATATTGGAAGGGATCGAGACAGCGGCCCGGCGTATCTGCGACCTCAACCCATAGTTCTCTTCCGGAGGAAACCCGGCAGAGAGCCGATGCACACTTTCCACCAGACTCATAGCGCCTTGCCAAACCCGAAGCTCCTTATAGTTCCGAACCGTTTCCGTCACAACCACCTGTCACCAGAGCGGGTCCTGGAGGACCNNCCTGGAGGCCTGCCCCACTAGCCTGCGTGTTCAGAGACATTCATCAGAATCCCTAATGAGGCTAGTGTCGATAGAAGGGAACTGCCTCCCGAGCTGATCATCGGCAGCGGGATGCCTTTCGTCGGCATCATGCCCAGCACTACGCTGATGTTCATCAAGCCTTGCACCACCACCACCGTCGTGATGCCCAGCGCCAGATAGCGGCCAAAATCGTCGGGCATCCGCACGGCGGCGCGCAGACCGCGCCAGAGAATCACGACGAAAGCCAGCAGCAGCCCTGCCGACCCCACCAAGCCCAGTTCCTCGCTCACCACCGCATAAATGAAATCGGTATGCGCCTCCGGCAGGTAGAGCAGCTTCTGCTTGCCCTGCATGAGCCCCGCGCCCACCACTCCGCCCGTTCCCACCGCGATCTTGGATTGCTCCAACTGGTAGCTGGTGTCGCGCGAGGTGAGCGATTGGTGCATGTATTGCTCGAGATGGCCGGCCGGATCGATTTGCGAGACGATCTTGGAGCCGGGGTCCAGGTACCCGGCGATGCGCGCCAGCCGGTAAGGCTTGAGGGCGATGAAAAACACCAGGCCTACCAACGCGCAGCCGGCGGCGATCGCGCAGAAGCGCCACCGCAAACCAGCGACAAAAAAGACGACGGTCGCCGTGACGCCCAGCACTACAGCGGTGCCGAGGTCCGCCACTACCACGGCCAAGATGACTAGCCCGACGGCCATCGCGGCCGGGTAGAGCGTGTAGCGCGTGTTGATGGCCTGCGCGCGCCAGGCGACGAAATACGCCAGAAAGACGACCAGCGCCGGCTTGGCCAGCTCCGAGGGCTGCAAACCGACTGGACCCATGCGTAGCCAGCGATGGTGCGCCGAATCCACGAAGAACACCAGGCCCAGCAGCATCAGCACCAGCCCGATGGCGGCGAACGCGACCGTCGAATTCTGCAGCTTCCGGTAGTGTGTGCGCTTGAGGAACATCATCAGCAGGAGCGCGGGCACCATCCACAGGCCCTGCCGCTCGACGAAGTGCCAGGAGTCGCCGAACTTCAGTTGGGCGATCACGGAGGACGCGCTATAGAGGATGACCACGCCAAAAGCCGCCATGCCAATGGTGGTGCCAAAGAGAGTCCAATCGGTTTTGAGTCTTTGCGCCATGTTAGTGTCCGGGCTCCAGTTGTTGTACGAGGCTTTTGAATACCTGGCCGCGATGCTCGTAGCTTTTGAATTGGTCGAAGCTGGCGCAGGCCGGGGCCAGCAGGATTGTGTCGCCGGGCTGCGCGTGCCCATAAGCGAAGCGCACGGCGTTCTCCAGCGTGCCGGCATGCTCCAGCGGGACCGCGCCGCTCAGTTGTTCGCCAATCTTGGGGGCGGCCGCGCCAATCAGCAGGGCGGCGTGCGCTTTGGCGGCGAGCGGCGCGCGCAGGACCGTGTAGTCCAAGCCTTTATCCTTGCCGCCCAGGATCACCCAAAGACCGCCGGAAAAGGCGTCCAGGGCTTTGAGAGTGGCGTCCACGCTGGTGGCTTTCGAATCGTTGTAGAAGTCCACGCCGTTCAGGTTGCGCACAAATTCGAGGCGGTGCTCCACGGCTTTGAAGGTGCGCACGGCGGAGGCGATGGATGCGAGCGGCGCTCCCGCCAGACGGGCAGCCGCGGCGGCGGCCATAGTGTCTTCGATATTGTGGCGGCCGCGGATGGGAATCTCGCGCGCGTCCATGAGGAGATCGCCGTCAAACCAGAGCTTGTCATCGGCCAGCCAGAGGCCCGGCGTGACCGCGCGCGTGCTACTGAACCAGAGCGGCGATCCGGCGGTAAGCGAAGCATAGCCCACGCAGGTGGGGTCGTCCGCATTGAGAACGGCGAACGCGCCCGCCCGCTGGGTTTCGAACAGGCGTCCTTTGGCGGCGGCGTAGTTGCCGAAGGTGTGATGCCGGTCCAGATGATTTTGCGTGACGTTCAGGGCCACGGCGATATCGGCATGAAACTCCGCAATGGTTTCAAGTTGGAAGCTGGAGAGTTCCAGGACATTCCACTGGTCCGGCCGCGAGCTTTCGATCATGGCGGTGACCGGCGTGCCGATATTGCCGCCGACCTGCGCAGCGATACCGGATTCCCGCAGGATGTGTCCGGCGAGCGCGGTGGTGGTGGTCTTGCCATTGGTGCCGGTAATACCGATGGTGCGGCCCTGCAGAAAGGGCGCCGCTAACTCCACCTCGCCGATTACCCTCACACCCCGCGCCCGCGCCGCATTTAGCGGAACCACATCCGCAGGCACTCCAGGAGAAATGACGATCAGATCGCAATCTTCAAAGACCACATCCGACTGCTGTGCAAAGGGAACCCCCAGACGTTCCAGAGTTGCCGCGGCCTCGGGCATTTGCGAGAGCGGCTTCAGATCGGTGGCGCGCACGACAGCGCCTTGGCGCAGAAGTAGTTGAATCGAAGCCAGCCCGGACTTCTCCATGCCGACAACGAGGGCACGCAAGCGAGTGCTGGGTGCGGTGACCGCGGTGCTGGGTGCTGCGGCAAGCGGGTGCAGCGTGTCGCCGTGTCTCGGCGAAGGGGTTTCGCCTGCTGGGGTTACTTCTGGTTGCGGTCTGCTTGTTCCTGTTTCCGCTGGGCCGCTCGCCGCAGGTTGCGTAGGGCCTGCTGGACCAGTTGGTCGCCGCGCTCGTCCATAGTCAGTTCCCTGCGCGGCTTGGTAGACGTGCTCTGGGATTTGGGCGCGCTGAGATTCGAGGATGCCATAAAGTTGCTCTCTACTTTCACGATAGTCCTGTTTCTGGGTGAGGGCAATGCTCCCCCGTACCGGATGCTTGCCGCTATTGTCGATGAACCAGAATCGAACGTCGGGATTGCCGGTGTATTTCCCGACCAGAGAGCGCACGGTTTGGGCAGCGCCCTCATGGGTCCCGATGAGCGTGCCGATGGAAGCCGTACGCCCCTCGACGCGGGCGCGGTCGAGTACTCCTTCGAACGCTTGCTGGATGGGCCGATAGGTATAAACGACCTGGACGTTTTTTCCTGCGTCCAGCGCGGCCTGCACCAACTTTTCGGAATGTTCCGGATTACTCAGGGTGGTGTCCATCACCACGTCTCCGCTGAGGCCTCCGGTGCTCTTGCCCGCGCCGTTGCCGCCGGCGGTGAAGATTACTTCGCGTACGTTCGGGTCTGCCAGCGCGCGGGTGAAAAGCTTGTCGCGCACCCACTGGGCCGCCGGATGCACGGCCGGGCGAAATTGCGCGCGGGACGCAGGGGACGCGGCGTATTCCGGGAACAACTCGGCAGCATTATCGGCGTTGAGCACGTTGCCAAAACGCCGCCTGTATTCCTGGAGCAGCCCCTCGGGATCGTCCTGAGTACGGCGCAGGGCATTCGCGCGCACTTCGGCTGAATCCGCGCCGCGCTGCCGCGAGTGCATATCGTGTTCCGGCATCTCTTTTTCCGATTGACGCCGCGGTTTTCCGAGGACCGCGCGAAGCGCCCGGATCTGTCGTCCGGTCTCGAGTCGAATTACGTCAGTCGCCATCCCCAGTCCCCAGCCCCTTCACCGCAATTTCAGCGTCGTNNTCAACGTCGTCAGCGCGAACAGCGCCAACACCAGGCCCGCGATCCAGAACCGGGCGATGATTTTCGATTCCGTCCAGCCCAGCGCCTCAAAGTGATGGTGCAGCGGGGCCATTTTGAAGATCCGCTTGCCGCGCAGCTTGAAGCTGCCCACTTGCAGGATCACCGACAGCGTTTCCAATACGAAGATGCCGCCGATGAACAGCAGCAGAATCTCCTGCTTGATCAGGATGGCCACGATCGCCAGCGCGGCCCCCAGCCCCAGCGAGCCGACATCCCCCATGAAAATCTCCGCCGGGTGGGCGTTGTACCAGAGGAAGCCGAGGCTGGCGCCCGTCATCGAGCCGCAGAAGATGGTCAGCTCCGAGGTGCGGGCGTTGCGGGCAATCTGCAGATACTCGGCCAGCGTGGCGTGGCCGCCGGCGTAGGTCAGCACGGTCAACGCGCCCGAGGCGACCACCATCAGGCCGATCGCCAGGCCGTCCAGACCGTCGGTGAGGTTCACGCCATTCGACGAGCCCACGATCACCACCGCCACGAAGATAAAGAACGGCAGCACGCCCAGCGCATAAGTCCAGGGACTCGCCAGCAGCGAAGAGATCAGCAGCGTGGGTTTGAAACGCTTCAGGAACGGAACGTTCATGACCGAGGAATAGCCTCCGAACGTGCGCATGTACATGAGCAAGGCCGCCATCACAAAAGCCAGCCCGACTTGATACAGCATCTTGCGCCGCGCGGTCAGCCCCAGGTTGCGGTGCTTGACGATTTTGGAGTAGTCGTCCACGAAACCGATGGCGCCGTAGGCCACCAGCGTGAATACCGCAATCCACACGTAGGAATTGCGCAGGTCCGCCCATAGCAGCGTGGGGATCACGATCGAGACAATAATCAGCACGCCGCCCATGGTGGGGGTGCCGGCTTTTTTCTGGTGCGACTGGGGCCCGTCTTCGCGAATGTACTGGCCGATCTGGAACTGGCGCAGCTTGCCGATCAGCCAGGGACCCAGGGCGATGCACAGAAACAGCGCGGTCAGGCTTGAGAACGCGGTGCGCGACGTCACATAGCGGACGACCCGGAACCCGGAGACCAACGGCGACAGCTTTTCGTAGAACAGGAAGTACAACATGGTTACGCCAGGACTTTCTCCATCGCCCGCTCGATCTCGACGCCGCGCGACGCTTTGAACAGGATGGCATCGCCCGGCTGGACCATTTGCCGGACGAAGCCGCCGGCTTCCTCGGGGTGTTCAAGAAAGTGCACGGAGTGTGGCGGCATACCCGCGCGCACGGCTTCCTCGGCCATGAAGCGGGCCGCCCCGCGCACGGCGATGAGTGCATCGAGGCCGCTTTCCGCCGCGCAACGCCCCGCCTGCCGATGCAGGAATTCGGCGGCGTGTCCCAGTTCAAGCATCTCGCCCAGAACCGCGATATGGCGGCGCGCGGGCGTGGATCGCAGCACGTCCAGCATAGCCTGCACGGCCTCGGGATTGGAATTGTAGCAGTCGTTCCACACGATGACGCCGTTGTGCTCCAGGCGCTCGCCGCGCATTTTGCCGATGGTGAATGTGGCCACGGCATCCCGCAGGCGCTCCAGCGGGATCTCAAACACACGCGCCACCGCGATGCCGGCCAGCAGATTGAGCACGCCGTGCCGGCCCGCCAGAGTCGTGTGAAGATCGATGCCATCCACGCGGAAACGCGTGCCTTCGGCCGAGAAGGCGATGTCCGTTGCCCGCACATCCGCCCCGTCCGAAAGGCCGAACGTGATCGCACGGCCGGGATGAATCTCGCGGAAGCGCAGCACGCGCGGATCGTCGGCATTGAGTACGGCGATGCCCGCCTGAGGATCGAGCGCTTCGATCAGCTCGCGTTTGGCGAGCGCCACGCCATCGATCGAATCGAAGGCTTCCACGTGCGCGTATCCCACGTTGGTGACCACGCCGATATCGGGCTTGGCGATGGCCGCCAGCGCGCGGATCTCGCCCGGGTGATTCATGCCCATTTCGAGCACTCCCACCCGCGATTCGTCCGGCAGGCGCAGGAGCGAAACGGGCACGCCCACGTGGTTGTTGAAGTTGCCCACGGTCTTACCAACTGGCAATTCGACGGCCAGCATGTGGGCGATGGCGTCCTTGGCGGTGGTCTTGCCCGCGCTGCCTGTCACACCCACGATGCGGCCGCCCCAATGCGCGCGCGCCCAGGCGGCCAGGTTTTGCAGGGCGGCGAGGGAATCCGCTACCACGAGGGTGTTGGCGCCTGGAACTGCGTGTTCTACTACCGCTGCGGTGGCGCCCTTCTCCATCGCCAGCGGGACGTAGGCGTGGCCATCGTGATTGGGCCCGCGCAGCGCGAAGAAAAGATCGCCCGGCGCCAGCGTGCGGGTGTCCACGGACCAGCCGGTGCAAAGCGGGTCCTGGAGGACCCGCGCAGGCCTGGAGGCGTGCCCCACTACGCCGGCCACGGCGCTCAATGCCAGGATCATTTCGGCTCCCGATGGTAACCGAAACCTCGCAGCACTCCGCCGGCCACCTCGCGATCGTCGAAAGCGATGGTCTTGTCTTTCAGCACCTGGTAAGTTTCGTGTCCCTTTCCGGCAAGAATTACAATGTCGCCGGGACGCGCTTCCTTGATGGCGCGGGCGATGGCGGTGGCGCGGTCCGGCTCGACGACGTGCGGCACGTCGGTGCGCCGGATGCCCACCAGCGCATCGTTCATGATGTCCAGCGGATCTTCCGAGCGCGGATTGTCGCTGGTCAGCACGACGAAATCGCTGTTTTCCGCGGCCGCCTGCCCCATCAGCGGACGCTTCGCGCGGTCGCGGTCGCCGCCGCACCCGAATAAAGTAATGATGCGTTTGGGCGCCAGGCCGCGCGCCACCGCGATGGCGTTCTTCAGCGCGTCGTCGGTATGCGCGTAGTCCACCACAACGCCAAACGGCTGGCCTTCGTCGATGCGCTCGAAACGTCCCGGCACGGCGCGGCATTGCGCGATGCCCGCCGCGATGGTCTCCGGCGCGAAGCCGTAACTCAGCCCGGCGCAGCAGGCCGCCAGGACGTTGTAGACGTTGATCTTGCCCAGCAGCGGCGATTCCACCATGAAGCGCGCTTTGCGGCTCTGCATTTCGAAGCGCAGCCCTTGCAGGTTGGAGGAGATGTGCCGCGCGCGCACCGTGGCGCCCTGTCCGAGTCCGAACCACAGCACTTCGCTCTGGCGCGGGAGTTCCACGCGGCGGCACCATTCGTCATCGCGGTTCAGCACGGCCCAAGCGGGAGGCGGCGCGCCGGCGCCGGAGAACAGCAGTTGCTTGGCGGCGAAATAATCCTCCATGGTGTGATGGAAATCCAGGTGGTCGCGCGTCAGATTGGTGAAGATGGCCGTGTGGAAAGCCAGGCCGTAAACGCGGCCCAACGCCAGGGCGTGCGACGACACTTCCATGACTGCATGCGAGCCGCCCGCGGCTTCCAGTTCTGCGAAGAGACGGTGCAAGTCGAGCGATTCCGGCGTGGTGTTGATGGCCGGCAGGACGCGCCCGGCCAGATGGTACTCGATGGTCCCGATCAGCGCGGTGGTTTTGCCGGCGGCGCGCAGAATGGCATCGATCAAATACGACGTGGTGGTTTTGCCGTTGGTGCCGGTGATG
>PKYZ01000803.1 GCA_003132865.1 Bryobacterales bacterium
AAATCGTGTTCGGCGCGCGCGGCATCACCTCGCTCGATATCACCATCTATGGGCCGAAGCGCGAGCTTCACAGCGGCCACTATGGAAACTGGGCTCCCAATCCGGCGATGATGCTGGCGCGCCTGCTGGCGTCCATGAAGGATGACGATGGCCGCGTGACCATCGATCGTTTCTACGATGGCATCGAGCCGCTGAGCGAGACCGAGCGCCGCGCAGTGGCCGAAGCGCCCGACGTGGACCACGACTTGATGCGCGAGTTATGGCTGGGCCGCACCGAAGGCAGGGGCAAGAAGCTGGTGGAGCTGCTGAACCTGCCGTCGTTGAATGTCCGCGGCATGAGCGCCGCACGCACGGGCGCGCAAGCGAGCAACGTCATTCCAGCGTCCGCCACGGCGTCGATCGATATCCGTCTCGTGAAAGGGATCGACCACGATGCCGCAGCCGGGCGCGTGATCGAGCACATCCGCAAGCAAGGTTACTATGTCGTCGACCGCGACCCCGATGCGCAAACGCGCTTGTCGCACGCTCGTGTCGCCAAGGTGCTGGTCGATCCCGGCGGCTACAACGCGGCGCGCACGTCCATGGACCTGCCCATCTCGCAGCTCGTGCTGCGCACGGCCGAATCCGCGCGCGGCCCCGTGGTCAAGCTGCCGACGATGGGCGGCAGCGTGCCGTTATACATGATCGAGGAGACGCTGCACACCCCCACCATCACTGTGCCGATCGCGAATCACGACAACAATCAGCACAGCTTCGACGAGAACATCCGGCTCGAGAACCTGTGGGACGGCATCGACCTGCTGGCCGCGCTGCTAGCGATGTAGCGCAGCGTCTCACTGTTTGATCAGCTTGAGCTGTACGCTTTCTTTGCTGCCTTCCGATATCTCAATGCTCTGCGCCTGCGAATCAAGCGGCTTCAGAAAATCCGGATTGTACATCACCTCGTTGATGTCCACATCCTCCCAGGCGAACAGCTTGTAGCTGCCCGGTGCGATCCCCTGCATGTGGAAATGGCCGCCGGGGCTGGTCTGCGTCCATTTAAGCAACGACTTCGAAGGCGGCGCGCCGGAGGGCGCCAGCGCCACCATGGCCCCAGCCGCCGGCGTCAATTGATCGTCTTCCACAACGCCGTCGATCTGCCCGCCGTTGGCGCTCAGCACCACCACCAGCTTGGACTCGGCCGCGCCCTGCGTCAGATCGAGACCGGACTGCATCACATCGCGATCTCCCCAACGCACTGCCTTCAGGTACAACTCTTCAGGGGCCTCCGCCGAGACTTGATACACGGCTGGTTCCAGACCTTGCAGCACAAACGAGCCATCCTCTTTAGCCCCGAGGCTGGCCATGCTCTGCGCCCTGCGGCCCCCGCTCTCCAGAGCGATGTTCAGCCGGGATAGCTTGTCGCTGGTCTTGCCTTCAATACGAATCTGTCCGGCGATCTCCATGGGTGGCAGGAGATGCAGCTCGATTCCCTCCAGGTCTGCTGCGCCTACCTGGATCGGCATGTGGGCGCTGTAGTGCTGTCCGCCGACGGTGCTCGCGGCGGTCAGGAAATACGATCCAGGTGAAGCCTGCAATTCGAATTTGCCGTCCCGGTCGTCAACGCCCATATTCGTTGTTGACGACCCTCCTTCACTGAACTTCATCAAACCCACCAACAGGTTGTTCCCGGGGTTCATCACGCGACCGCGAATGCTAGCGACTCGCGTTGGGTGAAGAGTCAGATTGATGCCCTCCAGCGTCTGTCCCGCCCCGACCTCAATAGCGGCGGCCGCGGCGGTGTCCGGCGTGCCGGGATAGTACGAAGTGCCGTATGACTCCCCGGACGATCCTCCACCCATCGATTCAAACGAGCTGGCTTTCAGATAGTAGTGGCCGGGCGGCACATCGTAGATTCGGTACTCACCCAGGTCGTTACTCGTGGCGCTGCCGCGGGGCGATAACTGGCGGCCGGCAGCGGTGTACCGGTAGACCATCGTCTGCACTTGTATCCTCCGGATCGGATCGCCATCCTCATCCAGGATGCGGCCAGTGATGACGCCGGGCGGCGCCAGGCGAATGACAATGTCGCGCTTCTCCTCGCCGGAGGCAAGCGTCAGATGCGGCAACCATGAAGGTTTACGACCGTTCGGCGAGACGAAGCCTTCACGAAAGGCATCCACCCTATAACTGCCGGGCGCCAGAGCGGTGAATTCGAAGCTGCCCGCGGCATCCGTGACCGTGCTTGCCGGGCTCGGCGATGCTTGCTTGCCCTTCGGCCGATCGGCCATGCTAATCAGCGCGACATGCGCCTTGCGCATGGGTTCGCCGGTAACGGAATTCAGTACTTTCCCCGCCAGAACGCCCTTTTCCGGCGTGGAGGGAGTGTCCTGCGCGAACAGCAGCAGGTTGGAACATAAGAGAAGCAGGCTGAACCGCATAGTGCCACCTTCTGTCAGTTTAACGCGGAGCTATTTCCAATCCGCCGTGAAGATATTGAACTCGTACTGCCCTTTGGCATCCCGGTCCGAGCAAAACACCAGCGTCTTGCCATCCGGCGAGAATTCCGGGAACGACGTGAAGCCGCCGAAATCGGTGACCTGCTCTAAGCCGCTGCCATCCAGGTTCATCATGTACAGCTCAAAACGGCGCGTATCGCAAGCGTGCTTGTTGGAGGCGAACAGGATTTTCTTGCCGTCCGGCGTGAAAGTCGGGGCGAAGCTGGCGCAGCCGAAATCGGTAATGGTGCTGGCGTGGCTGCCGTCGGCGTCCGCCACCACGATTTCCATTTTCATGGGCGCAGTCGTGTTGTCGGCCAGCAGCGATTTGTAGCGCGCCATGTCTTCTGGCGTTTTCGGGTAATTGGCGCGCCACACCAGCTTGCGGCCATCGCGCGAGAATACCGCGCCG
This sequence comes from Bryobacterales bacterium, assembly GCA_003132865.1. Next base: position 2,890 of record PKYZ01000803.1, read on the forward strand.
CCATCGTAGCCCACTTCCCTGGTGATTTGCCGCTTGTGCGAGCCGTCCGTTTTCATGGTCCAGAGATCCAGGTCGCCCGAAGCCAGCGACGTGTAAACTACCCTGCCGGTCTTCCAGTTGATGGTCGCCTCGGCATCGTATCCGGGCGTGTTCGTCAGTTGCTTCAGGATCTTTCCATCGTCGGTCGCCAGGTAGATGTCGTAGCCCGCGAACACGCCCCAGACATATCCGTGGCTGCGGTCGGGCGGCGTGGGACAAGCGTCGCCGGCGCCGTGCGTGGACGCATACATAATGTGCTTGTTGTCGGCCAGGAAGTAGCCGCAGGTGGTGCGCCCCTTGCCGGTCGAAACCATGTGCTGGTCAGAGCCGTCGGCGTTCATGATGTACATCTGGTCGCACTCGTTGGGCGGGCGCGTGGATTGGAAGATCAGGCGCTTGCCATCGGGCGCCCAATAAGCTTCGGCATTCTGGCCTCCGTGGGTGAGTTGGTGGAAATTACTGACATGGGAGTCGGCGGCGAAGGCGGCCGTGACGAGAAGCGCCGCAGCGGCACAAGAAAACCTGAGCATCAGACCATTTTATACTGCGCCGGGTCGCCCTTCGAAATTACACAAATATTACGATCCAACGGCCCGAATGGCGTTACCAATAAGGTGAAGGGGCACCTAAACTCCTAAAATGCAAACCCATCCCAAAGGCGCCGAAGCCCGAATCTTGTTATCCGCCGTTTTCGGCCCATACGCGCAAAACGACCGGTTCGGCAGCCGCGCCATGAACCCCATGGAGCTGTATCACAATCAGGTGACCCGCGAACAGGGTCCCTTCTCGCTGCGCATGTTCCACCGCTCGTGGGGCATCATGATGATCCAGGAAAA
>PKYZ01000732.1:0-3254 GCA_003132865.1 Bryobacterales bacterium
ATGACGGCAGAATCCTCAGTCTGGGCGAAAGCGGCTGCCCCCACGATGACGCGTTTCAGCTACTGAACGTCCGAGACCTTGCCGTCTTTGAACGTGATCTTCATGCTGTCGTAGACGTAAATCTTCTTGGCCCCAAGATTCACTTTGCTCTTGGGCTGCCCCAAGGCCGCTTCCACTTGGTCAACGGTCTGGCCGACGGAAATCTCCGCAGGCGGCGCGGCCGGCGGTGCTATGGCAGCCGGGGTTTCGCCAGCTTCCTTTTCGGCCTGGTCGGCTTGCTGCTGTTGCTCGTTGAGCTCAGCCTGGACATTGGTATCGGGCGGAGGTGCAGCGGAGGCCATGGCCGACGGCGTGGTTGGAGCGTTGGCCCCAGCCGGAGCCGCGGGCAGTCCACCCTTGCCGGCTTTCTCTTTCAGTTCTTGCATGCCTTGACCGATGGTCTCGCGCATGTGGTTCTGCATGTCCTGCAGATCCTGGAGCGCAACCGAAACGGTATCGCCCTTAGAGCATTCCTTGCCACCCTTGCTGGCCAATACGGCGAGGGTCGCGGCTTGCGCGTCCGGCGCGGTCTGGCCGGTGAGTTGGAGCGCATCGCCTTCGCTGAGGGCGCACTCCGTGCCTCCGGCATCCACCACGTCGAGATCGTGGCCGGCCACGAAGACATGAGGCTTGCCGTCGGTGAGCGCGCGCTGAATGCTGCTGGAGGCGGCGTCCGGCTCGGCACCCTGACCGGCGGTTTTGGACTCGCTATTTTCGAGCGCAACCTGTTGTCTGACCTCATCGGCGATGAGTTGCTTCGTTTCGGGCGTTAGCGGCGCGGGATTGCTTAGAGCTGCGGCTTGGGCGTTCGCCTGATAAGCGGCCTGCAGCGAGTTGGCGATGATATAGTCCGTCAGCCAGAGCGACGGGCTGGCGTAAACCGGGTAGGGCGTAAAGTAAGCGCCATAGTATCCGTACCAGGGATTACCGCCCCAGCCCCAGCCGTACGACACTGGCGCGACCCACGGATTATAGGCCCACCCGTAGAAAGCCGGCCCGTAATAGAAACTCGGGTAATACGGATTCACGTACATGCCGTGATAATAATAACGTCCATAATAGTTGTGATAGTAACGACCGTTGTAATAGTACGATCGCCGGGCATACTCGTGGCCATGATACATATAAGGCCTTTGCACATAGCCGCGGCCGCCGCGCTCGGCGACGATGCGGGAATGATCGCGACGCTCGACCTCTACGCGCCGGTTTCCGCTAAGGTTGTGGTGGACGTCCATGCCGCGTTTGGTGTCGTGCACCGTGGCGACGTGACCATCCGCCCGCTTGGTAACCGAGCCGCCACTCTTGGTCGCGACCGTGGTGCTGCCTTTCGGGGTCTTTCCGCCACCTGTGCCGAACGTCTTTCCGCCGCCGGGAGTGGTCGCGGGTTTTCCGCCGCCTGGAGTCGTGGTCTTTCCGCCGCTGGGAGTCGTGCTCTTTCCGCCGCTGGGAGTCGTGGCCTTTCCGCCGCCAGCGGTCGTGGAGGGATGGCTCGTCGTAGTGGCCGGATGACTGGAAGTGGTGGCGGCGCCGTGCGACGCAGTTGTCGGACCGTGCGATGCGGTCGTGGCACCGGAGCTCTTCGACGTGCTGGCGCCGCCGCTTGCCGGTTTGGCCGCGGGAGTAGAACTCTTGGCCGGAGCTTTGGCGGGCGGCGTCTTCGGCTTATCCGCGCAAAGTGCCGGGTAAGCCAAGAACAGCAAAGCCAGGGGCACCGCAAGGTATCGACCGGATAAAATGTCGCGAATTCCACGTATGTTCATTGAATATCTCCTAGTATGTGCTCACCAACAGGTCTCGAAGCGGGCTACTGTATGTCCTTCACTTTGCCGTTGATGAAAGTCACCTTTAAGTCCTTGTAGTAGTAAATGTCCTTGGTTCCGACCTTGGCTTTTTTTGCGGGCGGTCCCAAAGCCGCGACGACCTGATCTATTGTTTGTCCCTCCTTGACTTCCGCCGGGTCGGGCGGCGGAGGCGGCGGAGGTTCGATGGGCGCTGGCGGAGCCTCCGCAGGCGCCGCGGCAGGTGGGGGTGTCGCGGGCTGGCTTGGCGGCGCCGCCTCCTGCTGGCCGCCTTGAGGCGCGGGCTGCTTCTTGTTGTCGCCCTTGGCGTCCTTGGCGTCCTCGGACGGGGCCACCGTGATCACTTCAGCGACCGCCTTCAAGGCTTCGTCCGGCGTCGGCGTGAGCGCTCCGAACGGAATTGTGAGAGCAGCTTTGTAGCGAATCCCCTGGTCGCCAGCAGGGGTGGCATCGCTGAAGAAGTCGAGAACAACTCCGTTGGCCCGAACGTCGATCTTGGTTACCCAGAATTTCTCTCCGCTTACGAAGTTCCGGGTTGCCGGCGCGCTCCCTCCACCGGGGACACGGCCAAACCCCGGGAGGCGCCTGAGTTTCTCGCCAACTCCGCAGGCCTTAGTAGGGCTGATTTTTCCGTCCTTGTAGGTATTCATGCACGGGTTAGCGGTACTAGTTGCGGCGACCATCAGCACTTTGTCTTTGTGCAAGACCAGGACAGAGCCAGCCGTTACAATATCGGACTTGTCGTCGGTGGTCTTAGTGAGCTGGTATTCGGATTCCAGCTTCTTTTGGATGCCGGCTATCCCTTGGTCCTGGGCGTAGACCACCGACGGCAGTGCTGCCAGTACGGCTAGAACTCCGTTGCGTATTTTGATCGTTTTCATTGAAAGCATCTCCCTTAACCCTTGTGTTACGGTCCGCCTGGCGGTATTCGCTTCGGGGAAAACTTGCCCGATTATACACCGCCCCTGCTCTGCACGCAATGTNNGGAACAGAAAGGAACGGAAGGCGCGGAGGGCTTGCCATGCGCCTTCGATCCATGTGTTTGAGCCCAAGCCTGCGAAACCATCGGCACAGCCAAAGCCACGGTCCGCCGTCGCGCAAAACCCGTTTTGTTCCACCAGAACTCAAGCCTCCCTTGCTTTGGCCGCTCGTCTACAATTCGCCAGTCTAATTCTAATGGTGATTCCACGAGCCGGAACGTATCATAAATATTGGAAATTCCACCGCCAGGCCTGAAGGAGAGCCCACTCGCCAGAAACCAGAGCCAGATAAGCACTAGAACTATATTGCTGTCGATACTCTATTTTGCTACATAATCAATACCCCCATGTTTTGGCTTCGTTTGGTATTTTTCACGGGTTGCCGCCTCGTTTCCCTCGTGGCGAGGGGATAAACCTCAGAATTGGCCTGTATTGG
>PKYZ01000732.1:3279-6802 GCA_003132865.1 Bryobacterales bacterium
TCCCTTACGGTCGTGGCTCGGTTCAGGGCTGGTCCAGAGGGCACTCCATCGGCGAGCGGTTTCGCGGTAGCACTGAAATCTTCGTCCTTAGCGCGGATCGACCGCCCCGTCGGCTATCAATCGCAGAGCCGTGAGACTGGGCAGGAAGAAGTATTCTCCGCCGCGCATTTCGACGAAATTGGGTAGGCCGCCGCATATAAACGGCGTATTCCCCGGACCGCTGGAGCCTTGCACGACGAACCGGTCGTCCGCATGGTTATGGCAGCCCACCAGCAGGTCTTTGTCGTTCCCCAGACGCGCGTCGTTGCCGTACTCGATCCACTGCTGCTGCACAAATTCAAATTGGCGGAACAGGCTGGCCCCCAACGCCATGAAAACGATCCCATGCTCGTCCGCATCGCACGCGGGTTGGTCCGGCGGCGTGTATTCGCCATAAGGCAGGCCGCGCCGCATGATCCGGCGGCGGTTGACCAACCCGCCGTTGAATCCGAACGAGTCCCGCGGATTCGCGCGACGGATGTGACTGCCGATGGGACAGCGCGCGCCGTCCGCATCGTGCCCGTATGTGAAGTTGGTATTACGCGACTGGTCCTTCACCAGATCCGGGTCCTTGCGATCCGGCGACAATTCCAGCGGCGTGCCGTCCGTCCATCTTCCAACGAACTTGGCGGCCAACTTCTCCTCGCCGCCAGGATACTGCTTGCCCTTTTCGTGGAGATACTCCCGGAAGCTCGCCACATTCTCATGCAGCTTCCGGTACGCCATATACGTGCCATTGATCCCGAGGATGTAGGGGACCGGGCAGGCCGGCAACTCGCGCCTTCATCCGGATAGCCCAGGATGAACTCGCCGGTGGCCAGCGGTGCCCATTTGCCATCCGGCATCAGCTTGCCTTGACCGGGGATGGTGTTCCGCTCGACGCCTTCATAGTCCGGATTGCCGAACCCGTCGGTGTAGCCGAAATGTTCATTGGGCGTCGGCTGGCCACTGATGTAGATCGCCGAGGCCTGCTGTGCGTAGAGCAGCCGTGCGCCTCCGGTCTCCTGCATCAGCCGGCCCATCTCATCGCACCGCCTGGCGAGATCGTCCGGTGTTTGCGCACTCACCCCCAGCCAGACGTGGATTTCTTCTTTCCAGACCGAATCCCAGTTTGCCGGGTCGTTCTTGCCGACGTCTCCGAGAATGCGGTTGCGGGCCCGCATGCCCTGATAGAGTTCGTCGGGAAAGCTGAGCAGCGTGGCGTCGGGCAGTCCCAATTTGCGCAAGCCCTTCCACGTGAAGCCAATGTTCAGCGTGGAGGGCGGCTTGCCCTGCTCCCATCGTTCCGCGCTGGTCACCTGCTCGGTCACGCGACCGACGAATTCCCGCCCCGCCTTGTAGTCCGGAATCTCCGCCAGCAGATAGCTGGCGCGCGGAAAGTTGTAGCCTCGCGCCACGAACCCCTGGATGTCGAAAAGGTTGAGTTTTACCATGTTCGCTTTCTACGCGCCCGCCGCCCGGCTTTTCTTGAGTTCTTTCAAGCCCGCCAACGGCGGCGGCAATTTCCGCACGCGCTCCCAGAACGCGGCAAACTCCCGCTGCAGCTCGGCCGCCGATTTGCCCTGGTTCTCCTCGATAAACGCGCTGAATTCCACCTTCGTCTGCAAGGCCGTGAGCGTGTCCTCTACGTTCTTGTTGTTGACGTCGGCGAAGTAAAAGGTAGTCTCGATCTGGCACTTCCGCATGTAGGCGGCGAACGCCTTCGGATCGGCGCCCGGGTATCCGATGCAATGCGACCAGATATCGCCCACCACTTCCGGTATCTTCCGCGCCATCCCTTCCAGATACGCTTCCAGGCCGCCGTAAAGATTCGAGTTGAAGACCAGGTACTTGGACTTGAGATGTTCTTCTTTGGCGGGATTTCCCACGAACACCACATCGTCCATCACCACCAGGCGGCAAATGTGGGTGCCGGAAACCTTGGCGAAGGGGCTGCGCTCATGCCGATGCATCTTCTGGAGATACGTCCGCAGGGCCGTATCGTGCGAGATTTTGATCTTCGGATCGTCGATGATGGGCGACAGAATCGTCAGCCCGTACATGTTGCCGTTCTGATTGGCCATGGGTAGCTCCTTATCGACGGTTACGTGCCCATCGGCGCCGGGCCGAGCGCGCCGATGTCGGCCTGTACCTTTACCAGAAGCTTCAGATAAGCCAGGTTGAACTGTTCGGGTGCAAGTCCCTGGCTGCTATTGGCGAATTCCCGCAGCGCATCGTCCACCCGGATCGCAGCTTTCACGTCGTTGGTCGTGGCGTAGGGATAAGCCGTGTAGTAATAATCGGTGTCGAACTGAACCAGAGAGATATACCGCTTGAACGCGGTGACCGGTACGGAGCCCGGAAACTTCTCGCTCCAGCGCCAGATCAGGTCCAGCCCCGTGGCGAGCACTGCCGAAAATGCGTCGATGTACTGGTTCCACGTCCCGTTGAAGTTGCTGAAAAACAGCAGGTAATCGTAATCCAGTTGCTCCTCGGTCTGCTCGGGCGCGAGCCGTGGGAACTGGTTCCTCTTGACGATGACCCAGCGGGCGAAGTGAATGAAGGAAAGATCGATCAGATCCTGTTGCTTGGATTTAATCGCGCCGAGCAGGAAAAACAAGACCCGCAGTATTGGGGTTTTCCACGCCTTCATGGGGGTGACGGCGTTCATGGCATAGGCTTTACCGTTGATGTTCGTCATAAATTTGTGGGGCAGGAGTCAGCCTGCCAAAACGTCGACCACGTGCTGCCAATATAGCCGTGCGCTACGCGTTCTTCAAAATAGTGATTCCAAGCGCCCATTCGTTGCAGCAATCGACAAGAAAATCCACGGCAAGATCCATCGCCCGCCTCGCGAGTACCATAGTGTGTATGGTTATCGGTGTTCCCCGGGAGACCTTCCCCGGCGAGCGGCGCGTCGCGTTGGTGCCCGCCGTCATTCCCAGCCTGACGAAAGCCGGCTTCCAAGTCGCCATCGAAGCCGGAGCCGGATTGGCCGCCGGGTACCTGGATACCGAATACGCCGCCAAAGGCGCCCAACTCGCCGCCGCGCGAGCCGAGGTCTTCCGCCTGGCCGACGTGGTCGTCCAGGTGCTATGCCATGGCTCCAACGATCGCACCGGCCAGGCCGACCTGCCGCTGCTGCGCGCCGGCCAGATTCTGGTGGGATTCGTCCGTCCGCTCGGGCAGCTCGAAACTATCCAGGAACTCGCGGCCACCGGCGTCACGGCGTTTTCCATCGAGCTGATGCCGCGCATCACGCNNTCGTCATCGGCGCGGGCGTGGCTGGACTGCAAGCCATCGCCACCGCCCGCCGCCTTGGCGCCGTGGTTTCCGCGTATGACCTGCGGCCCGCCTCCAAAGAACAGGTGCTCAGCGTAGGCGGACGCTTCATCGAACTCCCCATCCAGGTGGCCGACGCGCAAGACGCGCGCGGTTACGCCAAGGCTCAGGACGACACGTTTTACAAGCGCCAGGCGGAGTTGCTCGGCGATCAGGTGGCGCA
>PKYZ01000395.1 GCA_003132865.1 Bryobacterales bacterium
CATGGCCGCCCGCCGCCTCGATCTCGGCCGCCGCGGTGTGGATGGTGCCCGGCAGCTTGGGATGCGGCGTATCGGTCTTGGCCGCGATAACGATGTTGGCGCCGTCGCGCGCCGCGCGCAGCGCGATCGCCAGGCCGATTCCGCGGCTCGCGCCTGAAATGAAAAGGGTCTTACCGGCGAGTGTGGGCATGCCGGATCATTATATCCAAGCACGCGCGCCCGGTGCGAAAACTATATAAAATATGTCTGGGTCTGTAAGTACTAAATAGACCGCGGAGGTCCCGTGTCTGTTGCCATCGCCCTGTACAATCTCCTGGAGGCCGGCGGACTCGAAGCGCTCGGCGCCGGCGAGCCGGAACGCCTGCGGTACCGGCCCGAAGGCGGAACGTATCTCAACCTGATGGGCCTGCCGCTGGAACCGCTGCCGGCCATCGACGAGGAGAAGATCGCCAAGCTCTGCCGCGTGGTGCGCGGCGTGGCCTTTGCAGCCGTGGACGGCGCCAAGTCCGGCCATCCGGGCGGCTCGTCGTCGAAGGCGGAGCAGGTGCTCACGCTGCTCGCCAGCGGCACCGTGGGCTTCGACGCGCGCCATCCGAAGCATCCCGGCCGCGACCGCATCGTCTGGTCCGCCGGGCACTGCACGCCGCTGTTTCATGCCGTCGTCGCGCTGGTCTACGACACGCTGCGCTCAAACGGCGTGCGCCTGCCTGCGGACGCCGAAGACGCGGCGGTCTACCCGGAGCAACTGGCGCGCTTCCGGCGTTTCGATGGACCCAGCGGCCACGTCGAGTCGCGGTATGCGCTGGCCGATACGTCCACCGGCTCTTCCGGGCACGGATTCTCGGCGGCGCTGGGGTTTGCCGTGCTGCACCGTTCCTGCGGCCTGCCAGCCAAGGCCTTCGTGATTGCGGGCGACGCCGAGACCGAAGAAGGCATGAGCTACGAAGCGCGCAACCTGGCGTCCAACCTGGGCGTGCGAAACCTGCTGGTGACCCTGGATTACAACAACTTCGGCATCGATGGGCCGATCACGGATGTGCTGCCGTCGCCCTACCTGAATCACTGGTTTGCCGCGGGCTGGAACATGGTCGAGGTGGATGGCCACAACATCCGCGAGCTGGCCTGCGCGTACCGCTTGGCGGACAAGGGTTTCGGCGCGGGCAGGCCCACGGTGGTGGTCTGCCACACCGTGAAAGGCAAACACTACGGCCGCCTCGAAGGCAGCGCGGACTCGCATGGCACACCGCTCTCCCATGCGGAGTACGTGGAAGCCATGCAAAAGCTGGGCTTCGACATCCCCGGCCAGGAGGGCGATGTGGCCGCCGATATCCGCACGGTCGTCGCCAGTCTCTCGCCCGCCGAGCGCGATTATCTTGCCGACCGGCTGGCCGATGCCGCCGCCCGGATCGCGCCGGAGCAAGAACTCACCCGCCGCATGGAAATCGCGCTGGCAGGCAGACCGATCGCCGACTACACCAGCCTGGAGCGGCCGGATGTGCTGCCCGCGGAGTTGGTGTTCCGCGAAGGCGACGCCGTCCCCACGCGCAAAGCCACCGAAGCCTGGTTCACTTGGGCGATGCAGCGGACCGCGTTTTTCTACCTGGGCGCGGGCGACCTGATGAAGTCCATTCTCACCGGCAAAGCCGAGAATGTGTACGGGATCGTCACCGCGGCGAATCCCCTCGGCCGCGGATTCCGCTTCGGCATCGCGGAACAGAACATGGCCATGATGTCGGCGGCCATCGCGCAGGATACGCTGCCCGGCGGTTTCCGGCCGATGACCGCCTTTGCCACCTACGGCGTATTCACCCCGATGATGGCAAATGCGGTGCGCATGACGCTGATCGACAACGCCGTGAACCCGCATGCCTCCAGCTTCTTCATCATGTTGGCCGCGCACGATGGGCCGGAGACCGGCGAGGACGGCCCCACGCATCACGGTCTGTTCTGGATGTCGCTGTTCACGGCCTATCCCGGCATCAAAGTGTACAAGCCGTTGGATGCCAATGAGGCGGTCGAGATGCTGTTCTATGCGGCGCATCGCGGCGAGCCGGTGGTGTTCTCGGCGGTGCGTCCGGCCACCCCAGTGTTGAAGCGCGGCGATGGTGTGCCGCCCGCCATCGAAGCCATCCACGGCGCGTATGTCTTCAAAGCCTTCCGCGAGAATGGCAAGCCCAAGCTGGTGCTCGCGATCAGCGGCGGGCAAGTGATGGCCAGTGTGCTGGAAATTCTTCCGGAAATCGAGCAGCGCGCCGACGTGAAGATTGTGGCGGTCACCTCGCCGCAGCTTTATGAGGAGCTGCGCCGGCACAATCCCAAGAAGGCCCACGAGATTCTATCGGATGATGAGCGCCGCTACGTGGTGACGCTCCATAACGGGTGGCGCGGCTTCCTGCACCCGTTCCTGCTGCCGGGAGATTATGAGCAACGGGCATTCGGTATCGACGAATTCTCCAGATCCGGAAGGCCGTCCGAAATCTATGAGGACGCTGGTTTCGATCCGGCCGGGCTGCGGCGAAGGCTCGTCGAATACCTGCGCTAGAGGTGGGACAGGCCTCCTGGCCTGTCCTTCTGCGGGTTACAAATACGTCATGAGCTACTACGAACGGAATCTGCCACACTGGCAACCTGAGGGTGCCGCTATGTGCCTCACGTGGCGTTTGCACGGGTCACTCCCAAGAACCGTGGAGATCTTGGAGCAGGGTTTGGTGAGCGGCAGCTTAGTTTATGCCAGTTGCGGGCGTGGGCTCTGATGGTCAATCACGTTCACATCTCGATCTATCCGAAGCCCGCCTGTCGAGGATCACCAAAGCCATCAAGAATCATTCGGCGCGCCAGGCCAATGCCATCTTTGCGCATCATTGGGCGCACAGGCTCGCCGTTTTGGCAAGAGTGCGGGGGCCGGAAGAGTTGGCCAAGATCGTTCGCTATATCGAGAAGAATCCGGTGGTGGCGGGCTGGCGAGCAGAGGGGCACGTTCACTTACGATAGGTGGGACAGGCCCCCTGGCCTGTCCTTCTGCCATGCCAGGACCCCGGACCGCGGCCGACGCTCTCATCGGCCTGTCGCGGTTGTCAAACGGCTTGATTGTTCGAGCGCAGAGCGGACGCGGCGGACGCGCAGACCAGGGGTTGCCACAGATTCCGCAGCATTCCCGATGTCGCGAAAACTAAGTGGCATTGGGGGCCGCGTCCCCATTTCGGCCGAACCGCGCACGTCGTTAAGCGGCCGATTTGCCTCTTGCTAGACTGAGCAGTACCCCCAGTGACACTGTGCCTCAGCGAAGGCGATATCCGCACGGTCCTCCCGATGCCGGAGTTGATCGCCGCGATGGAAACCACGCTGGCCGCATTCTCATCCGGCCAGGTCGTGCAACCGGTGCGCCCGGTTGTGGAAATGGGAGAAGCGGCCCTCTTCGCCGCCATGCCCGGATTCGTGCGGGATCCAGCCGTGCTGGGCGCCAAGCTGGTGGCCGTGATCGGGGCCAACCAGGCGCGCGGCTTGCCCACCCACCGGGCCAGCATTCTGCTGCTCGATCCCGAAACCGGCGCGCTCATCGCCCTGATGGATGGCCGCCTCATTACCGAGATGCGCACGGCCGCGGTCTCGGCCGTCTCGGCAAAGTACATGGTGCGCGCGGATGCCGCGGTGCTCGCCATTCTCGGCTCCGGAGTGCAGGCGCGCAGCCATCTTGCGGCATTGACGCTGTGGCGCTCCTTCTCCGAAGTGCGCGACTGGAGCCCCACGCCGGACCACGTTCGGCAGTTCGCGGCTGAATCGGCTGCGCCGGTCCGCGTGTGCCGCAGCGCCGCGGAAGCCGTCCGTGGCGCCGATGTCGTGGTGCTGGCGACCACCTCCGCCACGCCGGTCGTCGAGGATGCCTGGGTGGCGCCCGGCGCGCATGTCGTCTCGGTAGGAGCGTGCCGGCCCAATCAACGGGAAATGGATCCGGCGCTGGTGGCGCGCGCCCGCGTGGTGGTGGATTCGCGGGCTTCCGCCTTCGAGGAATCGGGCGATATTGTGCTGGGCCTGCGCGAGGGCCGCTTCGCGCGCAGCCACGTCGTGGCCGAACTCGGTGAAGTGGTCTCGGGCGGCGTGCCCGGCCGCACTTCGGAATCCGAAATTACCGTATTCAAATCGTTGGGACTGGCGGTGGAAGATCTGGCGGCGGCCCGCTTGGCCTACCAGCGCGCCCGCGAGCGGGGTAAGGGCATCGAAATCGATCTTGGCGGATAGGTCTGGAAAAAACGCCCTTGGAACAAATCGCCTTCGTCTGCGTAGTATCCTCTTGGGAGCGATTATGCATAACTGGATCGATCTCACGCTCGCCGTGCTGATGATCGTCTCGATCGTCTCCGGCCTCCGTCTCGGCTTCGCCAGAACGGCCATCGGCCTCCTCTCCTCGATCCTGGCGCTGGTCTTCGGTCTGCATTACTACCGCGCGGTCGCGGTCAGCTTGCGGCCCCACATCTCGCAAACCCTGGTCGCCGATCTGGTCGGCTTCCTGATTGTGTTCGTCGGCATCACCATCCTGGGTGAAGTCGTTACCGGGATGCTGGCACGCTTCATTCAGTCAACGGACCTAGTCTGGCTGGACCGCGCGTTGGGCGGAGCATTCGGCGTAGTGCGCGGTTTCCTGTTCGGCGCCATCATAATCTGGGGCCTGATGGCGTTAATGCCCGTGCCGCCCAAGTTGGTCCTTTCCGAGTCGCGCCTGGCGCCCTGCGTCATGGAGGCGGCGCGCAGAGTGGCGGACGCCTCGCCCGATGAGGTGAAGCGCACCTTCCGCCAAAGCTATCGCGAGTTGAACCGGGTCTTGCCGGAGAAGATCAGGGACCGGCTCCCGAACGTCCCGCCAGGCCAAATCTGAGACGGCATCGAGCTTGTCGGCAACCTTTCCTGGCTGGTGGCGCTAACTCGACCGGGCGGGAATGGCGCCCTCTGAAATCCCGCAAGGAAACCCTTTTGGGCGAAGCAAAGTGGGAACGCGCAGATTGGCGCCGCCAGCCAGGATAGCCGCCCGAGCGGGAGAGAACAGGGAGGCCGCCCCGGGTTCCGGAATGCACGGAAGGCTACAGGGACGTTTGGTGACCGCCGTAAGGGGCTTTCCATGCACGCCGGGCATCAGTGGCGCTGGGCTGATCCTACGCTCCCTGTACCAGTTCGCGGAGTTGATTCGCGACGTGTCGCATGGCCCCGGCCTGAGCGTCGAGTTCCTTGGTTGCAGACGCACTCTCTTCTGCGCTCCCGCCCAAGCCGAAGCGGGGCGTAGCGCGGCCCCGGTGGTACGATCAGGCATGCGTCTCCTCCTCTTTGCAGTGCTGGCTCTGGGCGCGTACGGGCAGAAGCGGTTTCCGCCGGACATTGTTCCACAAGGGTGGCTCGATCGCCGCGACCCGTTGGCGATCGATCCGACGCATTACCACTTGAATTTCGAAAATGCGCACGTGCGCGCCATCCGGCTCACGCTGAAGGCGAACGAGGCCGTGCACATGCACGACGACGTGGATGCGCTCGCCGTGTGCATCCACGAGTGCCACCTGTGCTTTAAGAGTTTCAACGGACGCACTCAGGATGTGCGCATGGAAAGCGGCGAGACCCGCTGGTTTTATGGCGACACACGCTCCGTCTGTAACCTGAGCGCGCGCCCGATGGAAATGCTTTTCATCGAGGTGAAGGCCGCGAGTAAAGATCGATAATCCGCTCGATGGCCCGCCGGCACACGGCGCAGAAGCCCACTTCGTCGCGCGTGAACATAATACAATCCGCCTGCGGCCGGTAGTAGCCGCGTCCCTCGTACATGGCTCCTTCGAACGCCCCCACCGCGTGTCCGTGCGGGCCCGAGGCGAGCAGCGCGGTGGTCTTTTCACGCTCTTCGCGGAACAGCGCCTCCATCTCATCTTCGGGCCGATGTTCGGCGCGAATCTGCCGGCGGCGGGCCTGAATCTGCTTCTCCAACGCTTCGAACGCCTCCTTGGGCCACGGTGTCGGCAGCGGCGTACCCGCGGCGAGCAGTCCGCTCCATTTCGCCGCGTGCGGATCGGCGGTGACGTTAGGCTCCCACGGTTCCGGCCGCGCGGTGGCCGCTTCATACGCCACGTCCGAAGTGTAGTATTCATCCGCCAGGCCCGCAAAGTGATGGCCGAATTCATGCACGAAGACGTACGGCGTAAAAGCGTTGTCGGCCGCCACCGTGGCGTACAGGTTGAAGATCCCGCCGCCGCCGTACTTGCGGTCGTTCACCACGATTTCGATGAACTCGTAAGGAGCAGCCGATGCGGCTTCGCGCATGCGCTTGTTGTCAAACCCCAGCACGTAACGCTCGGAGCCAAAGGCGTCGTAGGTCGCACGCAGCGGCGACCTGCGATAGATGCCATCCGAAGGGCGGGACACGCCGCTCTCCTCGGCCGGAGTGTCCACGGCCCACACGTTGAAATCGCCGCGGCGTTCCTTGAATGGCGACGCGGCGAACAACAGATCCACCATGCGCCGCGCGTCTTTGTGCCACTTTTCCATCTCCGCGGCGGTGTAGCCGTCGCCCATCAGCAGCAGATCCACCTTGTCGCGCGGTTCGCCGTTCTGCATCACAGCCCAGACCTTTACGTTAGCCGGGACGTTGGCCGGCGGCCCGGAGCGGTCGATGGCCGGGTCGGCCGGATCGACGGCCAGAGACCACAGTTCCCGAAACGCGTTTTGCCGATCGCGTCTCTTGACGACGACCTGCACGGGGGCCGTGGGAGCGGGAAACCGCAGCGACTCGTGAAACTGCCGCCGGACTTCCGCCGCTTCGGGCGTTTCCTGCCATTCGCCGAATATGCTGGCGAAGCCGCGCGAATACAGCACGCGATTGGTCTTGCGATCCAGCACTTCGAAGTAATACTTGCCGAGGTTGGTG
>PKYZ01000744.1 GCA_003132865.1 Bryobacterales bacterium
TGTTATTAAGTGAACAGTATTGAAGTTAGCTCGGCAGGGCAAGCTAACCGGCGAAGAGCAAGCTGAATTCGACAGCTACATTCATGTCGGTAATCTCCTCGCCGTCAGGCAATCCAAAGGACGCCGCGCTTTGCAGCGTTCGACTCGATAGTCAACGATATTGAACGCCGGTCTCATCCGTCGGGTTTGGCAGCGAGCGCGTTTCTCGCTGTGAGTATTGCCAATTGCCCGCGGCACTTCACCCGGCGCCGTTCCAGATAGACCAGATAGACCACATCATTGCGCGGCAACACGGGGGCGCGACCCGGCTTGAGAATCTCGCCCTCGCTTGCATCAATTGCAACCGTTTCAAATTCAAGGGTCCGAACATCGCTGGGCTTAATCCGGATAGCGGCGAAATCGTTCGCCTATTCCAGTCTCGTCGCGATTCCTGGGCGTAAGACTTTGTCTGGAATGGGCCTCAATTGCAGGCCCTGAGAAGGCGTTTTCGGAGTATAGCGCGCCCAAGCTGGCACTTGTGCGCGCCTTGTCTCAACATTTCCAGCCCATCAGCTACCTACTACAAAAGAGCGCGCTTCGAATCTACCCAACCACCACCACGTGAATCGCCGCCGGCCCATGGACGCCCCGCACCATCTGCCGTGCGGCCGGAGGCCGGTGATCAGCCCTCGCATGCATCCATTGCAACGCTTCGGGGGCGCCAACACTTTTGCCAGATTGGGGGCATAGCCTTGCCATGGGCAGCGACTCCACCGGGTCCGCGGCGGCTTCGCCTGAGGTTTCGTCACAGGAAGTGAGCCGACGTATCGAAACCTTCCTCGGGTGTGCCGTGATCGTCGCCAGTGATCAAAAAGCTTGGTTCGTACTTTTCGTGGGCATAGGTGTACCAAGCGAAAGTCCATCGGTCTTCGTCTCCGAAGTAGCGCATCCGGCAGAGATGTATGGGAGTATTTCGCAGCCGATCAAGCCACTGTTCGCGCGTCTCACCGGTGGGTGAGGCACGTCCGCGCGGCACGTCTGGTTCAGTGTATACGTCGATGTAGCAGAGAGCGCCGCGGAAGCGTACGTCGACTCGAGTGAATTTCCCGGCGAAGTGCTTGTTAGCGTAATCGAGAATGCGCCGTTCCGTACGTGCCTTTACGGCAGGCGGGATGCTTTTGCCGCCGGTGTGGGGGCTATAGACCCACGTCCGCATAAGTTCTCCTCCTTCATTCCGTCTGCGCGCGGAGGGCGTCGGGGGAAGTGCTCTGCTTCGTCATTTTACCGCAGGGGGTCGCGCCCCACAAGGATGGCGAGCAATGTCTTTTGTAACACAGTACTACTAGCTCATTTTTCTCGAGTCGGCGGGACGAGCATGGTGGCGCCCGGCGATGAATGAACGCGAATGAGTGTCAAGACATCGTCGCTATCACCGGAACTCCAGGCCTTGGCGGTCTCCGATGCTTGCGTTCGTATCTCCTTAATCTCCACATCTGTTAAAGCCTTCGCCTGCTTCAAAGCGCTCTCGATAGCCTCAGCAGCAGCCTCCATTCCCCGGTCGTTACGTTATCCATTCGCTCGCGCTCCCCTTTTGTAGGGTGTGCTTCGCATCTACCCCACCACCACCACGTGAATCTCCCCCGGCCCATGCACGCCCCGCACCAGGATCTGCTCGATATCCGCCGTGCGGCTGGGGCCGGTGATCAGCACCATCGAGCTGGTCTGCGCGGCAGGATCGGGCAGCATCGTGAACAACTCGTCGAGGCCCGATAGCAGGCGCTCCTTGGGTACTACCGCAATGTGCATCGGCGGCAGCAGCGAGATCAAGCGGGCTTCCGCCGGGCTGGCCAGCATCACCAGGGTGCCCGTATCCGCCAGGGCGTAGTCCGCGCTGGTGATGCCCACATCCGCCGTCGCGCACAGCGCCCGCAATGCGGCCGCATCCGTAAAGCCCGACTGCACACCCGCCAGATCCACGATGCCGCATTCCCGCAAAAACGGCGCGTTGGATGCCACCGCCGTCTTCCCGTCCAGCACCGCGCCAACGTATGCCCGCGCTTCCGCGCCCGTGGCCGCGCGCCGCGTCTTGCCCGCCAGCGCCTCCACCGCGCGCAGCATGCTCGCGACGCGCGCCTCCGCGTCCATCGCCTCAAGACGCGCGTCCACGCGCAAGCGGACCGGCGGCGGCTCCGCGATCCCTTCTCCGGCGCTGCGCCCCAACGCCGTCCGCACTTTGTTCAGGATGGCTTCACGGGACATCAGCGCTTTCTCCACAGTTCCCTGAAGCTCTTGCGCGGCGCGGGCGGCAGGTCCCGTTGGCTCAGCCAGGCGCGCACCGGCGGCAGATTCATCACCGCGGGCGCGCTCCGCAGCCACTTGCCATTCTCCGCCGGCGCCACGCCCGCGGCCACCATCGCCGCCATCTCATAGATGCGCGGATGGCACATCACCCAAGCCCAGATCTTAAACGCCAGCCGCTCCAAGCGGTTCGCGCCTTTGCGCTCCTCGGCCTGCTTCACCTCCGCGCGCAGATCCAGCAGCACCTTGGGAATGTCGATCTTCACCGGGCACACTTCCGCGCACGCGCCGCACAAACTCGACGCGAACGGCAGGCTCGGCTCATGCTCGATGCCCAGAAACTGCGGCGTGATGATCGCCCCGATCGGCCCCGAATAAACCCACGGAAAGCTGTGCCCGCCGATCTTGCGGTACACCGGGCAATGATTCAAACACGCGCCGCAGCGGATGCAATAGAGCGATTCCCGCTTCTCGCGATCCGCCAGCAGCTTGGTGCGGCCGTTGTCGAGCAGCACCACGTAGAACTCCTCGGGCCCGTCGATCTCGCCCGCGCGGCGCGGCCCCGAAAGGAACGACGTGTAAACCGTCAGCGCCTGCCCGGTGGCGCTGCGTCCCAGCAGCTTCAGAAACACGGCCAGATCCTGCGCGCGCGGAATCAGCTTCTCGATTCCCGCCACCGCGATGTGAACCTTGGGCGCGGAAGTCGTCAGGCGTGCGTTACCCTCGTTCTCGACTATCAACACCGCGCCGGAATCGGCGACTAAGAAATTGGCGCCACTGATCCCTATGTCAGCGGCCAGGAATTTCTGCCGCAGCACCGCGCGCGCGATCAGCGTCTGCTTCTCGACCACCGTCTCGTTGGCCACCCCCAGCGTGCGCGCGAACAGATCGCCCACGTCATAACGCGTCAGGTGCAGCGCCGGCGCGACAATATGATACGGACGCTGGTGCGCGAGTTGTAAAATGTACTCGCCCAAATCGG
Organism: Bryobacterales bacterium; assembly: GCA_003132865.1. The sequence continues at coordinate 3,260 of PKYZ01000744.1, forward strand.
TTTCGACCGATTCCAGATGATGATGCTCCAGCCGCTCGTTGAGATCGACCTCCTCGGTGGTCATGGATTTCGATTTCACGAT
>PKYZ01000321.1 GCA_003132865.1 Bryobacterales bacterium
TGAAGCCGCGGCGGTCGCGCAGCTTGTCCGTGATCCAGCGGATGACGCCGCCGACAAAAATCGCGAAAGTTGTTTCGAGCGGCAGATACATCCCGACGGCGAACAGCATGGGACTCTTGACCTGCACCATGATGAGCGCGAGGCCCATGAAAATCCCGACGATGACCAGCGGCCAGGCCATGTGGCCGCCCACGATGCCCTGCGCCAGCGCGGCCATCAGGCCCGCTTGCGGCGCCGACAGCTTAGGGTCGCCGAAGCCTATGCCGCCGCTTTTGATGTTGGCCATGTGCCNNAACTTGGCCATGTGCAGCCACAGCAACGGAAAATACAGCACCGCGCTGGCCACGATGATTCCCAGAATGTCGCCGATCTGCATCAGTTTCGGCGTGCCACCCAGGATGTGGCCGACCTTCAGGTCCTGCAGCATCTCGCCCGCGACTGCCGAGGAAACGCACACCACAGCCGCCACGCCCAGCACCGCAGCCACGCCGGAGACGCCGGAGACGCCGATCGAGACCATCAGCAAGGCGGCCACGATCAGCGTGCAAAGAGTCAGCCCCGAGACGGGGTTATTCGACGAGCCGATCATCCCCACCAGGTTGCCGGATACCGCCGCGAAGAAGAATCCCAAAATGAGCATGACCACGGCCGCCACGATGGCGCCGGACAACACGCCGGTGAAGTAGAAGTAGAGCGCGATCATACAGAGGAACGTCGCGCCGAGTCCCGCGAACACTACCTTGGCGCTCAGGTCGCGCTCAGTGCGTAGCGTGGACTCGGCCTGGCTGCTGGACTTCTTCAGATCGGAGACCGCGCGCCGCATGCCGGTCGCCAGGCTGGCGCGCATGCGGAACAGCGTGTAGCAGGCGCCCACCAGCATGCCGCCGACGGCGATCGGGCGCACGATGAATCTCCACAAGGCGCCCGCCACACCGCCCAACCCCCAAGCCGCGTCGGTGGCGCCCGGCGGCAGCGTGGCCTTCAGTTGGGGCCCCAGGAAATAGGTCAGCAGCGGCACCATGAGTCCCCAAGCGATTACACCCCCTGAGAAGTTCAGCGCCGCCAGGCGCGGTCCGATGATGAAGCCGACTCCCAGGTAAGCCGGGCTCACGGCGGGTCCCGAAACGCTGGTAATGCCGCCCGCTCCCAGCGCCGTGGCCGTGTCCGAGGCGCCCAGCCGCACTTTCGTCTGGCCGATAGTTCCTATGCGCACGATGAACTCGCGGCTCTGCGAATAGAGGTTCATGGCCCCCAGGAAATACAGGCCGGCGCCAAAGCCCATCGCCTTGAACAGCAGCGCGGCGGCTTTGCTGCCTTGCTGGCCCGCTTTGTGAATCTCGGAGGCGGCCACCGATTCCGGGAAGGGAAGTTCGGGGTCCTCCACCATCACGCGGCGCAGCAGCGTCACGAAAAGAATGCCCAGGATGCCGCCCACGATCATTAGCACCGTCGATTTCCAGTAGGCTTCCGGCGAGTCGAATGTCTTCCAGGCGCCGGACAGCACAAACGCCGGGATGGTGAAGACCGCGCCCGCTGCCACCGATTCGCCGATCGACCCGATGGTTCGCGCGATGTTCTCTTCGAGCAGCGATCCCTTCATCAGCTTCAGCAGCGCCATGCCGATCACCGCGGCCGGATAGGTGGCGGCAATCGTCATGCCCGCCTTCAAGCCCAGGTAGGCATTGGCGGCGCCCAGAACGGCCGTCAGCACCAGGCCCAGAAGCACGGCGCGGAAGGTGAACTCGCGCATGTTGGTCTTGTCCGGCACGTAGGACCGGAACTTCTTTTCCGTCTGGGGGGGCGTCATTGGAGTCGCGACCTCACTTTCTCGCTCAGGGCTTTTCCATCCACGGTCTTGCCCGCCAACTTGGCCTGCGCGGCCTTCATTACGATACCCATTTGCTTCAACGAAGTCACGCCGGTCTCGGCCAAAGCGGCGTCGATGGCGGCTTCGATCTCGGCTTCGCCTGCGGCGGCTGGAAGGTAGGATTCTATCAGTTTTCGCTCGCTCTCTTCCTTGGCGGCCAATTCCTCGCGCCCGCCTTTGCGGAACATCTCGGCGGCCTCCGTGCGCTGCTTCACCAGCGATTTGAGGATCTGCATCTCGGCCGCCTCGTCCAGCGGCTTCATGGCGTCCACTTCGTGTTTCTTCAGGGCGGTCTTCATCATCCGCAGCGTGCTCAGGCGGCCTTCGTCGCGGGCTTTCATGGAAGACACCATGTCTTTCTGCACTCGATCGAGTAAGGGCATAGTGTCTGCTATTCTAATGGACGACGTGGCCGCCGTGCACAAGGCTGTGGCTTAGGTGGGACAGGCCTCCTGGCCTGTCCTTCTACTATTCCCTGCCCGCCGGCATCGGGAGATCCGCGAGCTTCTGGGCTTGCACGCGAATCTCGGGAATGGCGACAGATTCCAGGAGCGGCCCCATCGACAGCGGCCCAGTGCGTAAAGCGGCGGCCGCCATCCACCGCGCGCCGGTGAGAGGGCGCCTAGATCGTCGCCAATGCGCCCAGCCCCTGTGGATCGGGCTGCAGCCAGCCTTGCTCCACCAGATTGCGCAGCACCGGATTGGTGCTCCGCGAGAGATCCGTCTCGGGGCCGGTGCAATTGACGACTCGCTCGACTTTCAGCGTTTTGATTTCCGTGCAGCCGCGAATCGCGATGCTCACTTCCACGCCGTCCTGCACCAGGCGAAGGCCGTAGGTCCGCCCGGCCAGCACTTCGAGGCTGCCGTCGCGAAGCGAACCGTGGACCACCGTTCCGATCTGCGGCGCCATCCGGTGGCTGTGGATGTCCCAAAGGGGCCGGAGATGGCGGAGAAAACGCCGCTGCTCGGCGAAGCTCAACGCCTGCCTGTCCCGGTTGGTTTCCGGTCGAATGGAATCCACTGGCAGCACATGCGTCTGCGGCAGAAGCCCCCGGCGCGACACCATGTACACCTTGCCGCAATGCCAATGATGCCGCAGCGCGAGCAGGGCATCCACCGCGGTCAGCCCGCTTCCCAGCAGCAGCACCGGCGCATGGCGGTCGCTCGTCTCGATGCGACCTCCGGAGAGAGACCTGGCCAGCCGGCCGGCGCGGCGTTGCCGGTAGCCAGAATCACGGCGTCGCCGTGCAGCATACCGGACTCTTCCGTCTCTACCGCGATGTTCCCCTTCCGGACGCGTGCGTCTACCGCGCGCCTGCATAAGTGCCGGAACTTTCCGGGTCCCCTCCGCAACGCCTCATCCAATACGGATCGTATGTACTCTCCGTACAAGCTGCGCGGCGCGAATGAACAGGTGGCGTATTCCCATCCCAACTCAACGGCGGGCTCAAGCAGAGTGACTTCGGCTCCGCGACGCAGTAACTGCGCCGCGGCTACCACGCCACTCGCGCCTCCTCCTGTTATGATCGCTCCGGCCATTCTTAGCTGTTTTCCTGAATTATGATTCCGCGCGCCTCAAACAGCACGTCCGACTTAGTCTCGTCAAATACGATTCTGTTCGAAACATGCCAAAGACAAACAGGCGACCGGCGCTTGACTAGAGGAGTACCGAATAGTTCCGCATTGATGCGCGAAAGTCATCATATCGTTCGCCGATATACTCCCGCACAGTTGCCTGACCCTGTCTTTAACAACGTATCGTCAGCCGATACAGATAAAAAGATCCTTGACTATCAATTATAACCAAGTTACCATCGACTTCGAGGAATTGCAAAAACTCTATGCCTGACAAAGAAGAATCCAAGGAACCAACGACCCACGTCCGTCATACGCTCGGGGAATTGGCCGCGCGCCAGCTCGCGGTCACCACCAAGACCGTTCCCATGATGGAGCAGATCACGCCGCGCTGGCTGGTCACGTTCCTGTCGTGGGTCCCCGTCGAAGCGGGCACCTACCGTGTAAACAAGGTGAAGCCCACACTTCCCGGAACCCGCACCGTGGAATGTAGTCCCGATGAAGAGGTCGAGCTGCCGGAGATTTTCGTGGATTATGAGGAGAAGCCGCGCGAGTACACGCTGAGCGCGGTGACTACCACCCTGGACGTGCACACGCGCGTCTCCGATCTGTATCGCAGCCCGCACGATCAGATCAAGGAGCAATTGCGGCTCACCGTTGAAAAGATCAAGGAGCGCCAGGAGAGAGAGCTCGTCAACAACAAGGAGTACGGGCTGCTCAACAACGCGGCGCCCAAAATGCACGTAAAAGCCAGGGCGGGCGCGCCCACGCCCGACGATCTGGACGAGCTCATCGCGAAGGTTTGGAAGGAGCCCTGCTTCTTCCTCGCGCACCCGCGAGGCATCGCCGCCTTCGGCAGGGAGTGCACCTACCGCGGCGTCCCGCCGCCCACGGCGCTCCTGTTCGGTGCGCCGTTCTTGACCTGGCGTGGAATCCCTCTGGTTCCCTGCGACAAGGTACCGGTGGACAAGGATAAGACCAAAATCCTGCTCCTCCGCACGGGTGAGCAAAAGCAGGGCGTCGTCGGGCTCTTTCAGCCCGGCTTGGTTGGAGAAGTGTCGCCCAGCCTTTCTGTGCGTTTCATGGGGATCGACCACAAGGCGATTGCCTCTTACCTGATTTCGCTGTACTGTTCGGCGGCGGTCCTCACTGACGACGCACTCGGCGTGCTGGAAGACGTGCATGTGGGCCAATACCATGAGTACAAGTAACCTTGGAGCGGCGGATCTGCCCGCACTGGCGGCCGGGCTGGATGTGGCAGCCATCGCCAGGTTAGCCAACGAATTCTTCGCCGCGCCGCCGCAGAACCCGGCGCACCCTGCCGGGCTCCCGCGGCCGCTGCCGGCAGCGACTGATTCTGTCGCGCCACCCGCTACGGCCGCGGGCGCGGCGGCATTCGCTCCGGCGAATCCCGGGGCTGTTCCAGTCCATGGAGCGCCGGGCTCCCCCGCTTACATCTACAACGCAGCAGAGCCGCCGGCTCTGAACGTGGCGCCGTCCTTTTCGGAGCCGAGCGGGCTATTCTCTTTCCCCAGCGTGCCCGGCGTGCAAGCGGTTCCCGGCACACCGGCCGTGGCAGCGCCATTGCCGGAACCTGTGCCGCTACCCGCAAGCGCGCCAGCCGCGCCCGACTCCATGCCGGACCCGCTAGCGCTCACCCAGCTCGCCAACCAGTTCTTTGCCGCGTTGCCGGGGAATGCCGCGCCGCCGGCGTCACTGCCGCAGTTGCCGCCGGTGAGCGAGCTATTCTCCTTCCCGGGTGTGCCGGGTGTGCCAAGTGTGCCGGGCCTGCCTGGTGTGCCGAGTGTGCCAAGTGTGCCGGGTGTGCCAAGTGTGCCAAGTGTGCCGGGCCTGCCTGGTGTGCCGGGCCTTCCGCCGCCCCCCGGGATAACGCCTGTACCAGACACGGCAAATGCGTCCGCGCTCCCGGCCGCACCCAACGTGCCGCCCTACTCTCCCGAGCCGGAGCGGTTTTCTCCGTTCGACGCCGCGCTTTCGTTCCCGGTGACCAGCGACCTGTTCATTTTGCCGGGCGTGCCCGGCGCGCAGTCGCTTCCCGGCACTCCCGTGCTGCCTTCGTCACCACCAGCGACGCCGCCCGAAGAAGCCGGCCTCCGCGCCCAGACCGCCGCCGTTCCGCCACATCCGGCGATCGGTACGGCGCCTTACGCGCCGCCGCCAACCAGCGCTCCGGCCGCCCCATCGCAACCCCACGTCGAGTCCTTCGACTTCCGCCCCGAGATGACCCCGGATTTGGGGCGCGCGAAACGCCCATTCGATCCGCACTTGATTCGGCGCGACTTTCCGATCCTGCAGAAGCGCGTGCACGGGCGCCCGCTGATCTGGCTGGATAACGCCGCCACCACGCAGAAGCCCAATGCGGTGATCGATCGCCTGTCACACTTCTATCATCACGAAAACTCCAACGTCCACCGCGCCGCTCACACCCTCGCGGCGCGCGCCACCGACGCCTACGAAAGCGCGCGCGAGAAAGTGCGCCGCTTCATCAACGCTTCGTCCACGCGTGAAATTGTCTTTCTCCGCGGCACCACCGAGGGCATCAACTTGGTCGCGCAAGCTTGGGGCCGCCGCAACGTGCAGAAGGACGACGAGGTCGTCATCACCTGGCTGGAACACCACGCCAACATCGTGCCCTGGCAGCAACTGTGCGCGGAGAAGGGCGCCCGCTTACGGGTGGCGCCCGTGGACGATCGCGGCGAAGTCATCCTGGAGGAGTACGAGAAGCTCCTGGGGCCGCGCACGCGAATCGTGGCATTCACCCAGGTGTCCAATGCGCTCGGCACCATCACCCCGGCGCGCGAGATGGTGGAGATGGCGCACCGCCACGGCGCGCGCGTACTGGTCG
>PKYZ01000701.1 GCA_003132865.1 Bryobacterales bacterium
ACTCTTGCATGGCGTTCTCCTGTTGTGGTCTTGTTTGTGAAATAGGAATCTCACTGACAACGTACTACAGGAGGAGAACGCTCGACTGTGGATCACAGACGTTGCGGCGGAGCCGCACTGTGGAACTTCCGCGCAGCTTGGCTGGGATGGGCGACGTGGACGTGGTGCTGACGGCGGATGGCCAGACGGCCAGCCCCGTGCGTATCCACATTTGCGCGTTTATTGCGACGCGTTTGCCGGCGATCTCCTGATAGACCTTGGGCGGGCTTTCGCGCCACTGCCCGAAGGCGGTCAGAATGAGCAGGGAGCCATCGTCCGCCAACTTGAGGGTGTTGATTCCTTTGTACGCTACTTGGATTTTGCTAGCGTCTCCGCCGGGCGGCAATACAAACTCCTGTTCGAGACCCGACTCATTCGGGTAAAACCGCAGATCTAGGCCATCCCAAACGTTCCGGTGTACTACTTCGTTGTACGCCGTTACGTTCGTTCGCCATTTGGCAGGATCATTGCCAATAAGGTAGTTATAAATGCCGGGTTGGGGACCGTGAGGCTCGAATCCAGGTGTGGGCTTCGCGCTGACAAAGTCTTCCGACACCACGAGACGTTTAACATCAGATGCCTTTGGCCGCGACGAACCACGATCAAACCGAGGGCTTTCGGCCTTGACCGTCGCTACGATCTCCTTGGGCCGCAAGACGTCAAAGGCGATGCCCGAGGCGGTCAGCCAGAGGCTGCTGCCGCCGGTTGCAAGTTGAAAACTCACCTTTTCGTCAAACTGCATCCGCGGCGGTAAATTGGCGGAGCGCGACCTGTAAGCGTCCCCAGGGGTCAGCCTTTCGAAATTCAGACTGTTAACAAAATGCCTGTGCGGAAGAGACAAACGGAGAAACTTGCCTGGGCGGCTCCACGTTTCTACCCCCATCGCAACGTTCTCGGCCGTCGCTGGCTGGGTCTCGCCAGGCGCAAAAAGCTCGTATTCTGCCCATTTTCGCGGTTTTCGTAGGGCCTGTTAACCGGGTTAACAGCTTTCCGTAACGATTACTTGCCTTCGTCAGGAACGGCCACACTCGGAAACCGTCTCTGGCGGGCGTCTCTCGGGCCAGGCGGAGCTCACAGATGATAGCAGATGGTAGCAGATGGTAGGCTGGGGGAAAAATCTTGGAAGGCCAGATGAGCTCATATGAGCCTTTTTGGTCAGAACTCCGTAATGCGATCAAGTCCGTTTGCGCTAAAATAAGGCTAAATAACGCTAATCAGAGGACATCCAGGTCTCAAATCATGTGGCTGAGGACTGGCAATACGATTCCCGGCCACGGTCCCAGTTTGCAGCGAGAAAGGCACCGGCGCCGTGCTGTTGGCGGGTATCGTGAAGCTCGCGGTGCGTCCGCCAGTCGAGAACTGGATGGATGGATCGTCCGCCGGCGAAGCCAACGATGCATACGGCTGGAAGGCCAGCGTGACTTGGCCGGTGATCTCCTGCGGATACGCCGCGCCTGGCGCCAGCGTGCCGTTCAATTGCTGCGCCGCGGTAGCCGTGCTCGATAGCCCGCTGAAGCTGGCCGATATCACCGTCAGCGTGAAAGCCGCCGAGGCGGTCGCTTTGGTACTGTCGGTGACCTGAATCGTCACACTGGAAGTGCCCGCGGCCGTGGGCGTGACGCTAATCGACCCGCTGGATGCATCCAGCGACAGACCGCCGGGTAGCGCGCCCTTTGCGATGGTCCAGGTATAAGGCGCGGTTCCCGAGGCGGACAAAGTTTGCGAGTGCGCGGTACCCACGAACACGCTGGTGTTGGTGTGTCCCTCGGTACAGTGCTTCATGTAGCTGCCCTCGGCAGGCCCGCACCCGTTCAGCCCGGCCCGATCACGCCACTCCGAGTCCAGGGCGATGCCGGGTTTACCACGATTTCAGCCTCCTGATCGAGCACCACGAGGAGCGCGGAAGGCGCTCGACGGAAAAACTGCCGGACTCGTCGCGCAGCATCATGAGACACCGGGCTCGCAGCCGCGATTTCGGGAGCGTTTCTGCCGCAAGAAAATACCTAACCAGGGCATTCTCCTGGATGTTCCCTGAGCACACGTGCAGGGGCGGGTGATCAGACGCGTGATCTGCGCGCGGCTCAGCCCTGTCATCTTCTCCATATACCGCCGCACCAAACCACGCGCCGTACGCCCCAACTCGGCCCAGTTCTGCTCCCCCAAGCACCCGCTCACCCAAGCGTAAACCTCCTCCTTTTTCTCGCCTTCGAAATGCACTGCCCCGCTGCCTTTCAAAAAAACCCGGGTCTCGTCCACGCTCATCCCCGGTTTGTTGTTCACTTTGATCGTCAATCCCCAGCATGACCGATCCCCCGCTTCAGGCTCATCGTGCATGAGATAAGACTATGGCGTGACAACGCACCTGAAACGTGACAGAATATGATGAATCGCAGGTTCACGACAGGCCGGGCACATGCGTCTTTGCGCCGCTGCGGCGCTTACAGCGGAATACATGACCGATCGATCGATCGCGCTGAACGTACCTGTACTGGAGGACTATCTCGAAGCATTCCGCATGCGCGATCTGTGCCGCTGTACGGAGTTGTACGCCGAAGGCGCCATTCTGGAGTTTGGGGGGACTTACTGTCGAGACAAGCCATGCCTGGAAAGATGGCACCGCGAACGCTTCGCCTCGAACCTAGATTTGTTGAGGATCGACAGCGTACTTGTGAATGGTAACGTGGTCACGGTCGACGGCGTGGTGAACTCGGACCGGCTCAAAACGTGGGGCGTCGCCCCACTCTCGGGGCGAGCCATATTTATCATTCGAGACGGCAAGATCACGGAAGCTCGCTTTGGATTGAACACTGACGCCTCACACTAGTCTCTGCAGTCCACGGGCGCGATACAATCGCCGGAACGAACCATGATTGACTTTACGTTTCCGCCGGAGCACGAGGCATTAAGGGATCGGGTTGCGGCATTCGTGGCCGGCGAGGTTATGCCCGTGGAAGAACAAATGTCCGAGGGCCGCGTGGATGAGGACCGATTGGCGGACCTGCAAGCCAGAGCGCGCACATTGCATCTTTGGACACCGCAACTGCCGCCGGAGTGGGGCGGGCTGGGCGCCGGTCCCTTGTGCATGGCGCTTGTGAATCAGGAATTGGGCGCCAGCGCCATTGCTCCACTGGTGCTCAACTGTGCTCCTCCCAACGAGGCCAACATGCTGCTGCTCCAGCACGCGGCAAGCCCCGAGCAGAAGGAACGCTATCTTCGCCCGCTGGCTGCGGGACAAGTGCGCTCCTGCTTCGCCATGTCGGAAAAGGCTGCCGGCTCGGATGTGGGGGGCATCAAGACGCGGGCGTCGCCCGAAGGCAACCACTGGGTCCTCAACGGCGAGAAATGGTTTATCGGCGGCGCGCGCACTGCCAGCTTTGCCGTGGTGGTGGCCATCACCAATGCGAATGTGCCCGCGCAGCAAGGGATGACGCTGTTCCTGGTAGACACGGACACGCCTGGGTGGGAGGTGGTCCGCGAGATTCCGTCGCTGGGCACACGTGTGCCGGGAGGCCCTTGCGAAGTGCGCCTCAACGGTTGCCGCGTGCCGCGCGAAGCGGTCTTGGGTCCCGAGGGCGGCGCCCTCCCGCTGGTTCAGCAACGCCTGGGGCACGCCCGTCTGGCGCACTGCATGCGCTGGATTGGCGTCTGCCAGCGGGCGCTCGACATGGCAGCCGGACGCGCTCTCCACCGCGAAACCTTTGGCGCGCCCCTGGCCCAGCACCAGGNNTGCCGCGATCGACCTGTACGCTTCAAGGCTGATGGTTCTCCACAGCGCGTGGCTGATCGAGCAGGCCAAGTCTCACCATCAGGAGATAGCCATGACCAAAGTCTTTGTGTCCGAGGCGCTGAACCGCATTGTGGACCGGGCGATCCAGATCCATGGATCCCTGGGCTACTCCGCGGATCTGCCACTTGAGCGTTATTACCGGGATGCGCGCGGCGCCCGCATTTACGATGGGCCTTCCGAGGTGCTGCGGATGGCCATCGCATTCAACGTGCTCAAGACCGCGGCGCGCGAAAGCACAGCCAAGGCGGCGTGCGGCGGATTGGCATAAAGGCATCGCCCTCGAATTATGAAGACCCTGATCATAGACAACTATGATTCCTTCACGTTCAATCTCTACCAACTGGTTGGCAGCATCACGGGCACTGCGCCAATAGTGATTCAGAATGACAGCATAGGGTGGGAAAACCTTGTCCGTCTGGACTTCGACTGCGTAATCATATCTCCGGGCCCGGGCCGGCCCGACAGGGAACAGGATTTTGGCCTCTCCAAGAGAGCCATTCTGGAGTTAAGCGCGCCGTTGCTTGGCGTCTGCCTTGGCCACCAGGGTATTTGCCATGCGTTTGGAGGCTCGGTGATACACGCGCCAGAACCCATGCACGGCCGCCTCAGCAGTGTGTACCATGACAACTCGGCTCTGTTTGCGAATGTGCCGAACCCGTTTTCGGCGGTGCGATACCATTCACTGGCTTGCGCTCAGCCATTGCCTCCGGCGCTGTCAGCCACAGCCTGGACCGTGGATGGCATCGTGATGGGCCTGGCGCACCGGACCCGGCCCATTTGGGGCGTTCAGTTCCACCCGGAGTCTATCTCTACCGAGTATGGCAAAACAATCGTCACCAACTTCGTCGAGCTCACGCGAAAGTTCCGGGCCGCGGGGCAGGCGTATTCCGCAGATCTGCCGCCAGACTCTCCCGCGTCCCCCCGGATCCATCTACCTTGCAGAGCGGAAGGCCGTCTTTTCGTGCGGCGTGTCCAGGCAAAGGTCGACGCTGCGCAGTTGTTTGCTTCGCTCTTCGCCCATCTGGATAACGCCTTCTGGCTGGATAGCAGTCTCGATTCCGGAGAACGCGCCAGGTTCTCATTCATGGGCGGTGCTCCCGAATCCGATGCCGAGATTGTGCGGTATTATGCGGCGGAACAGACGCTGGTCACGCAACACGGCCCTGTTACAAAAACATCCGGCGAGGATGTCCTCACCTATCTCAACAGGAAGCTTGGCGAGCGGCTGACGCCCAACAGGGATCTGCCGTTCGATTTCAATTGCGGTTTCGTTGGCTATTTCGGATATGAATTGAAGGCGCTTTGCAGCGCACCTGCGCCGCACCGCTCAACGGAGCCGGATTGTATCCTTCTATTCGCCGGCAAATGCATAGCGATCGACCACCAGAAGGATGAGCTGTATCTTCTGTATTCAGGACAGCTAACCGACGCCGGTCCGGCTTCACAATGGTTCGATTGGATCGTTTCGTTCCTCGACGGGCATTGCCAGCCAACGAGCTCTGTCTGGCCCAACCAGAGAGTGCATTTCGTCATGAGCCGGAATCGCGAAATTTATCTCGACGACATCGCCAGGTGCCTGAAGCACATTCGCGACGGTGAAAGCTATGAAGTCTGCCTGACTAATAAACTCCGGGCAACTGTTGCAGGCGATCCATTTGAGTTCTATAAAGGTAACAGTTCAGGTACCCCA
>PKYZ01000605.1 GCA_003132865.1 Bryobacterales bacterium
TAAGTAATTGCGCATCCGCTCCCTGACGGGGCGCCCTCTGGGCCCGGCTCCGAATGGGTAGGGTACCGAGCCGCGCGCGTAAGCAAGCGGTTGTCGCGCAAACGATAGCGTCGCCGTGTTTTGTAGGCGGCACAGCTTCTTCGCCTGCGGGCAAGTATGCCGCTGCGGTCTCTTGCCCATGCTCGAGGGCGTAGGCGATTTTAGAACGGCACGTCGTCGTCGGTGATGCCTTGGTTGAAGGCGGGATCTGCGGATGGCGCGGGCGCCGCGGACTGGCTGGGAGCGGCGGCCGGGCGGGCGGCGTTACCCGGCATGGACACATGCTGCTGGTATGCGCGGCCGTGCCGACGACCGCCCCGAGAGGGAACACGGGACTTGTAGCATGCCTCGGCGATCTCGTAGTCTTCCGACGGATCCGCTTCCCCTGTGATGCACGTGAAGCAGGAGTGCCCGGCTTCCGCCGAGCCGACGACCCAGATCGGCTCGCCGCAATCGCACCGCTCTCCGGCCTTGTACGCCTCAAGCGCCGATCGGAGCCGCGCGGTTACCGCTTTCGCGTTTTCGCCCCGATTACTCTTCAGGAATAGGCGAACGTAGTCGCCGAGCTTTAATTGGCACGAAACTCATGGCCCGATGCAGCCTCCGCTAGAACGGCACGTCGTCGTCGGTGATGCCTTGGTTGAAGGCAGGATCTTCGGATGGCACGGACGGCGCGGACTGGCTGGGAGCGGCGGCCGGCCGGGCGGCGCTGCGCGGCATGGACACGGGCTGCTGGCTGTATTCGTCGGGGGCGGCGCCGCCGCCCTCCTGACGGCTGCCCAGAAGCACGAGGTGCTCGCAGACGACTTCGGTGGTGTAGACCTTCTTGCCATCCTTATCGTCGTAGCTTCTGGTTTCCAGCCGGCCTTCCACGTAGACCTGCTTGCCCTTAAGCAGGTAGTTGGCGACGTTTTCCGCCCGCCAGTATTTCACGCGGTGCCAGTCGGTTTGTTCCTTCCACTCTCCGGATTGTTGGTCCTTCCACTTGCGCGTGGTAGCCAGGTTGAAGGTCGTGACGGAGGTGCCGGAGGGAATGAATTTTGTCTCCGCGTCTTTGCCGAGATTGCCGATTAAGATCACTTTGTTGACGGATCCCATATGGCTGCACTGTAACATTATTTAGCACGGCTTGGTGCTCTGGCGGGATTCAGCCCGCCAGGTGCTTCTACCATGAGCGGCTAGCCGCCCGACGCCGGCGGACGAAGACCGCCGCCTTCGTCCAAAACCTCCCGCACTTTGGCCAGCAGGATGTCGGGCGTGAATGGCTTGTTCAGGAACGCCTTGGGAGGCTCGCCCGGCGGGCTGTTGATGGGGTTGTCCCGGTAGCCGGACATGTACAGGACCTGCAGATCCGGGTTCTTTCCAACAAGCTCGCGGCCGAGTTCGAAGCCGTTCATCTGCGGCATCACCACGTCGGTCAGCACCAGGTCGATTTTGTGCGAGTTCTTCTCGTAGACGGAGAGCGCGGCGCTGCCGTTGGCGGCTTCGATCACGGTGTAGCCCCCATTGTTGAGCACCGCGGATAACAGCTTCCGGACGCCCTCTTCGTCATCCACCAGCAGGATGGTCTCCGAGCCTTTGGACGCCGCCAGCCGGCGCGCTGGGGGAACCGCCGTGGCCGGCTCCACGCGGGGCAGGTAAATCTCGAATATGGTGCCACAGTTCACCTGGCTGTAGACCGTGATGTAACCCTCGTTCTGCTTCACGGTGCCGTAAACCATGGAGAGCCCCAACCCGCTGCCTTTGCCGTGCTCCTTGGTGGTGAAGAAAGGCTCGAACAATCGCGAGCGGGTCTCGGCGTCCATGCCCGATCCCGTATCGCTCACGGCCAGCATCACGTATGCGCCGGGCTTCACGCCGGCCTTTTTAGCGGCCGCCTCGTCCAGCTCCAGGTTGGAGGTTTCGAGCACCAGCTTGCCGCCATTGGACATGGCCTCGCGCGCGTTGGTGGCCAGGTTCATGATGGCCTGCTGCATCTGGGCGCCGTCGATTTGCACGGGGCCGAGGCCTGGGCCGGGCAGCACAATCAACTCCACCGAGTCGCCCAGCAACCGGCGTAGCATGGGTTCCATGCCGGCGATCGCGCCGTTCAGGTCGCTCACTTTGGGCTGCGCCGCCTGGCCGCTCGAGAACGTGAGAAGCTGGCGCGTAAGCGCGGCGGCGCGCTCGCCGGCGTATAGAATCTCGTCGGCGAAGCGGCGCAGCGGGCTGGCGGCGGGGATCTGGGCGCGCAGCAGATCGCTGTAGCCGGTGATGACGGTAAGGACGTTGTTGAAGTCGCCCGCCACTCCGCCCGCGAGGCGCCCGACGGCGTCCATCTTGCGCGCGTGACTGAGTTGCTCTTCGAGCTGCCGGCGGCCGGTAATGTCGCGAAATACGAGGATGGCGCCCCGCAGCCGGCCGCGCTCGTCGCACAGCGGCGCGGCGCTCTGTTCGATGGCAATCTCGGTTTTGTCGCGGGCGATCAGCAGGACCTGGCCCGCATTGTGGGCGGTGGCCCGCGCGCGGATGGCATCCCGGGCGGGACTGCCGGCGGGTGCGCGGCTACCTTCTTCGATGACTTGCAAAACGTCGCCCAAAGGCCGCCCCAGGGCGTCGGCGCGCCGCCATCCGGTCAAGGCTTCGGCCACCGGATTGAGGAATGTGACGCGCTCTTCGCGGTCGGTGGCCACCACCCCGTCTGCGATGCTCGACAGCGTGGCGGACAGCATGCTGCGGCTGCTGTGGAATCCGGAGACCAAAGCGGTGGCCGCCACCGAGATGGCCACGAAAGATAGCAGCGAAGTGGCCAGATTCGGGCCGCCCACATACCAAGGCTCACGCAGCTCGACCAGTAATGCGCCGAGCGCCACCGTGGAGAGCGCGGTGGCCGAAAATCCGCCGACATGCCCGTAATACCAGGCGCTGGCGAATACGGCTACCAGGAAGGGGAGGAAGAAGTTCGGCTCCAGCAACGGGCGCAACAGCAGGGAGACCAGCACCGCGAAGGTGGTGAGCGCCATCGCGAAGACGCTGCTGTGGAGGTGTGAGTCTTTGAGCTGGAACACAGTCGGCTCAGTTACAGAATACTATACCCGTTTCNNGCGACCGTAAGGGAGCGGTTCCCCCCAACTTCCTCCCAAAGGAAGCTGATCCAATCCGCGTCGTCCTCGATCTGTTGATTCACCGGCTTCCCACCGAAGTGGCCGGACTTGGTGTCGTACTTCAGCAGGATGGGCTTGTCGCCGCCCGTGGACGATTGCATCAGCGCCGTCATCTTACGCGCGTGCAGCGGGTCGACGCGCGTATCGAAGTCGCCCGACATGAACAGCACCGCCGGATACTTGGTGCCCTGGTGCACGTTGTGATAGGGCGAATAAAGCCGCAGATACGCGAACTGCTTGGGGTCGTCCGCCGAGCCGTACTCGGTGACCCAGTAACTGCCCACCTTGAACTTCTGATAGCGCAGCATATCGAGCAGCG
>PKYZ01000859.1 GCA_003132865.1 Bryobacterales bacterium
GAAACCAGCATCCGCAAGGCTGCCGGCGATTTCCGACAGCAGGCGCAAGGGGCCAAGATCCTGCTCAAGGAGGTCCCGGACGCCGAACGTTTCGGCGTGGCCGACATCGCCGGCGATCGTATCGTCAATATCGAAGAGAAGCCGCGGCNNACATCCAGGAAGGCTCCATGACTTTCGATTTTCTGGATGGCTGGTGGACCGATGCCGGCACATTCGACTCGCTGCTGCGCGCCGCGAACCTGGTGGCGCAATCGGTGACCGCCCGCCGGCAAACGGAAGCGGAGAGACTCGCCGCGGAAGGAGCCCTACGATGACCGGTTCGCCGGTGCATGAGCCGCAGCCCATCGCCTCATCCGGTTCGCTGGAACTGGCCTATCCCGAGTGCCCTAAAGGCATCGGATCGGTGATTGGTTCGCCCACGGCGGCGGATCTGATCGAAGGCGTGCGCATCGATCCATTGGCGGTATGGCCCGACGATCGGGGCTATTTCCTGGAGGTGCAGCGCATGGGCCGGGGCTTGGCGGCGCACTTTCCGCCCGAAAGCACGCAGACTTCGACCGCCTTGAATTACCCCGGCACGATCAAGGCGTTTCACTATCACCTGCACCAGACCGATTGCTGGACGCCTGCCATGGGAATGCTGCAGGTGGCGCTCGTGGATCTGCGTGTGGGCTCCCGCACTTTCGGCGCGCGGAATACCATTTACACGGGCGTCTTGCGGCCGTGGCAGATTCTGATTCCGCCGGGAGTCGGGCATGGCTACAAAGTGATCGGCGACGCACCGGCCATGTTGATCTATGTGACCGACCAGTTCTACAATCCCAAGGACGAAGGGCGCATTCCTTACAACCATCCGGGCATTTACTACGATTGGGAATTACAGTACAAGTAGACGGTGCGCATGAGCAAACTCCTCGTTACCGGGGGCGCTGGTTTCATCGGGTCGGCATTCATTCGCCTTTCTCTGGCTGAAGATCCGTCCGTCCACGTCGTCAATCTCGATAAGCTGACCTACGCGGGCAACCTGGAGAATCTAGAGGCCGTCGCGAACGATCCGCGTTACCGCTTCGTCCACGGAGATGTCTGCGACGAGGCGCTGGTGGACGCCATTCTCGGCGAAGAGCAGCCGGATGCCATCGTGCATTTCGCCGCCGAGTCGCACGTGGACCGCAGCATCTTCGCTCCCAGCCCGGTGTTCGAGACCAACTTGCGCGGCACTTTTACCTTGCTGGAGGCCGCCCGGCGCCACCATACCGCACGCTACTTGCAAGTGTCCACCGACGAAGTCTACGGCAGCCTGGAGCCGCCGCTCGAAGCCCAAGAAAACTTTCCGCTAAATCCCAGCAGCCCGTACTCGGCTTCCAAAGCCGGCGCGGATCTGCTGGCGCGCTCCTATTTCCTCACCTATAAATTGCCGGTGACGATCACCCGCGCGTCCAACAATTACGGGCCGTATCACTTCCCGGAGAAGCTCATTCCGCTGATGATCTCCAACGCGCTCGACGACCGGCCGCTGCCCGTATATGGCGACGGCATGCAGGTGCGCGACTGGCTCTATGTGGAAGATCACTGCCGGGGCATCCGCGCGGTTTTGGAACACGGCCACGACGGTGAGATTTACAACATCGGCGGGAATTGCTCGTTGCCGAACCTCGAAGTAATCCGGCGCATCCTGCGGGCGACGGGCAAGCCGGACAGCCTGATCCAGTACGTCACGGATCGTCCCGGACACGATCGGCGGTATGCGCTCTCCAGCGAAAAACTCATGCGCGAGACCGGCTGGGCGCCGCAGGTCGCTTTTGACGAGGGGCTGGCGCACACGGTGGATTGGTACCGCCGCCACTCGGCTTGGATGGCGCGCGTGCGCAGCGGCGAGTATCTCACCTACTACGCGCGCAATTACGAAAACCGGCGGGACGAGTTGCGCACGGTGATCGATGCGCGTGGCCATTGATGCTACCCCGCTGACGCTTTCCAGCGGGGGCCTGCGGCGCTATACGCAGGAACTCAGCGTGGCGCTGGCGGAGAACTTTCCACAGGACGAGTTCTTTCTGGTTTCAGACCAGCGGTTCGGCATGCCTCACACCGCGCCTATCAATTTGCGGCGTGGCGGCGGGCCGCGTCATCCGGCCGAGCGCCGCTGGTGGCTCTGGGGTTTGGACCGCGAACTGCACCGCCTGGAAGCCGGATTGTTCCACGGCACGGACTTCGCGGTACCCTACTTGCCGCGCCGTCCAAGCGTCTTGACGCTTCACGACCTCTCCCCGTGGATGGATGCGGCTTGGCATTCCAACGCAGCCAGGGTTCGCCAACGGACACCCCTGCTGATCGGATTGGGCTTGGCCACTATGATCGTGACCCCCAGCGAGGCGGTGCGGAAGCAGGCCATCGAGCGGTTCCGGATTCATCCGGACCGCATCCGCGCGGTCCCGCACGCCGCCTCCGCCTGTTTCCGCCCGCGTAGCGCCAGAGATAGTGTCGCGGCGCCGCCCGGGCCGCCCTATTTTCTGTATGCCGGAACCTTGGAGCCGCGCAAGAACATTCCAGGCCTACTGGCCGCCTGGCGTGAGGTGCGCCGATTGCATTCCGTGGATCTGGTACTGGCCGGGCGGCGCAGGTCCGATTTCGCGCAACTTTCACCCGAGTCTGGGTTGCAGATTATTGGTGAGGTGTCCGACGAGCGGCTGGCGCAATTGTTGGCGGGAACGCTGGCGTTCGTCTATCCGTCGTTCTACGAGGGGTTCGGGTTGCCCGTGCTCGAAGCCATGCAGTGCGGGGCTTGCGTCATCACCTCGCGGGATCCGGCGATGTCGGAAGTCGCCGCGGGCGCCGCTCTCGAAGCCGGCTCGCACGCCGAACTGGTGCGCGCCATGTTGGATATCGCGGCACATCCCGAGTGGGCTGAGCCATGGCAGGAGCGCGGGTTGCGGCGGGCNNGCACGCACTCGTGCGTGCCGCGATGGCACTCTTGCCATCGCGCGCGGCCGGTTTAGCCGCGCTAGACCATGGGTAGTCTTCTGGACGGGTTACGAATCCGGCTTTCACGGGATTGTTTTCGATGTAAGCCACAATTCGCTCGAATTGGTTTTCGTCTCTGACCCAGTGGTCGTAAGACTCAGCCTGCCAAAAGGGTTGGCCGGTACGACCGAGTACCAGGTTAGCTTCACGCGCGGTGCAGCCTTTCAACGCGCCAAGCAAACGCTGCGGCGCAACTTTGGGCCGCAAGAGTACGTGGACATGGTTGGCCATGATCACCCAAGCCCGCAGCTCGTAGTGGCTAAGCTCGAACCCGCGTTGCAGAGAATTCACTACAATGCGGGCTATGTCCTCCCTGCGCAGGTACATTGGGCCGACTCGGGTTGTATCAAGGTAACGATCCATCCAGACAAACGCCTCTCCGGCTCGGAGTCCGGGCGGCGGATACCGACCCTGCGGCAGGCTGCCGTTCAGATGCCAGGTTACGAAGAGCCATTTGCCTTCCGGATAGATGTGCGGGAGGCGGCGACGGGTTTCGGACATAAAAGAAAGAAGTGGTTTCAAACGGGGGAAGATCTCTTAAGTAAGCCTGCGACGGCAAGAGTGCCGTCGCGGCAGGCAGGAGTGCCTGCGCCACATGAATAGCGCGCTGTTTATCTCTCCCGAAGCCCCCTACCCGCTGGCGGGCGGAGGAGCTCTGCGGAGCGCCTCGCTGCTCAACTTCCTGGCGCGCGGCTATGCGGTGGATATGATCGCGTTCCGCGAGCCGCGCGCCGCGGATCCGCGAGAGCATCTGCCTCCCGGCTTGGTGCGCCGCCTGCACGTTGTGGAGCTGCCGCCGCATGCGCGCCATGCGTTGGCCCGCGCCGCGCGTAATGCCGGACGCCTGGCGCGGCGCGTTCCTCCGCTA
The DNA here is from genome assembly GCA_003132865.1 of Bryobacterales bacterium. Next base: position 3,887 of record PKYZ01000859.1, read on the forward strand.
ATGGACCGTTTCGCCGGCTTCGGCGGCCCAATCGCCGCCGCCACGCGCGGGCAGCGTTACGAAATCGCGGTCATCGAGCACTTCTGGTGCGCGCCGTATTGGGAGCAAGCCGCCGCCGTGAGCGACGCCACCATACTCGATCTGCACAACATCGAATCGGTGTTGCATGCGCGCTGCGCACTGGCCGGAAGCGGCGCGCAAGCCTTGGCGCGCTTGGCACATCGGGCGTTTCAAAAAATCTGCCGCGATTTGGAAGAGAAATGGCTGCCTCGATTCACCTATTTGCTGGCGGCTTCCGAACCGGATGCAGAACTATTACGCACAATTTCGCCCAGTTCGCATGTATTGGTGTACCCGAATTCGATACCGCTCGTGCCGGCGCCTCCCCGTCGCAAGGAGGACGAGGAGGATGTGATCGTTTTTTCCGGCAATCTCGAGTACCATCCGAATATCTCCGCCGTGCGCTACTTCCGGGAGGAGATTTGGCCGCACCTGCGCGCGCGCTGGCCGGGATTGGTGTGGCGGCTGATCGGCAAGAACCCGCAAGCTGTTGCAAAAATCATCAGCGGCGATCCTCGCATTCAACTCTCCGGCCCGGTCGCGGATGCGGTCCTGGAACTGGCGCGCGCCAAGGTGGCTATAGTACCGGTGCTGGCTGGCAGCGGTACCCGCGTCAAGATCATCGAGGCCTGGGCCGCGGGCGTGCCGGTAGTCTCGACGCCGATGGGCGCGGAAGGCCTTCCAGCGCGGGCGGGCGAGCACTTATTGCTGGCGGACGACGCGCCGGGCTTCCAGGATGCCGTGTCCAGCCTGCTGGCCAATCCGGCGCTGCGGGACCGCATCGGACGTGCGGGACGGTACCTGTTTGAGTGTGAATTTACCTGGGAAGCCGCCTGGAAGTGCTTGCAAGTCCTAGATCCTGCTACCATGGAAAGATCTGATGCGCTTCGCGATTGATGCTCACGCCATCGGCCGCCATCTCACCGGAAACGAAGTGTATATTCGCAGCCTGCTGCGGAGCTTTGCGGCGTTGGACCACGAATCGGACTTCGTAACTTACTTCTCCGCCGACGATGCGCGGCAGTGGACAGCCGAGCGGTTTCAAGCCCGGCAAGTCTCCCCGAACCCGTTCGTTCGGCTGGGGGTCGAACTGGCCATGAAGCTCCGCCAGGATCGTCCCGACCTGTTGCACGTACAGTACACCGCCCCGCTGGGCTGCCCCGTGCCGGTGGTGGTGAGCGTACACGACGTCAGTTTCCTGGTGCATCCCGAGTATTTCCCCAAGCTACGCGCGTTACAACTACGCTGGACCGTGGAGCGCACCATTCGCTCCGCCACGCGGATTCTGACGGGGAGCGACTTCTCCCGGGATTCCATCATTCAGGCTTATGGCGAGTCCTGCGCGCCCAAAATCGTGGTGGTGCCCAACGCGGCGGCCAGCGGCTTGCGCCCCATTTCGCGCGAGGGCGCCATTGCCGCCGTGCGGGAGCGTTTTCATGTCGCGAAACCAATCATTCTTTCGGTCGGCGACCTGCAGCCGCGCAAGAACCACATCGGGNNTGGCCGGCAAAGATACCTGGTTCAGCCCGAAAGTTCGGGAGGCTGCCCGCCAATCGGGCGTGGCGGACCGCATCCAGTTCGCCGGGTTCGTTTCCGACGACGATTTGCTGCATCTGTATAATGCCTGCGACCTGTTTGTCTTTCCATCCTTCTACGAGGGCTTCGGCTTGCCCGTGCTGGAAGCCATGGCCTGCGGCCGCGCCGTAGCCTGCTCGCGCACCTCGTCCATCCCTGAAGTGGCCGATGGCGCGGGCATCATGTTCGATCCTTACTCTTCGAGCGAGATGGTAAGCGCCATGGCGGACCTGCTGCGCGACGCCGAACTGCGGGCGCGCATGGAGCGTCTCGGGTTGCAGCGGGCATCGCGTTTCAGTTGGCGCGCTACCGCGCAGCAGACTCTGGAAGTTTACCGCGAAGTGGCCGAGCGCCATCGCGCGCGGACGAGGGAATTCGTGCATCGATGAGCAAGTGTGCAGTTCTTTTGTGTGTCTCGCTGGGATTGCTGCTGTTGGCGGCGGCGGCGTGGTCATGGCAAAAGCCGGCGGATCCGCCCGCGGACGCTAAGCCCGCTCAGGTCGCCAGCGCCCCTGCTAGCACCAAAGACACTCCCGCAAAGGACGCCACACCTCCCAAGCCGACCGGCTTTCCGAATACCGGCGAATCGCTCAATTACTCGTTGAATTGGCCAGGCGGTGCGAGTCTGGGCGAGGCCCATCTGAGCGCCTCCAAAAGCGACAAGGGCTGGCAATTCGATTTTTCGCTGGACGCCTCCGTTCCCGGATTTGCCGTCGCGGACCATTATCATTCCCGAGCCAACGCCGACATGTGCTCGCTGGAGTTGGAAAAGCAATCTACACATGGCCAGCGCCGCACGCACGAAAAAACCGTCTTCGACTACAAGGCGGGCAGCGCCACGCGCACGACCTTAGTGGAGGGCGGCGGCCATACCGACATCGATATCAACAACTGCGCGCACGATGGCCTGGACTACGTCTTCTATGCGCGCCGCGAGCTGGGGCAAGGGCATGGCGTTCCCCAGCAGCAAGACGTGCTCTTCGGCGCCTCTTACTCGGTGCGTATGGAATTCGCCGGCGTGCAGGATGTCACGGTGGCAGGCAAGCGCCGGCAGGCCGATCACGTCATACTCTACCTGAAGGGACCCGCCTCCGATTCCAAACTCGAGATCTTCTTCGAGCGCGACCCCGCCCGCACGCCCTTAATCATCAAGGCGCCGCTCCCAGTCGGCACGTTGTCGATGGAGCTTGTGCGCTGAATGCGCGTGGCGTTGTTTTCTCCGCTGCCGCCCTGCCGCAGCGGGATCGCCGACTATTCCGAAACCCTGGTCGAACATCTGAAGCCCCTGGTCGATCTGGAGGTCTTCGCGGATGGGGACCGGCCCTTCGATCCGTCCCGCTTTGACATCGCGCTTTATCATCTGGGGAACAACCCGCACCACGGTTTCGTTTACGAAGCCGCGCTGCGGCATCCGGGCGTGGTGGTGATGCATGAATCGAACCTGCATCACCTGATGGCGGACCTCACCATCCGGCGCAACGATTGGGACGCCTACCTGCGCGCGTGCGAATACGAGGGCGGCCCGCAGGCGTTGGCCTATGCGCGCCGCGTGCGCGCGCTCGAGGTGGGACCGGATTACGAAGGAGTCCGCATGACTCGCCGCGTGCTCGAATCGGCCCGCGCCGTGGTCGTTCACAGCCAGTTCATGGTCGACGAAATGCGTGCGGCCGGTTTTGACGGACCCATCGCGCGCATTCCACATGGCGCATGGATTCCGCAAGCCGATCGCAATGCCTGGCGCTACCGCTTGGGGCTAGACGAAGCCACGCCGCTCATCGGCATCTTCGGCTTTCTGAAGCCCTACAAGCGCATCGCCGAATCGTTGCGCGCCTTTCGCCGGCTGCTGCGCGTGGCGCCGGCGGCCAAGATGATTCTGGTGGGCGAGCCGCACCCGGAGTTTCCGTTGCAGTCGCCGATCCACACTTTGGGGCTCTCGGCGGCCGTGCGTGTGATGGGATTCACACCCATCGACGACTTCACAGGGTACATGGCCGCCTGCGATATCGTGCTGAATCTGCGCTATCCCACAGTCGGCGAAAGTTCCGGTAGCCTGCTGCGCGCGCTTGGATTGGGCAAGGCTGTGCTGGTTTCCGGCATCGGCGCATTTCAAGAGTTCCCGGATGACGTCTGCCTCAAGGTGCCGGTGGGCGCGGGAGAGGAAGACCTCATCTTCGAATACCTCAACCTGCTGGCCTCGCGCCCGGACGTGGCCCGCGCGCTGGGCGAGCGCGCCGCCCGCTACGTGAAAGAAGAATGCAACTGGGATCGAGTGGCCTGTCTTTATGCATCGTTCCTAAAGTCAGTCGTCGAACGTACCGAATGGAAGACAGAAGTCAGAAGTCAGGAGTCACAGATCAGCAGCACCCAGCACCCAGCACCCGTCCAGCCCGAGTACGTCGCGAGCTGGGCTGCCGATACGGAAGCCCTCGGGTATGTCGACACGCATCTGACGCGCCTCGTCAAGACACTCGAAATCACGCCGCCGGGCGGCCCGGAAGACCGCATCCTGGAAATGGGCGCGTACCTTCAAATCACACCGGCGCTGCGCTCCAAGCTGGGTTACGGTTGCGTGCGCGGCTGCTACTATGGACCTGCCGGCAAAATCGATCGGCGCAGCGCGATTTCGACCGAAGGCGAAACGTTCGACTGCAAGATCGATCTGTTCAACGCCGAGAAAGATCCGTTTCCGTACCCGGACGGGCACTTTTCGACCGTGCTCTGCTGTGAGTTGATCGAGCATCTGACGGAAGATCCCATGCACCTGATGAGCGAGGTCAATCGCATCGTGAAGCCCGGCGGACATCTGGTGCTGACCACGCCGAACATCGGGAGCCTGCGCGGCATCGCCGCCATTCTGGAAGGCTATCATCCCGGCATCTTCACGGCCTACATCCGGCCGCGCGCCGCGGGCGAGGTGGAAGCCCGGCACAACCGCGAGTACACCCCCAAAGAGATCGAGCGGCTCTTGATGAACTCGGGTTTCACGGTCACGCTGATCGAGACCGGACCGTTCCGCCAAACTCCCCGCCCGGAGGAAGGCTGGGTGCTGAATCTGCTCGAACGGTTCGAACTGCCGAAGGACTTGCGCGGCGACGATATCTACGCGGTGGGCCGCAAGACCGGCGGGGTGCGCCAGCGCTTTCCGGACTGGTTGTATTCATGAACGCCGCTTATGAAGATGCCGACGTGCGGCTCTCCGGCGAGTTGGGCGAGCTGCAGGTGGAAGCGCACTTCAACCTGCGGAACACATCCGGCGATCCCTGGCGTCCGGAAGAGGGTTTCGCCACCGGCTTTCATATCTACGATTCCGAGACCGGAACATTGGTGGTGGATGGCGAACGCCAAGCGCCGCCCGGCGATGTCGCCCCAGGCGGCTCCGTGCCCGTGGATCTGCGCTTCACGCTGCCGCCCGAATCCGGCCGCTACGACGTTTTCATCTCACCCATGCGCGAGAACGTCTGCTGGTTCTACACTCTGGGCTGGCCCTTCTTGCGCGTGGAAGCGATTGTGGAAGACGGGCGCGCACGGCTGGAACGCGTTCGCGTCGTAACGCTCGGCACCATTCGCCGCGAAAACCTGTTGCGTGCCGTGGGCCGGGCGTTCACGCTGCCGATCTCGACCATCGCGCGCAACCGCAGCCTGATCCGCACCATGGTCCGCCGCGATATCTTGGGCCGCTACCGCGGCTCCTTTGGCGGTGTGTTCTGGACCATCCTGAACCCGCTCCTGCTGATGCTGACCTACTTCTTCGTATTCGGCGTGGTGCTGCAGACGCGTTTCGGCTCGGACCCCAGCCGCGCCAGCTTCGCTCTCTATTTCCTTGCCGGGATGCTGCCGTGGCTGGCCTTCAGCGAGGCGGCCGGACGCGCCCCCAGCGTGATGCTGGAGCATCGCAACTTCGTCAAGAAGCTGGTCTTCGCCGTGGAAACGCTGCCCGTCAACCTGGTGGTCTCCGGACTGGTAAGCGAGGTTTTCGCGCTGCTGTTGTTCACCATCGGCTTGTTCCTGGCTCACGGGAAAGTGCCTGCTTCGGTCGTGTGGCTGCCCGTGTTGATCGTGCCGCAGGTGCTCTTCACCGCAGGCATCTGCTGGTTCCTCGGCGCGCTCGGCGTGTTCGTGCGCGACCTGGGACAGGTGATCGGCTTCCTGCTGACCCTCTGGTTTTTCCTGACGCCCATCTGTTATCCGGAAGCGTCGTTGCCCGCTGCGGCGCTGCCGCTGCTCGCGAAGAACCCCATGTTCGTGCTGGTGCGCGGCTATCGCGCCATCTTTCTGGAGGGACATGCGCCCGTGTGGGGATCGCTCTGGAAGTTGTGGATCGCGTCGGCGGCCGTCTTCATCCTGGGACACGCCTGGTTCTACAAGCTGCGCCGGTCGTTCGCCGATA
>PKYZ01000581.1 GCA_003132865.1 Bryobacterales bacterium
TTACACCGTTGGGACAGGAGCCAGCATATCGTTGCTGCTGGTATCAAGCGTCTCGTTTATGTTGAGGCGTATTCGAAGAGTCTCGTAGGGGAGTTATATCCTGACTCTGTCGTCGTCGATACCGGAGCTGATTGTCGGGACAAGGTCCGCTTCGAGCCTTTTGTTGGCATCGCTCCAAAACGGTACGCGGAATTATTTTCGCTGGCTGGCAGAAGCAGGAAGAACAAGGACGGTACCGTGAAGACTTGGCGCAGGTCTGGGTCTTCTCCGCAACTGCCTGAGTACATGCCATCTGCGGTGGCACGAGTTACCGCTGAGCAAGAAGAGTTCAAGAATTTCATGGATGAAATGCGAAGACAAGGCTTGGCAACACCTGAGGAGTTTAAACAATGACGCTAAGGAAGGGTTGGCTCAACCGACAATTCACTAGAGTGGAGAGTGACGTGCGAAGTTGGCCTGTCTCAATGCAACGGGAAGCCGGTTTCAGTGTTCGTGAGCAGCACCTGCCTCCACGGCAGTCTGCGAATCCAGCGCGCGACGGCACTCAAGTCGCGCCTCAAGAGGGTCCTGCGAAAAACGAGGGATAGACGTGTGCTGGCCGCAGGCGCTGCGCGGGACGGGTAATGCGTCGGCCTTGGGCAATCCCTTGGGACCTCCTTGTGACCCAAAATACCGCCATTGTCAGCCGACTGCCGCCACCAGCACCCACGCGTAGCGTCCGCCGCGCCAGCGGCTTCGTTCAAACGCCAGTCACGGAAACAGGCACTGGCGATTCATCTGCGGTCAGCGGCGCACGTCGACCCCGCCACCTGATCCGCGTCCCGCGCCAGCCGCGCAAGCCGAGTTGGCGGGTCCCACGGCGGTGCCTGCTTATCGCAGTACGGCAGGCCCAGGTTTGGGTTCCCGACGTTAGGAAGCGCGCCAGCCCTGCATGACCGGGCGGGTGGATGCCCCTCTTCGTGAATGCGTAGCCCCGCCGCACTGGCCCTACGGAAATCGGGAGGGGCGCTGGAACTCCACCACTGTTTGCAATAGCTTGCGCGATGGCACGCGGCTTGCACTGCCCGCGCATGGGGTAGTAAGAGGTTCTTCACCTTCGGTGCGTTGCCTCCTGATTGGCTTAGCGCTCCCCGCTGCGATTCCACTGGTTGCAGCGGGGTATTTTTTTGAAGCTGAAAGCTGATAGCTGATCGCTTCTTGCTACACTGAATACTCTCCCGCAATGCCCACGCTCTATTCTCGATGGATCTCCGATTGGGAGTACAAACTCGCCACCCGCGACAGCAACCGGGTGGTGCGCCGGTTCGAGTGGGGGCTGGACTGGCTGGGAATGCCGCCCTCCAACGGAAGCTCCAGCCAGGCGCTCGGCGAATTCGTCCGCGGCGTGCTGGCGGATTCCGACCGTTTCTTCGCCTTCGAGCCGCCGCTGGATTACCGGCTGGATGCCGGACAGCTCACCTTCACCAGTCCCATCCAAACGCCCTACCCCGAGAACAACGTGGTCCGGGCCGCGTTCTTTCCGGCGCGCCGGGATACCGGGAGGGCCGTGCTGGTGCTGCCGCAGTGGAATGCGGACGAACAAAGCCATTTGGGACTCTGCAAGCTGCTGAACCGATTTGGAATCACGGCCTTGCGCATGAACCTGGCCTATCACGGCCGGCGCATGCCGCCCGAGCTGGAGCGCGCCGATTATCACGTTTCGAGCAACCTGGGCCGCACCATCCACGCCGGGCGGCAATCCGTGATCGACGCGCGCGCCTGCCTGGATTGGCTCCAGCAGCAGGGTTATCGACGCCTCGGGATCCTGGGCACCAGCCTGGGCTCCTGCATCGCCTTCATGGCTGCGGCTCACGACCGGCGCATCTCCACCGGTGTGTTCAACCACGTGTCCATGTACTTCTCGGACGTGATCTGGACCGGTCTCTCTACTGAGCACATTCGCAAGGGCTTAGTCGGCGAGGTGACGCAGGATCAGTTGCGCGAATACTGGTCCGTCATCAGCCCCGCGGCGTACCTCGACCGGCTGCGCAACCGGGAGTTGAAGAGCCTGCTGATCTGGGCGCGGCACGATTCCACCTTCTTGCCGGAGTATTCCCGGCAGGTGCTGGAGTATTTCCGCAGCCGCCAGCTTCCGCACGAGGTCTTCACGTTGCCTTGCGGGCACTACACCACCGGGCAGTTCCCCTTCAACATTCTCGACGGCATGGTGATGTGCCGGTACTTAAACCGCAACTTATAGCGGCTTACACGACCCAGCGGCCCACCCATGGCGTGGCGCAAGAAAACATTTGACAAAACAAAAGGTCGATTGTAGGATAAAAATATCACTGAAGAAGGAGGTGGTCCAGAATAATGAATGAAAGTAGACCGCGCGAGGTGGCCGACTGTTGAGTCGACCGTTCTGACGTAGCCGGCTTCGTCCAGTGGCGAGGCCAAGTTCCTGTGGACCGGCTGCCTCTCGCGTATGCCAAGCCTCAGGTTTTAAATTTTGTAGGCTACCTTGACCAAAATGGACCCCCGCGGGTGCGTGCGTTTCCGCGCATCCTCGGGGGTTCGTCGTTTTTGCTATACTGAAAATCTCGAAAGGATCCCGTTACAAATGAAGGCCGGTATTCATCCCGCTTACAACGAGCTCAACGTCATCTGCGCTTGTGGCCACACATTCAAGACCCGCTCCACGCACAAGGGCGACATCCGCGTGGAAATCTGCTCCCACTGCCATCCCTTCTACACAGGCAAGCAGAAGTTGATGGACACCGCGGGACGCATCGAACGATTTGAGAAGAAGTACAAGGAAAGCCGCGCCGCCAAGAAGGCCCAGCCCCAGCCCCAGCCGGTCGCCTGATTCAGTGGGACAGGCCTTCTGGCCT
>PKYZ01000903.1:0-175 GCA_003132865.1 Bryobacterales bacterium
TGGCTGGAAATCCCGCCGGGGAACGAGAACTGCATGAACAGCTTCTTCAGCCCGGCTTCGTCCTGGCTGACGTTTGGATAAATCTCACTGTAGGTGCCTTCGAGGTAGGTATTGCCCACCAGCGCCGGGCCGCCGTGACCGGGACCGGCGATATAGAACATGTCCAGGTCATACT
>PKYZ01000903.1:188-3935 GCA_003132865.1 Bryobacterales bacterium
ATAGTTGGCGGCGCGCCAGTAGGCGTCCATTTTCCCCAGTAGTTCCGGGCTCAATGGATGATTCGTCTGGTTCGTTCCCGCCTGCCTCACGATCACGCCGTTAGCTTCAACAGACGCTAATGTGTCGATAGGTTTCCCGATGCTAATTTCAGTCATTGTTTAAGCTCCTGCTCCGGCGCGCACGGCATGCGCTTTCGCGTCGATGCACAGCAGCAAATCGTTCCAGGATTTGACGAAGTCCTCAGCGCCCTCTAGCTGGAGCTGCCCAGCCAGCTTGCCGGCGTCAATGCCACCGCGAGAGAAGCGCTTGAGCACCGCCTCGCAGTCTCCGCCAGCGACGGGTAAAGCATTCGGAACTTGCCCATGATCGGCAAACGCCAGCAGGGTAGCCTCCGGCATCGTGTTGACGGTGTCCGGAGCCGCTAGACCACCGACGTAGAAAGTATCCGAAGCCTTCGGATCCTTCGTGCCGGTGCTTGCCCAAAGCAGGCGCTGGGCGGAAGCGCCTTTGGCCGCCAGTTGCAGCCACTGCGGCGAAATCAGTAAATCGCGATAGGCCTTATACGCCTGCCTGGCAACGGCGATGCCAAGACAATCTTTCAACCCATCGGGTTCCTTACCCGCGACCGCCTTATCCCAGCGGCTGATAAAGATGGACGCCACCGAATGAACAGCCGGATTGAGACCGGCTTTGATCCGCCGCTCAATCCCTCGCATGAAGGCGCCGGCAGCTTTTAAATATTGGTCGCGGGAGAAGAGCAAGGTTACATTGACGGGAATACCGGCGAAGATGGCGTCTTCAATCGCGGAGAGTCCTTTCGGAGTTCCGGGAATCTTGATGAACAGATTCGGCCGGTCCGCCGCAGCGCACAACTGCTTGGCAGCCTCCAGCGTCTTCGCGGGGTCGTCCGCCAGGAGCGGAGATACCTCCAAAGACACCCAGCCGTCCACGCCATTCGTGGCGTCGTGAATGGGCCGGAACAGGTCGGCTGCCTTTGTCAGATCCTCTAGCGCAAGCTCGAAGAATAGCTTCTCACCGGCCTGCGCGGCCTGCATCTTTTCACGAATCGCCTCATCATAGAACCCGGTGTCGCGGATGGCATGATCGAAGATGCTCGGATTTGAGGTAAGTCCTGTGATTGACAGCTCGCAGATGTAGTGTTCGAGCGTCCCGTTTGTGAGCAGTCCCCGCGTAATATTGTCGAGCCAAAGGCTCTGGCCCATGTGACGCAGTTGTTCCGTGGCTTTCATGCTGGTCTCCAGTTCAAAGAGTGGAAGTCGAGTCGAACCGGCAGCAGCGCCCTATCTTAAACGCCGCTCTGCGCAAGGGAAGGCTCGTGTTCGGCTTGGTGCAGCCAATATGGCGGCCGGCCGTAGTGAAAGTACAGCCGGTTCTCATACTCTCGAGTGATCGGCATGGACTCAACGTACTCCGGAGCGTTCTGGATGGCTTCCCGGGAGAGGCCGACGTAGACTTTAGAATCCGCCCAGCTCACCCGTTCGATCCATGCGGGTGAAACCAGCACCTTCTTGCCCGGCCACCAATTCCGCGTTGCCACCTCGATGTAGCGGATAGCCCAGGCTTCATCGTCGACGACAAACCCGTCCACATGGCCGATTTCACCATCAGCCGCCTCAATGTTGTATCCAGTGACGGCTTCGGTACTGCGCAGATGCGAATCCGTCAACTCTCTCCCGATCTTCTCCGCCAAAGCTTCCCTGGAAGCAGTGGTTGAAATAGCCAAGCCCGCCGGGTAAAACGCTGAGCCCCACAGATAGGGACCATCCCAATAATAGGGATAGCCGTAATACCCGTAGTATTCGGCTTCGTGCTGCCGGGAGACTGGCTGATGCGTGTCGATGTTGGGGCTGTGCTCAACCTGCCTTTTCGTCAGCGCCACGTCCAATTGCTTCGCTTGCCAGTCCGTATGGACTACGGAGATTGGCGAGATCAGCACTTGCCGGCCGCCAAGCCAGCCGCCGGTTTCTACCACGAGGTAGCGGATGGCCCACGTCTTATCGTCGAAATATAACCGCTGTACAGTTCCGAGCTCGCCGTCCGTAGCTCGGATCGCGAAACCATTCAAATGCATAGTATCTCTTAGCATTGTCTTTGTCCTCATGGGCAGTAGTTGACTGAGTTTGCCAGCGTCGACGATCCACACATCCGGGGGCGCTATCGCGCTGCCGCTGCTACTACTTCGGGTGAGTGCAGTGTCACATTCAGAGGCCGTGTGTTTTCGATAATGTCCTTCGCTTTTTCGACTTCCGCGGCCGTGCCATGCACCATCAACAAGAACTTGTCCGTCTTCAGCGCCATTTCGTACTTAACGACACTATCCTTTGGAATACCCATGCCGTAGAGCCCCGCACCGATGGCGCTCAAACCTCCAACTGCCACGGCGCCTTCCAAGGCTCCCACGATCCATGCAATCACAGGGCCCGCCACCAGCACTGGGCCGAGACCCGGAATGGCAAAGAAGGCCGACCCGAACAGCAATCCCCAGAAGCCTCCCCAAAAGGCGCCGGTCTTGCCCCAGTACTTCATCCGGTCGCCGACATTGTAGTAACCCACCACGTGTTCATCGGTGTGGGAATCCTTGCCAACGATGGACAAGGTGCGCATGTCGATTCCCGCGCGCTGAAGCTCCTTGACTGCTCCTTCTGCTTCGATATGGGTGCCATAAACGGCTACCACTGCGTTTAGTTCAGACATTTCCTATCTCCTTTTGTGTCTGCGTCGGCTTTGTGAATTCAGCAACGACTGGTCCCCGTGCGAATGCACGCGCAGCAGCAACGTTTTCTTATGAGGAGAAACATTTCGTGCCGCCGGTTCACAGTGTCTTGCGCCCTTGATCGAGACGCCAAGCCGTGAAGGTGCGTGCAGAATCCGTTGTTGCGAGCGCAGAATCTGCACCGGGAGGCCCGTCGTCAATGCTGCATTTGACTGCGAACACTGCCGCTCTGCCTTTACCCTGCCGCCCGTGCAAATACCTAACTGTCCACCTCCTCCACAATCCCGCAAATCATGGCCTCGGTCGTGAGCATGAGAGAAGCGATGGAAGCTGCATTCTGCAGAGCCGTGCGAGTCACCTTGGTGGGGTCGATTACGCCGGCCTTCACCAGGTCTTCGTACTGCTCGGTGGAGGCGTTGAAGCCGAAGTTAGGATCCTGGTGGTTCTTGATCTGCTCGGTGACAACAGCGCCCTCGGTCCCACAGTTAAACACGATCTGCCGGACCGGCTCTTCGCAAGCGCGGCGAACGATGGTGACGCCGAACTGTTCGTCTCCTTCGAGCTTTAGCTTCTCGAGTGCAACCGAGGCTCGAAGCAGTGCAACGCCTCCGCCCGGCACGATTCCTTCCTCGACCGCTGCGCGAGTGGCATGCAGAGCGTCCTCGACACGGGCCTTTTTCTCTTTCATCTCGGTCTCGGTCGCGGCGCCGACTTTTATGATCGCCACGCCGCCCGCCAACTTCGCCAGCCGCTCCTGCAGTTTCTCGCGGTCGTAGTCCGAGGTAGTCTCTTCGACCTGGGCTCGGAGTTGCTTGATCCGGCCCTCGATGTTCTTCTGCGATCCGGCGCCGTCGATGATGGTTGTAGTGTCCTTGTCCACCGTGACGCGCTTGGCGCGGCCCAGATCCTCCAACTTGATGCCCTCCAGCTTGATGCCAGTCTCTTCCATGATGGCCTTGCCGCCAGTGAGGATCGAGATATCTTCCAGCATCGCCTTGCGGCGGTCGCCGAA
>PKYZ01000180.1 GCA_003132865.1 Bryobacterales bacterium
ACTTTTTCAGGCGGTCGAAGACCTAGAGGCCGCGCTCACGTAGCCCAAGACCGCGGCACGGTCGCCTGTGTTCGTGATTGCAAAACTGGCATTCGTAATTCCGCCGGTGGGCTGGGTGGGGGCGATCGCCGTCACCAGGTTACGCTCCACTGTGCCCGTGGCCGGGTTGATGACGCTCAAGCTTCCGACGCTGGGGCCTCCGTTCGGGATGACGGCGACCGACGCTGCCAGAGCCTGCGACGCCAAGATCCAGCTAAGGGTTATCCCAAAGATGGCTCGCATAGTTCCTCCTATTGGGATCGTAGCACGCCGGTAAAAGAGCCATTTCTCGTAGATGGCAAAGTTTACCAGAGCTAAGGCCCGGACGACTTCAGGGCTCTAGCTAGCTTAGCTAGCGGCCCGTGCCAAAAACCGCTCCCTGACGGTCGCGGCTCTGTAACGTACTGAGTCACCGGGAGTCAGGAAGGCAGGCGGAACCGCCTGCGCCACCACCGCCGACGAGGCACCCGGCAAGGCCGGCGCGCACGACGGCCTGAAGACCCCGCAGATGCGCTGCAGCCCCAAACCTGGATAGAATGCTCATGTCATCCCTATGGAAACCGTGAAATATCAGCTCGACGAGAGCCGTATCCCCAAGGCCTGGTACAACCTGGTCTCCGACCTTCCCAAGCCGCCCGCGCCGCCGCTGCATCCGGGCACGCGCCAGCCCATCGGGCCCGACGATCTGGCGCCGATCTTCCCGATGAGCCTCATCCTGCAGGAGGTGAGCCAGGAGCGCGAGATCGAGATCCCCACGCCGGTGCGCGACATCTACCGCCTATGGCGCCCGACGCCGCTCTACCGCGCCCGCCGCTGGGAGAAAATGCTGGACACGCCGGCGCGCATTTACTATAAGTACGAGGGCGTCAGCCCGGCCGGCTCGCACAAGCCGAACACCGCCGTGGCCCAGGCTTTCTACAACAAGGAAGCCGGCACCAAGCGCCTGGCCACGGAGACCGGCGCCGGCCAGTGGGGCTCTGCGCTCGCCATGGCCTGCACCTTTTTCGGACTCGAGTGCAAGGTGTACATGGTGCGCGTCAGCTACGACCAGAAGCCGTACCGGCGCGCCCTGATGGAAACCTTCGGCGCCACGGTGACGGCCAGCCCCAGCAATGAGACCGACGCCGGCCGCTCCATTTTGGCCCAGGATCCGGACTCGCGCGGCTCGCTGGGCATCGCCATTTCCGAGGCGGTCGAGGTGGCCGCCCAGGATCCCGGCACCAAGTATTCTCTGGGCAGCGTGCTGAACCACGTGCTCCTGCACCAGACCGTGATTGGACAGGAAGCCCTTGAGCAGATGGAGATGACGGGCGATTATCCGGACGTGCTGGTGGGTTGCACGGGCGGCGGCTCGAATTTCGCGGGCATCGCCTTCCCCTTCATCGCGCGGAACCTGCGCGGCCAAGCCTCCACTCGCGTGCTCGCCGTGGAACCCTCCGCCTGCCCCAGCCTGACGCGCGGACGCTTCGCTTACGACTTCGGCGACACCGCACACCTGACGCCGCTCGTGAAAATGCACACGCTGGGTAGTTCCTTCATCCCGCCCGGCATACACGCCGGCGGCCTGCGCTATCATGGCATGGCGCCGCTGGTCAGCCACCTGCTCGACATCGGCGCGATTGAAGCGATGAACGTCCAGCAGTTGGATGCCTTCGCCGCGGGTGTCGGGTTCGGCCGCGCCGAGGGCATCATCCCCGCGCCCGAGGCCAATCACGCCGTTGCCGGTGCGCTGGCAGAAGCGCTCAAGTGCAAGCAGGAGGGTGTCTCGCGCGTCATCCTGTTCAATCTCTGCGGTCACGGGCACTTCGACATGCAGGCCTACATCGATTACACGGCCGGCAAACTGCAGAACTACGAGTATCCCGACGAGGAGATCGCCATGGCTCTGGCCGGTCTGCTGCCGGTCCATGCCGAGTAATGACGAGTGGGCCGCACAGCGCCCGCTGCGCGCGCGTGCAGCGCCAACAAGTTCGACTTGCAGCCGCACGTAGGCGCGTTCCATGCCCGCCGGTCCCGCCGCCTCAGGCGCGGTGCATGACGGCAAGGCGCTACGCAACCGCGAACTCGAAGCTCTGTTGCAGGAGGGCCCATTTTCGGGGTCACCGCTGCATGCTGCCGACGGCCACCCAGGTGCCCGACGCTCAACCCGGGCTGCGGTGAAGACCTTAGCCTCTGCCGATTCCAGGAAATCTATGCCCTCCGGCCCGCCTGAAGTGCGAAAGTCAGGCTAGGGCCGCGCGGGCCGGTTCGTACGCACGCGGATGTAAAACTTGCGTACCCAAGCGCGGATAGCGCCACAGTTGAGCGGCGGATGATGTATACTGGTCCGACCCGCGAAAGTCGGGTGACATCGCAATTCAGAGGAGGTACCAATGGTTTTGAAACGATTACGAGTTTTAGGCGCGCTTGCCATTCTGCCGGCAGTTGCGCAGGTTTCCAACACGTCCCCAAAAGCCGCTTTGCTAAATGCATTCCGGCTGCAGCATGGACCAATGAGGCTGCTTGTACAGCATGACGATGGGTCGGTCGACAGCACAAACTGGAGCGGCTACGCTGTGACCGGCGCCGGCTTCACCAGTGCCAGAGGCTCCTGGAAAGAACCCTCTATCAAATGCAACAAAACGAATGACACCGAATTAGCGGCATTTTGGGTGGGCCTCGATGGGTACAACGATAGCACCGTCGAGCAAACGGGGACGCTGGCCGGGTGCACTAATGGGGTGGTGTCGCACGTCGCCTGGTACGAGCTCTATCCGAAGGAGGCGATCATCGAGATTCCCGGCCTCACGGTCAACGCTGGAAACGAGATCTCTACGGCGGTGACGTACAGCGCCACAACCAAGAAGTTCACCCTGACGATCACAAATGTAACCACCGGAAAACATTTCAGCACTACGGGCACTCAGTCCGGGACCAAACGGGCGTCGGCGGAATGGATCGCCGAAGCTCCCTGCTGCGTCGGCAGCAACGTCTACCCGCTCCCGGATTTTGGCACAGCGCTCTTCGGCAAGGACAGCACGGGAATTGCCAACACGAATTACGCCTCCGACAGCTCGCATAGTGGCGCCTTCAACACGTTCCCCGGCGCTAGTGTGTTTGCCATCACGATGGTCAACGCCAGCACCAGCGCGCCGGAAGCGGTGCCGTCGGCTCCCTCGTCGGACGGGTCGAGCTTCTCGGTACAGTGGGTATCGCCGTAACGCCTTAACGATTGCATAACTGAAATGCTCGCAGAGGGGCGTGTGCGCGCTCCTCTGCGGCAGATTCGTTTCCCGTGGCGCACGTTCTTACGTGCCGCGTCCCATCGTGGCGACGCAGCTTCAGTTACCCCCTTTCCCTGTTGTTCCGGCGTCGCACTGGCTCTCAATCTGCCACGTCCGGCCCCTTCGGGCTTAAAATAGCTTAATTAGCGCCTCTGAACGGGGGCGTAGTTTCTAAGGGGGAATCGCGCGCGCCGGAAAGCGTGCGAAACCGGCCGCACCCGTCCGGGCGTCTATGGTTTTGGTTTTCTCCGCGAGAGGTGTGTCGGATGGCGCAGACCGGGAAGCCGCAGCAGGCCCGTATCAACGGCCAGATCATCATCGACCAGCTTGTACGCAACATGGAACTTGGGCAGTTCGAGATGGGTTACAGCGTCCTGGTGCCGTGCATCTTCAGCATCTACCTCGATCCCGACGATCACAAGCGCCTGGCCAGCATCCAGGATCTCATTAAAGAAGATGCCGGCCGCGCGCTGGCCGCCCGCCTGGTGCAGTGGAACGGCAAGCAGCCGCTATTCAAGCGCGGCAAGAAGCAGAAGCTTTACCGCATTGCACGGCACGACTGGTGGATCGAGTTCTTTGCCGACAGCGAGGACGTGGTGCCGCCGGGCGACGTGGAGATACACTCCGAGCTGAACGACGTCCCGCAGCCCGGATACCGCGGCATCAAGACCTCCCTGATCGATCGCGAGACCTCCGTCACTTCGGCTCGCGTGGAGCGCGACCGCACGCTGACGCGCCGCCGCGCGGACCAGGTCTTCGCCGAGATCCGCTATGAGGACGATTCCGGGCCGCAAAGCTATTTCGTCACGCAGAATGAGATCTCCATCGGCCGGGGCGGCCAGGACCTCGACGTGGATCTGCCGCTGTACACCAACGATGAAGTGTCGCGCGAGCATCTGCGGCTGCGGCGGGATCCGGCCACGGGCAGCTTTACGGTTTCCGATCACAGCCGGAACGGCACCTGGCTGAACGGCCGTAAGCTGGCCCGGGGGGCCGAAGAGCCGCTGCCGGACCGCGCGCGCATACAGGTGGCGGACGTGATTACGCTGTCGTTCGAAGTGAAGAGATAACGGAGCAGCCATGCGGCGCGAAACACAACCCTCGCATCCCAGGTGGGGCAGACCTCCAGGTCNNGGTCCTCCAGGACCCGCTCTTTCAGGGGGTGCCCCTGATATGGCAGCCGCGGTCCAGTGGCGGTCGGGGGTGGCTACCGATACGGGACTGGTGCGCTCGTCCAACGAAGACCGCTACTGGATCGACGACGAGAACGGGACTTTTCTGGTGGTGGACGGGGTGGGCGGCCATGCGGCCGGGGAAACTGCTGCGGAGACGGCGGTCGAGGTGATCCGCGAAGAACTGCGGGCTGCTAGCGGGCCCGCTAGCGGGAATGCTAGCGGCAGCGCGGAGGATCGCGTGCGGCGGGCGATCGCTGCGGCCAACAACCGGATCTACGCGATCGCGCGGGATTCCAACGAGTTGCGCGGCATGGCCTGCGTGCTCACGCTGGCGGTTGTGGACTCGGGCGAGGTGGTGATCGGCCATGTGGGCGACTCCCGGCTTTATCTGATCTGGAACGGCGCGATTCGCAAGCTCACGTCGGATCATTCGCCGGTCGGCGAGGACGAAGACGCCGGCGAGCTCACCGAAGAGCAGGCCATGCTGCACCCGCGGCGCAACGAGGTATTCCGGGACGTGGGCACGCGGCCGCACGAGGCGGGCGACGATGGTTTTATCGAGATCCGCCGTTGCCATTTCAAGCCGGAGGCGGCCTTCCTGTTGTGCAGCGATGGCCTGAGCGACGTGCTCCCCTCGGTGGCGATCAGGGACATCGTCGAGCGCTACCAAGGCGACCCCGCGCAAGTGGCCCGCGAACTGGTGGAGGCCGCCAATGAGGCTGGCGGCAGGGACAATATTACGGCGCTGTTCGTGGCCGGCAGCGAGTTCCGCGGCCGCCAGGGGTTTTCAGGATTGCCGGGCATGCGGGAGGCCCGCGCGCGGCATGCCACCACGCGCATGCGTGCGGCGCCGGCCGCCGCAACCGGCCGACTCCGGCGATTCTTCACTGGCCGCATCGCTTTTCTGTTTTATGGGGTGCTGCTGGGCGTGCTGCTCGGGGCCGCGCTGCATGCACTGAGAGGTTGACTATGCAGCCCGCCACGCGTTTCGGACCATACGAGATCATCCGCCGCTTGGGCAAGAGCATGAACGACGTGTACCTGGCGCGGGACACGCGCGAGAACCGGCAGGCCGCGCTGAAGCTGATCAAGTCCGGTCCGGATGCCGCTTCGCAACTGCTCCTGGAGGCGGAGCGCCGCGGCGCGGCCATCCAACAGCGGCTGCGCACGCTGGATCCGCGGGTGATCGAGATCTACGATTACGGCGACCTGGACGGCTATTTCTACGTCGCCATGCAGTACGTGGAAGGCCGCAGCCTGGCTGAGGTGCTGAAGCACGAGGGGCGCATGAGCGCGTATCGCGCGTCGCGCGTCGCCCTGGAAATCTGCGGACAGCTCGAGAAGTTCCATGCGTTCCGCCCGGGCGACGGCGCGGCTTCATCGGTGGTGCATGGCGACATCAAGCCTTCGAACATTCATCTGGGTCCGAACGAAACCGTGCGGCTGCTGGATTTCGGGATCGCCAAAGCGCTTCGGCCGGATCGCGATTTCACCTTCCATAATTTCGGGAGTCCCAGCTATTGCTCGCCGGAGCGTCTGGGCCGCTCGCAGGTCAATCAGCAAGCCGACTTGTGGGCGGTCGGCGTGACGCTCTACGAGATGGTGGCTGGTTCTCCGCCCTACCAGGCCGAAAACACGCGCAAGCTGGAAAGGCTGATCCGATCGGGGCGGCCGCCGCGCGCGCTGCCGGCAAGCTGCCCGGCTGCGCTGAAGGCCGTGATCGGCAAAGCGCTGGCGCCCGATGCGGAGCGGCGGTACAAGTCGGCCGCGGCATTTGGCGACGACCTCAAAGCCTTTCTGGAAGGCGCGGAGACCGCGGCCGGAAAAGAGAAGCGCAGCGCGTGGAAACCCAATCCCACGCTCGAATCCGGGCAGGCATCCAAACCGAAGCCGGCGCGGAGGCCGCATAAAGCGCTGCGGATGGCGGGGCGCATCGCGGGCGCGCTCGGCTGCGTGCTCGCCGGCATGCTGCTTTTTATCGGGACCAGCTATTGTTCGCGCTACTGGAGGGCCAGCCGGCAAGCGGATCTGAACGCCCACTGGTCCTTATATACCGATATGCAGGCGCAGTTCGCCTTCCTCGGCAGGTTTTCGCCGGTGGAGGGCTTGCGCGCGCCGCTGCGCACAGCGTATGAGAAGGCGGGCGCGCAGGCGCTGTCTAACTCCGACTGGGCGAAGGCGGAACTCTGCCTGACGCGCGCGATGGATCTCGGGGCAGGCGGCCCGGAGATTGCCGGCGAGCTGGCGCTGGCGCGCGGGTACGCGGCGTTACAGCGGAGTCAGCACGAGAACGCGCGGGAACGCTTTCAGGAAGCCGCGCGCGACATCCCACAATCGCCCGACCCGCATCTCGGGCTGGCGCGTGCGGATCTGCTGGCTTCGCTGCCCAACGATGCGCTCGCGGATTTGGCCAACGCCGAGCGGCTGGGCTACCGCCTCGGCCCGCGAGAGATGGACGAAAGGGCCGAAGCCTACCGGTTGCGCGGCTTCGAGGAACTGCAAGCCGGGAACGTAACAGCGGCGCGCCAGGATTTCACCGCCGCGCATATTCCGGACTTCCCAGCGCTGGCGCCGCCGCCCAAGGCCGTGCGAAAGCCCGCACACAGGCTGTGGGGCAGACCTCCAGGNNGACCCGCTCTTCGCGACAGGCCGACGTGGACGTCGGCCGCAGGACTGGAGTCCTGCCCCACAATTAACCGCATGATACGCACCAGAAGCTGGGACACCAGACAACCGGGCCTCGCTGCGGAATCCCCGCACTACACTTCGCGCGCGCTCGGCATATTCTGGCTGGCCGGCACATCATTCCTGGTCGCCGCCGGTCTTGCCTTCGTATACGCCGCTAAAACGCAAAACTTCCCCGATGTTTCCGAGCGGTTGCAGCATGCCGATCTGTTGAATCTCAATGCCGTGTCGAGCGCAGAGCAACTCGCGCCGTTTCTCGACATCATCCAAGACCGCTCGGAGCGCGAGGCCGATGCCGAAAAGCTGTTCGCTTTCCTGCGCGCGGCCCATCCGCTGCGCAACGTGGGCACGCTCGCGCGG
The DNA here is from genome assembly GCA_003132865.1 of Bryobacterales bacterium. The sequence continues at coordinate 7,523 of PKYZ01000180.1, forward strand.
CTGCGCCAGCAACGCAAGCCGCTGCTGCCCGTATCGAAGCTCAAGCCCGCGTGGGTGGTGCGCACACCGAACGAATTCCGGCGCGAGTATCTCATCTGGTCCGCTGTGTATTTCAGCGGTTTCTACGTGGTCTGGTTCGCCTGGCGCGCGCGCCGGTTTCCGGGCGATTCCGCCATCCTGCCGGCGCTGCATCTGCTCTCCGGCATCGGCCTGATCCTGATGGTGAGCCTGCGCGACCCTTTGCGCGACACGCTCGAATTCCGCAAGTTCGCACTGGGCGTTTTTCTGGGCTGCCTGTTGCTGCTGCTGCCGCTGGTGCGGGCATTCGATTACCGCCGGCTCGCGGACTGGATCTACACGCCGCTGCTGGCCGCGTTCGTGCTGTTCGCCCTGCTGCTGCGCTTCGGCACCGGTCCGGGCACGAGCGACCAAAAGGTCAATCTGGGACCTTTTCAGCCGGTCGAAGCCATCAAGATTCTGGTGGTTCTCTTCCTGGCCGGATACTTCGCGCGCAATTGGGAGAGGCTCCGGGATCTGCGCCAGAAGGGTCTGCGCCGTCTGGGCGTACGTCTGGGCGTGCCGCGCCTGGCGCACCTGATGCCGGTGGCCTGCGCGGTCGCGGCCGCCATCCTGCTGTTCTTTGTGCTGAAGGATCTGGGGCCGGCGCTGGTCCTGTTTTTCCTGTTTCTCACGCTGTTCTCGGTGGCGCATGGACGGCCGGGCCTGGCGATTTTGGGGACCGGCATCCTGGTAGCGGCCGTGTTCGTTNNGCATCGACATGTGGCTCTCGCCGTGGGACAACGACGTGCATGGCGGCAACCAACTGGCGCACGCGCTCTGGGCGTTCTCGACGGGCGGCGTTTGGGGATCCGGCCCGGGCTATGGCGACCCCGGTATGATCCCTGCGGGAAGCACCGACCTGGTATTGCCGGCCATCGGCGAAGAGTGGGGCTTCGCGGGCGTGGTGAGCGTGTTCCTGCTGTTTGGATTTCTGATCTACCGCGCGTTTCGCATCGCCTTGCGGGCCGTGTCCGATTACGCCTTCTTCCTGGCGCTGGGACTGGCGTCTCTGCTGGCCTTCGAGATGTTGTTGATCTCCGCGGGGGTGCTGGGCGCGCTGCCGCTCTCGGGCGTGGTGTCGCCGTTTCTGAGCTCCGGGAATACGGCCATGCTGGCGAACTTCTTCGTCTTCGCGCTGCTGCTGGCGATCTCCATAGGCCAGCCCGCGCCGCAAGGGCACGCCCCGCCGCAGGCGGCGCACACATTGTTCCGCGGACCGCTGCGCTGGACCGGCGCGGCGCTGGCGGCGTGCGCGGTGGTGTTGGTTTCGTTCGCCGCGCGCTACCAGGTGATGCATGACCGCGAATATCTCGCGCGCGATGCGCACGTATTCGAAGACGACGGCGTGAAGCGCGCGCAGCACAATCCGCGCATCAACTCCATCGCCCGCGAGATCCCCCGCGGCGACATCTTCGATCGCAACGGCGTGCTGCTGGCCACCAGCAACTGGAAGAAGCTCGAACTGCGGCGCGCGCAATATCAGGCCTTGGGGATCGCCATCGACCAAGCTTGTTCGCGCCTGGACTCGCGCCATTATCCGTTCGGCCCGGCGACCGCGCATTTCCTGGGCGACCTGCGCACTGGCGAGAGTTTCCATGCGCCGAACGCTTCGCTGGTTGAACACGATTCCAATGCGCGGCTGCAGGGTTACCAGTATTCAGAACTTGTATCGCTAGTGCGCTATCGCCACCAGCCCGGCAATCCCGCGTTGCGCAGCCTGCTGGCGCGCGACCGCGACGTGCGCACCACGCTGGATATCCGGCTGCAGACGCGCGCGGCGGAGATCCTGCGCCAGCATCTCCAGCGGGCCAACAAAGAGAAAGGCGCGGCGGTGGTGATGGATGCGAATTCCGGCGACGTGCTGGCGATGGTCAGCGTGCCCGAACCGGCCCCGCCCGCCGCGCGCAATGCGCCGCCTTCGGATGACGAATTGCTCGATCGCGCCCGCTACGGCCAGTATCCGCCTGGCTCGACTTTCAAGCTAGTGACGGCCATGGCGGCCTTGCGCCTGGATCCGAACCTGAGGAATCAGACGTTCACTTGCCGCCGGCTGCGGGACGGGCGCGCGGGGGCCATGGTGGAAGGCTGGCGCCGGCCCATACGCGACGACATCAAAGACAACCCGCATGGCACGCTCGCCATGCAACGCGCCATCGAAGTTTCCTGCAATGGCTATTTCGCGCAGCTCGGAACTTACCGAGTAGGGTGGCAGGCGCTGAGGCAGACCGCCGATTTACTGGATATTTCGTCGGGCGATGTGCCGGAGCTGAAGGCCGCCCTGCCCTTCGCGTCATACGGTCAGGGGCCGCTGCTGATCACGCCGTTCAAGATGGCGCGCGTGGCGGCCACCATCGCCGCGGGCGGCGCGATGCCGCAGGGCCGCTGGGTGATCGACGAAAGCAATGCGCGCCGGGAGGCCCCGCGCGCCATCGTGGCGGCCGAATCCGCCGGGTTCATCGCCGGCGCCATGCGGCTGGTCGTGACGGACGGCACGGCGCGTCATGCGATGGCGGGAACACCCGTCAACCTGGCCGGCAAAACCGGCACGGCGCAACTCGCAGCGGGCGAGCCGCACGCCTGGTTCGCAGGCTTCGCGCCGTACGAGGGAGACGCCGGCCACCGCATTGCGTTCGCGGTGCTGGTGGAACATGGCGGCTATGGCGGCCAGGTAGCGGCGCCCATCGCGCGTGAGATCATGGAGGCTGCAAAGGACTTGGGACTGGTGCCATGAACCTGGCGGACTTTCTCGAAAAATTCGGCCGCACCGTTTTTGAAGGCCCGTTCGCGCACGGGCAAGGCGATGAGCCGCCCGAAGTGGCCGAGATCCGTCTGGCGATTCTGGACCAGGTCCGCGACAAGAGCTACCGCTTGGGCGGCAAGAAAGTTTTCCCATTCAACATGGTCCACATTCACGTGCGCGGAATCGAAGACAGCCGCGCGCCTACTTTCACCGGCAAGTTCTTCCGCACATATTTCGAACAGGAACTCCGCGGCAGCCTGGACCGGAACGAGTGCCGGTATCCGGAGGATCTGCGTGTGGATGTGCACGTCACGCGCGAACTTCCGGCACCCGCGGAACTTTGGGTGTGGGTGGAAGCGGAGTCGCAGGAGCGCCCCGCGGCCGCGCCGCGACGCACGGCCAAGCTGATCGTCGTGGAAGGCCAGGCCAACGCGGAGGAGATCGCGCTTTCCAAGGCCCGCACGAACATCGGCCGCACCGTGGATGTCTACCGCTCCGAGGGCCTGATCCGCCGCAACGATCTGGCATTTACCGAGGACACCGAGATCAACCGCACGGTCTCGCGCGAGCATGCGCACATCGTCCACGACAAGGCCGCGGGCGAATATCGGCTATTCAACGACCGCTGGTACCAGCGCGACAAAGACGGCGCGCCCGCCTGCGGCATCTGGATCGTGCGCGACGGACTGAGCCAGGAAGTGCATCGTACGGCGCGCGGGACGAAGCTGGAGTCCGGCGACGAAATTCATTTTGGGAAAGCGGTGGCGCGGTTTCAGCTCAAGTGAATCCAGTGGGGCAATCGTCCTGATAGGTTCTTCTACGGAGGCCTCGGGCCGAAGAGCACATTTATGAGGCGCGGCCGCGTTGCTCATGCCTCTCGGAGAACCAGGCGCAGAAGCGGAAGGGGCTCAGTCGGGAAGCCCATCCGGGCGGCGATGGTTTGCACGAATTCCGGAAGATAGGGCCAAACCGCAAGAACCGCGTGGCTCTCCAGGAAGGCTTCGAGTTCGGTCTTGGAGACCGGTTTCGACTGGTCCACGAACCGGTATCGCGCTAGAAAAGTCGCCTCAATGTGGAACGCCAATGGGTCATCGCAGACCACTCGAAGCGTGACTGCGAAATTCACACCTGCTGCATCCCGGTGATCCACTTCGGAATCGAGTTCCGCGCTAAGCCGGGCTGGTTCGACAGCCCGGACCGGTGGGCCTGCGCCCAGCAGCCTCCGATTTGTAGCGCGAAATATCCTGTAACTGCAGCTTTGCTTGCAGGGCTTCCGCCCGCTCGACCTCTCGTTTTTTCAATGCGGTTGTGAAATCCATGCCATCAAGCTGCGGCCAGTTGTACAGCGGATACTGCCGGCGTGCTTGGCCAAGAGAAGATCGGCCGAACGTTGCTCATCGCCGTGAATGAGCAAAGCGGCGCGCGCACGCCGGACTGCTCTGTTCTTGCAACGCCCAACCGGGCTCCGAGCGCTCCCAGGACCGCGGCCAAGGTCTGCACACTCGGGTTGCCCTTTTCGGAGAGCGCACGGTACAGGCTCTCGCGATTCAGGCCGGAATGCGCCGCCACCTTACCTATGCCACCCTGCGCCTGCGTGACGTTGCGCAACGCGATCAGTGTAGTGCCGTACCGAGTGCTCGTCCGGCATCCAATCGTTAATTCTAGCTCAGCGGCTACAGCGANNCAGCGAATCAAGCGCTGCGCGCCGTTGTCGAGCGAAGCTCGCCCTAGTCCGCCGTCTCTCTGCGCCGCGCCAACTCCCGCCGCAAGCTCTCCTCCCCGCGCGCCATCGCCCACCGTTGGTTCGCCGAGAAGAACGGCTTGAACAGGAACGACAGATATCTCAACAGCGGCTTATCCGCGCGAATGCGCCAATCGTAGGTAATATCGGTGAAGCGGCCGTCCGGCGCGAAGGTCCATATGCCGCTACCGTTGAAGTCGCCCCAAGCCTCCAGTCTGAACCCGTGCGGATGCCGGCGCTCGGTCACGCGAAAGCTCCAGCGCAGCGTGTAAGGCAGCCAGCCCTTGGTGTGCAGATGGAAGACGCCCGGCTCCGGCTCGGTCACCTGCAAATACACCAACGGCCACCAGCGCGGCAGGTCCAGCGGTTTGTCGAGCACATCCCAGACCTGCTGTGGCGTGCCTTCCACGCGCCAATGTGTCACGAAGTGGTAGTCGTTTGCGGGCATAGCCCGCCGCCTCCCAGCCGGTTGCGTTTCGTCGCGAATCCTCGTATATTAACTCAGCACGCGTGCACCCGATGACTCACTCACTTCCCCAATCGCCGCTGTCCCTCTGGCTGGCGGAATACGGTCCGTATGAACCCAGTCCGCCGCTCCAAGGCGATGCCACCGTCGATGTGGCCATCGTTGGCGGCGGTTTTACCGGAATCGCCACCGCCCACACCCTGCTGAAAGAACAGCCGGGCATGCGCGTGGCCGTGTTGGAACACGAATACGTTGGCTATGGCGCGAGCGGCCGCAATGGCTCCTTCTCCATGACCGTGGTGGGCCTCGGCATCGGGCCGACGGCCATGCTTAAGGGCAAGCCATTCCTGCGGGAGGCCCACGCTTACATGGAGCGCGCGGTCGACGGACTCGAATCCCTGATCCGCGAAAACCAGCTTCAATGCGATTACATCCGCCCGGGCTTTCTGCGCATGGCCACCACGCCGGGCTACGTCAAGCGCATCCGTCACGATATCGATCTGGTCCATCAGTTGGGCATTCAGGGCATCGAGTGGCTGGATCGCGATGCCGCGCGCGCCAAGGTAAATTCCGAGCTGTATCTGGGCGCCTGGTGGGAACCGCGGCTGGGCCTGGTCAATCCGGCCAAGCTGGTGCGCGAGGAGAAGCGGCTGGCCCTCGCGCGCGGCGCGCAGGTCTACGAACAGACGCCCGTCCTCGAGATCCAGCGCGGCGCGAAGTTCAGCCTGCGCACGCCCGGTGGCACGGTCTCCGCCGAAAAGATGGTCCTCGCCACCAACGCCTACTCGCATCTTCTTCCCGAGTTGAAGAACCGGCAGGCGCCCGCCTGGACCTACATGATTGCCACCGAGCCGCTCAGCGACAGGCACTTCGCGCAGATCCGCTGGCAGGAGCGCAATGGCGTGGAGGACGCCCGCAACCTGATTCACTATTACCGCATCACGCCGGACAATCGCCTGGCCATGGGCGGCGGGCCGGTGGGCCTCAGCTCCGGCGCGAACATGGATGTGGATTCAAGCGAATCCGCGTGGCGCCATTTGGAAGAACACACGCGCCTGCTCTTCCCCGTCCTGAAGGATGTGAAGATCACGCATCGCTGGGGCGGCCCGTTTTCCGTGACGTTGGATCTCACGCCGGCGCTTGGGCTTCTGGGCGACCGGCGGGCAGTCTACAGCCTCGGCTGCGTGGGACACGGCGTCTCCACCACGCACCAGAACGCCATTACGCTGGCGGACCTGCTGCTGGAGCGCCAGACGGAAAACACGGCCTGCCCGTTCGTGAACCGGCGGGTAATCCCGTGGCCGCCCGAGCCATTGCGCAGCGTGGCGGCGCACGCTATCAGGGCCTATTTGCGGATTGAGGATTGGGCTTATGAGCGGAAGATGGGGAGCTAACTAACCTAACTTGTTGGAAGTGGGTGCAGGCGGCCTGGGAGGCCGCCGCAGGCTGGGAGCCTGCCCCACATCATTGCCCAGGGGTTCCTTGATGACTTCCTTAGTGGGGTCTTATGGGTTCCTTATCGGCCTCCGGATAACATGGAGTCATGATCGTGATGAAATTCGGCGGCTCCTCGTTAGAGTCCGCCGGCGCAATCGAGCAAGCAGCCTCCATCGTCAAAGAGCGTTTGGACCGGAAGCCGGTGCTGGTCGTCTCCGCCATGGGGAAGACCACCGACCGGTTGCTGGACGCGGTCCGCTCGGCCGCGCGCGGCAATTCGTACTCCGCATGGCAACAGCACGAAGCGTTGCGCCGCATGCACTTCAACGAGACCCGCGGCGTATTGGGCCAGCGCGCGGAACCTTTTCTGCGCGACAGCATCGCTCCCATATTTCGCGAATTGCACGAGCTGCTGGTGGAAGTGAGCGACGGCCGGCGGTTCACGCCGGAGATCCAGGACCAGGTGCTGAGCTACGGCGAGCGGCTTTCCAGCTTGATCGTGGCCGAGGCGTTCCGCCATTTGGGCATCCACGCCGCGCAGGTAGACGCGCGCAAAGTCATCGTCACCGGCGGCCAGTTCACGCACGCACAGCCATTGTATTGGGACACCTACGCACGCCTGCGCCGGACCATCGGGCTGCTGGCGCGCGACCGCGTGGTTGTTATGGGCGGATTTATCGGAGCGACGCCCAGCGGCGCCACGACCACGCTCGGGCGGGGCGGATCCGACTTGACAGCCTCGCTGGTAGGCGCGGGAATTTCGGCCGATGAGATCCAGATCTGGACCGATGTGGACGGGATGTTGAGCTGCGATCCACGCATCCTCGCGGGCGGCTGCCGTTTGCGGGAGATCTCATATCAGGAAGCGCAGGAGATGGCTCGCTTCGGAGCAAAGGTGCTGCATCCGGCCTCAGTCGCACCGGCCCTGCGGCAGAGGATCCCAATTGTGATCCGGAATTCGCGGCGGCCGGAGGTGGAAGGTACGCGCGTGGTGTCGAAAGTTCAAACTGCGCCGGGCACTGTGAAATGTCTGACCTCGAAGGCGGGGATGGCCGTGGTGCATCTGCGGGTCGAGAACCAGGGAATGCTGTCGAGCATTACGGATGGGCTGGCGGACCTGTTCGCCCGGGAGAACATCCCGGTCGATCTGATTCAGGCGCGAGAGCAAGGCATTTCGTTTGCCGTTGAGAACTGGCCGGGACTTTCGGAGGTCCTGCGCAAGGTCGATGAGAGTGTGGAGATCGCCGTGGAAGAGGACCGCGCAGCGATTTGGCTGGTCGGCGAAGGCATCGCCCATCTTGGCAACGCCGGCGACGCACCTTCCACGCTGGCGCGCGCTCGCGGAGCTTTGCGGATCGCCGACGTGCGGCTGACCTCCCAGGGGTCGTCCTCGCTGAGCCTCGGGTTTGCCATACGTGAAGCGGATCTGAAGGCCGCCATGGAAGCTTTGCATCGCGAGTTTTTCGCGGCACCGGACCGCAATGTGTTCGCCCGGGTCGCTCCAGCGCGTGCTTCCCAACCGGCAGGGGTGGGGCAGGCGGTTTCGCCTGCCTTCCGACCGCAAGCCGCGCCCGCGCAGTAGGGCGAGCTTCGCTCGCCGGGGGCGAGCTTCGCTCGCCGGCTATCAGCGATCAGCGGTCAGCGGTTAGCTTCCCCCTCGCGGCGAAGGGGAAGATGGGAGGCGGCGCGGAAGTCGGGCTGAGGCTGACGGCTGAAAGCTGAGTGCTTGCGGCAAAGCCGCACTATGCCAGCGGTGTTTGGGAAGAATCTGCCGATCAAAGCCAATTTCCAGAATCCGCGTAGAATGTCCATCTGTTTACAATCGGTTACAGAGCTTAGTTAAAGTTTCGGTTGGAGCCGACGCGATTTCCGGCTGCGGTTGAAATTGTCAAAGAACCAGGGGGTTCCCCGCAGAACACCTTCCGGCGAGTGCGGGGAACCTTTGCCTGACATCAGAGTAGCACGGGGTTTTCCGGAAATCGGAAAGATCGACCGTGCTCAGCGATTGTTTTCAGTTAATTGGGAGGGTTTGAAATTGCGTGATTGCTCAGCCGCGCAGGCGGGAAGCCTTGTACAGTAGTACAGAAGTGACCCCTTTGTACCTTCCCGACGACCAACGCTACGACAAGATGCTTTACCGCCGATGCGGATCGAGCGGCCTGCGCCTGCCGGCCATCTCGCTGGGCCTTTGGCATAATTTCGGCGGCGTGGATGCGTTCGAGAACATGCGCGCCATGCTGTGCCGCGCATTCGATCTCGGTATCACGCACTTCGACCTGGCAAATAACTACGGTCCTCCGCCGGGTTCGGCCGAGGAGAATTTCGGCCGGGCTCTGCGCGCGGACCTGGGCGCCTGGCGCGATGAACTGATCGTCTCCACCAAGGCGGGCTACCTGATGTGGCCGGGCCCCTATGGCGAATGGGGGTCGCGCAAGTATCTGCTGGCCAGTCTCGACCAAAGTCTGCGGCGCATGGGTCTCGACTATGTGGATATCGTCTATTCGCACCGCCCCGATCCGGACACGCCGGTCGAGGAGACCATGTCCGCACTCGATAGCGCCGTGCGCGCCGGTAAGGCACTCTATGCCGGCATCTCCAACTACAACCCCGAACAGACGGCGCGCGCGGTGGCAGTCCTGCGGCAGCTCGGCACGCCCTGCCTGATCCATCAGATGAAGTATTCGATGTTCGTGCGCACAGCCGAACAAGGCCTTTTCGCGCGGCTGGCGGCCGAAGGAATCGGAGGCATTGCATTCTCACCGCTGGCGCAAGGCCTGCTGACGGACCGTTATGTCGAAGGCATCCCCGACGGCTCGCGCGCGTCGAAGCCCGGCACGTTTCTGAAGAAGACGGACGTTAACGAGGCCCGCCTGTCACAAGTGCGCGCGCTGAACGAGATCGCCCGGCAACGCGGTCAGACCCTCGCCCAGATGGCGCTCGCCTGGGTGCTACGCCACGGCGTGATGTCGAGTGCGCTGGTGGGCGCCAGCCGGGTGGAGCAGATCGAGCAATGTGTAGACGCGGTGAAGAACATCGAGTTTACAGCGGAGGAGTTGCAGAGGATTGACGAGATAGCGCAGCAGAACTGAAGTCCCGGCATGCGTCGGCACGAATGCCGACGCATGAGTGGGTAATGCCGCATACTTTTCCTGTAACCGAACACCTGCATTAATCGTGGGGCGGTCCCCCTGGACCGCGGCCGACGCCCTCGTCGGCCTGTCGCGGTTGTCGAAAGCCTTGGTTCTTCGAACGAAGGAGCGGGTCCAGGGAACCCGCGCAGACCAGGGGGTGCGTGCGCCACTAACTAGCGGCGGCGGACAGCGGGCTTTGGCGTGGTGTACAAGCTGGATACGGCCGGCCAGCCGACGGTACTGCACAGCTTGGCGGGCGGGGCCGCTGGAGCCTACCCTAACGGAGTGATCCGCGACTCCGCTGGCAACCTCTACGGGACAACCGACATTTACGGCCCAGCGAACTTGGGCGTGGTGTACAAGTTGGATGCGGCTGGTAATGAGACCGTGCTGTACACCTTCAGGGACGGCAGGTTTCGCTGCTATCGCGACACTGTAAGGCCGTGCTTCTATATCCCACTGGCCCAGACCTATGGCGCTGACCTGCGCTATCAGGTCAGTCGCATGAACTTGGAAGTGCGCACGACCGGCGATCCCGCGCGGCTTGCGGCGGGAATCCGCGGCGAGATTCACGCATTGGACCATGCTTTAGACGAGGACATGCCGGCCAGGCAGGCGCAGACGCTGGAATCCTATCGGGATGCGGGGCTGGGGCAGGAACGGCTCTTCGCGGCGCTGTTGAGCGGCCTCGGCATGCTGGCGGCCCTGATTGCGGCGATCGGGCTTTACGGAGCGCTGGCCTTCGCGGTGGCACAGTGGACGCGCGAAATCGGCATACGCATGGCGCTGGTGGCGGCGTCCGGCCAAGTCCTGCGGAGCGTTCTGCTGGATGCGCTGGGTCTAGTTGGCGCGGGAATCGCGATCGGGTTCGTAGGGGCGATGCTCCTCGCGCGACTTGTTTCCAGCCTGTTGTACGGCGTCTCATCGACAGATCCGGCGACCTGTGCGGGTGTGGCCGGAATCCTGATTGTGGTGGGCGCACTGGCGGCGTTTCTGCCGGCGCGGCGGGCTTCCAGAGTCGATCCCATGGTGGCGTTGCGATACGAGTAGCGGCGAGCCTTAAGGCCTGCCCGAGTTCGAAGTGGGGCAGCTCCTCACGATTCCAACCCCATCTGCGTGAGCCGATACCGCAGCGCATTGCGCGTCAGACCCAGCAGCCGCGCGGCCTGGCTCTT
>PKYZ01000098.1 GCA_003132865.1 Bryobacterales bacterium
GGCTACTTTTCCCGCCGGCGTGTAGGTGTAGTCGTACTGGAAGCTCAGGTCGTTGGTGCCCACCATGCTGCCGAAGACGGCCTCCACCAATTGGCCGGGGGCGTTGGTGCAAAAAGTGTCCTTGGTCGGGCAGGTGTCGTAGATGAACTTTTGCTGCCTGTCGAGGATGGCGGTCAGGCGCCCGAGGGTGTCGTAAGTGTAGTACTCCGTGGGGTTTTTGGCGTCCGTTTTGCTGGCCAGAGTTCCGTCCCCGTTATAAGTATAGCTCACCGTGCCGTTCTCGGGGTTAGTGGCGGAGGTCAGGCGCTGCGTGGTGGGGTCGTAGACGAACGTGCGGGTTTGCGTCTTCATGCCGTTGGTCGTGTTGCGCGGCATGGCCACCTGCGTCAGGTGGTTGACCTGATCGTAGGTGTAGCTGGTCAGCAGAGTCTGCGAGGGCGCGCTGGTTACCGGGTAGGCCGGGGGCGACGTGGGCGCCGCCGGATTGTACTGGGGGTCGGGCTCGATAACGGTCACCAGGTTGCCGAAGGCGTCACTAGCGTATTGTTTCCAGTTGCCGGTGGGGTCGGTGACAGTGGTGAAGTTGCCCTGGTAGGTGTACGTCGTTGCGCTCGCGCCATCCGCCAGCAGCACTTTGACGGTGCGGCCCAGGGCGTCATAGTAATACGTCGTGGCGGGGGGCGTCGCATTCGGCGGGGCGTAGGGCTGCGACTGCTGGAACATTTTACCCAGCGGCGAGCAGGCGCAGGGAGCGTAGGCCGCGTCCACCTCCGACAGCACACTGCTGCCGGTGCCGGTCTGCACGTTGGCTGTGCGGCCCAGTCCATCCAGGGTGGTGGTGGTGAAATGGCTGCCGCCGCCCGTGTTCGGGGTGCTTGCCGTGATGGTCCACCCGGTGGAGGCATCGTAGCTGTACGTGTAACTGGTCTGGGCGCCTGACTGCCCGGCCGATTGCGAATCGGAAGGCTGATTTGCGTGCCGGTATAGCGCACCGTGATCGTGTGGACCTGATCGTCCTTCAGGTTGGGACGTGCTTGGGCCAAGCGGAGGCGCCGGACGCGCCCGCAACGAGCGGCACCACGGCAATGACACGGAAGTAGGAGTTCTTAGGGTCGACGCGACGTTGCGCGGGCAGGCGCGGCGGCAAAAACGAGCAAAGCGATCGTCAAGCGGCGCGGGAGAGTCATGCAGCATCCTTTTTCGAATCGTGGCGAAATTCTAATATTGTAGGATAACGAAACTCAAGAAGTCAAGCTGCGTTACAGTTTTCTACAGTTTTCTCGGATAATAATTCGGAAACCTGGAAGTCCGCATTTTCCCGGTGCGGGCCGCTCCGCCGCGCTCCCTATTTTCAAACCGCCAACCGGGGCGGGGTTTCAGAGTGACGTCTGATACAATAGCGCCGCGAGGTGTAATATGCGGAAATACCGATTTGGATTGTGGTTGGCGGCCGCGGCGGTTGTGTCCGGCGCCGCGTGCCAGAGTGCGCTGGCACAGAATAGGTTTGAGGTAGTAACCGGCAAGGCCTTCGATTCGGCGGTGCCTAAGGACTTCTATCTGGAGGGCAATGCCATCCCCACCGAGAAGCGCAACGCCATCCTGGTGAAGACGCCCACCGGGGCGCGCGCGGTGTTCGCGCTGATCGATACCACCGGATACTCCGCGAACATCGTAACCAAGTACGTGGGGATGATCATCACCGAAGGGGACCTCACGCTATGCGGGCACAAGGTAACCGTGGGGAGCTATGGCTTCGGCTGGACGCTTCCCGGAACTGGCGTGGATGCGCCTGGTAAGTTTTCGCTCTACGACCAGGCCGGCGCGCCCGTGGCCGACTGCACGGCGGAGCGGCAAGCGGATCTGAAACAGCCGCTGCCGTTGCAGGCGATCGTCGCGGCGGACGGGTCCGCGCGGCTTTACCACGGCAAGCACTACATCGGGCTACAGTAGCGTTCCATGGCCATCATCGCCGTTGCGGGACGGAAGGGCGGAGTCGGAAAATCCGCTATCGCCGGGAATCTGGCGGCGGAGTTTGCCGCGATGAAGCGGAGCGTGCGGGTGCTCGACGCCGATCCGCAGCACAGCTTGGTGGCGTGGGCCGCACAGGGCGACGGCATGCTGGCGCGCGCGGTCGAGAAAGTGGAAGGCGGCGCCGGCACGCTGCGGGAGCGGGCGCGGCAGGCTGAAAAGGACGCCGACATCGTGCTGATTGACACGCCGCCGGGCGCGCCCGAAATCGCCTACGAAGCGGCCCTGGCGGCCGACCTCATGCTGCTGCCGTGCGGTCCGTCGCCGCTCGATCTGTTTGCGCTGAAGGAAGCCCTATCGATGACGCTCAAGGCGCGCGCCGAGCGGCGCTCCAAGAAACCGCGTATCCGGTTCGTGCCTTCCAAGGTGCTGATGTCCACCAACCTCGGGCGGGGCCTCGAGTCTTCGCTAAAAAATATGGGGAAGAAAGTGCTGCCGCCCATCGGGCAACGGATCGTGGTGGCGGAGGCGGTGTTGAGCGGGCTGACGGTGGCGGAGTACGCTCCGAATTCAGCCGCGCACGAGGAGTTTCGCGAGCTGGCTAAGGCGGTGGATAAGATCCTGAAGAAGTGACCTATAACGCGGAAGCTAATTAGCTGGGGTCGAACGCCTCCGGAGGCCACCACAGGGCGCCGGGCGCTGCTAGTGCCACATTTGAAAAAGGGCTCTGAGCGAGAA
>PKYZ01000651.1 GCA_003132865.1 Bryobacterales bacterium
GAGGAGCCCTCCATTCTGCGCTTGTACGACCGGCTCACGGCCGTGTTGGAGCCGCTCCGGCAAGCCTACGAAATTCTGTTCGTGGACGACGCCTCGACCGACCGCAGCTTCGAGCTGCTAGCGAATCTGGTGGAGACGGATGGGCATTTGAAGGTGATCCGGCTGCGCCGGAATTTCGGACAGAGCGCGGCTCTTTCGGCGGGCTTTCATGAAGCCAAGGGCGCCGTGGTGATCGCCATGGATGGCGACCTGCAGCATGCGCCGGAGGATATCCCCGCGCTGCTGGCCAAGATAGATGAAGGCTACGATATCGCCAGCGGCTGGCGCAAAGAGCGCGTGGACAATCCGCTCACGCGCAAGATCCCTTCGCGCATCGCCAACTGGCTGATGGCCAAAGCTTCGGGCATCGACCTGCGCGACTTCGGCACCACCTTCAAGGCCTACCGCGCCGAAGTGCTCAAGGACGTGAACCTCTACGGCGAGCTGCATCGCTTCATCCCCGCGTTGGCCAGCTTTTATGGAGCGCGGGTGGCCGAAGTGCCCATTCAGAATACGGCGCGATCGGCGGGCGATTCGCACTACGGAATCGGCCGCACCTTCCGCGTGATGTTCGATATCCTGACCATCAAGTTCTTGTTGAAGTACTTCACCCGCCCCATGCACTTTTTTGGGCTCCTGGGCCTGGCTGGGACCGGCCTGGGCGGGCTGATCATGCTCTGGCTGGCGATTCTTAAGTTGACGGGCCACGAGTTGATCATGGTCGAGCACGGCCCGCTGATGATCGCCGGCGGCCTGTTGCTGTTGGGCGGCCTGATGATGTTCAGCACCGGGCTGATCGGCGAAATGATGATGCGCACGTACTTTGAGAGCCAGGGGCGCCGCATCTACGCCGTGCGCGAGATCCTGACGCGCAAGCAGCGGGGTGTCGCCGGCGGCGCGCGCGGATGATGGCACGGTCTGGCGAGGTTTACTGAGCCGGGCCCAGAGGGCGCCCCGTGAGCGAGCGGTTGGCGCGCCCCGCCGTGTAGTAAACTGGGAATTTAATACCAGCAATTCCAAAGTTTGGAGGTTCCATGAAGTATCGCAATGTGGCCTTGCCCGCCCTGGGAATCCTGTTTTGCACCCTCGCCGGTTTCGCGCAAACTTCCTCGATGGAGGGAGATGTCAAGGGTGCAGACGGTTCGCCGCTGAAAGGCGCGCTGGTCAAAATCGAACGAACAGACATTAAAGGGCATTACCAGGTGAAGACCGATAAGAAGGGACATTATTTCTACGGCGGCCTGCCCTTGGGCTATTACAAGGTTACGCTCGAGGTGGACGGGAAGGACGTCGATTTTATCGACAAGGTGCGCACCCAGTTGGGCGATCCCGTGGTGAACAACTTCGACATGCACGCGCAGGCGCAGAAGCAGCAAGCCCTGAGCAAGGCCGCCGAATCCGGCAACCTCAGCAAAGACCAGGCGCGCGGCATGACCGCCGAGCAGAAGGCCGCCTTCGAAAAGACAAACAAAGAGCGCGCGGAACTGGCGTCCAAGAATAAAGCGCTCAACGAGGCTTTTAACGGGGGCAAAGAGGCCGTCAACGCAAAGCAGTTCGACGTAGCGGTCGCGCAGTTTACCAAGGCCAGCGAGATGGCGCCCGACCAGTCGGTCATCTGGGCCAACCTCGGCGATGCCGAAATCAACCTGGCCAAAACCAAGACTGGCACCGAGCACGACGAAGCCCTCAACAAGGGGATGGAAGCATATCAGAAGACGCTGGCGCTGAAACCGGACGATGCCGGTGTGCACAACAATTACGCCCTTGCGCTGGCGGGAGCCAAGAAGTTCGACGAGGCGCAGGCGGAACTCGCCAAGGCGGCCCAACTCGATCCTCCGAGCGCCGGAAAATACTACTACAACCTGGGCGCTTTGCTGGTGAATAACGGCCAGAGCGAACCCGCTGGAGCGGCGTTCAAGAAAGCTATCGACGCCGACCCGACCTATGCGGACGCGCAATATCAATATGGCATCTACCTGATCGGCAAAGCCGCGTTGGGCAGCGACGGCAAGTACGATCCGGTGCCGGGAACCCGCGAGGCCTTCCAAAAGTATTTGGAGCTGAAGCCCGATGGGCCGTTCGCGGAGTCCTGCAAGGGCATGCTCGCCAGCCTATCCGGTTCGGTGGACACCTCGTATCAGAATCCCGCGGCGCAGAAGAAGACCACCAAGAAGAAGTAAGGCTGCAGTGGGTGCGATAATGATTGAGGGGCGCCGGAAAGAGCGCCCCTTAGCATAATGCGCTTTTTGTTCCGTTTCGTTGTCCTGCCGCTGTTGGTGCTTTGGCTGGTGCGCAATGTCCTCAGGTCCATCTTTGGCGGAATGAACTCCCAGGTTGCGGCCAAACCGGCCCGGCCGGTACCCCCGGTTTCCCGCGGCGGCGAGTTGAAGAAAGACCCCGTTTGCGGGACCTATGTCTCAGCGGATACGTCGGTAACCAAGCGGATCAACGGCCAGACGGTGCATTTTTGCTCGCCCGCCTGCCGCGACAAATACCGCGCCGCATCGTGATTGAGTACGCTAAAAGAGCGGACAGGCCAGGAGGCCTGTCCTACCGGTCGCCGAAGTTGTAGCCGACCCAAACCGTGGCCGCCAGCACAAGATTGCTGCCGAAGCCAGGCTGACTGGTGAAGTTCGGTACATAGTGGATGTCGAACTGTGGACGGATGAAAATGTGTTCGCTTACAAAGATCGACACGCCCACGCCCCCGTGGATTTGGAAGTGGTTCGCATTCACGAGTGGCGAGCTTTGACTCAAGCAGGCGCTCCCCACACAGGTATTCTGATTGATCGAGAGACCCGTCTTAGCCCCGCCGGGTCCGCCCTGCAACTGTAGCGTGGCGCGCTTGGTATTCACCGGCGCGTAAATGGCATTGAAATCGTAGAATGTTTGCCGGTATTGCACCGGGCCATAGACGCTGGTAATGAGTGTGCTCTTCGCCGGCTGCACGTTAACCTCCGCTCCGATGCCGAAGTGTTTCCAGAGCATCGCATCTCCGCCGATACCCAGAAAAAAGCCGCCGAGGCCGGGGGTCGCCTGACACGTGCCTCCGGAAGACGCGTCAATGCCGCCGATCGGTGAACATTGGCTGAGATCGGTATTGTCGAGGCCGTTTGCATTGGCCTTGTCATGCGCGGTCCCGAAACCAAGCATGAAATCGACAGAGCTCTGCGCGCTGGCAAACGGTACGCAGAGTAACAGAAGGGAGAGAATGGGAAGGTAACGGCAAATTCGTTTCACGTCAGAAGTCTCCTCTAGATTTTGGCAGAATAAACAAACGACTCATTGGGCCTTGAATTATTATCGCGCATTGGCGGCGGCTTTGGGTCGCAATACCCTACGACGCTGTTGGAAGGAAAGACGTTTCAGGCAAGTGGATGATCCCGTCTTCGCCTACTGGTCCAATTCGGCGAAGACCTCGGCGAGCGGTACGCGAATCGTGGACCCCGCCGCTTGCAGTATCCCGCCCACCGGTTCCTGAAACCCGCTTTGCGTGCATACGTACGCTTTGCGCAAGACCGGGTCGAGAATCCACACATTGGGTACGCCGAAGTTGAGGTATTCGTCGACGCGTTCCTGCATACGGACCCTGTCGTCTTTCGAAAGTATTTCGATGCAGATCAGCGGCGGCTGCGTGAACACCGGCTCGATGGGCTGGTCAAGGCGCAGCACGCAGAGATCGGGGACGCGAAATTGGTGGGAGCTTACGCGGACGCGTTGCTCAGGGAGGACACGAATGTTCCAATCGCGCTCCCGGTTCCCAAGCCAGATCACCAGACGGCCCTGCAAATTACTGTGCGGGTATTCTCCCACGTTTCGCTCGCGCACCTCCCCATCCACGTAGTCGCAATCGGGCCGGTAGGCGGTGGACAGATATTCTTCGACGGAAACGCCTGCAACGCTCGACATCATTTTATTGTAGCCACAAAGTGCAGTTGTGGGGCGGACCTCTAGGTCTGCGCGGGTCCTCCAGGACCCGCTCCAGGCCGACGTGGACGTCGGCCGCAGGACTGGAGTC
>PKYZ01000030.1 GCA_003132865.1 Bryobacterales bacterium
GGCTGCATAATTCTCGTCGCAAACAGTATGCGAACTTACCATTGCGAGGCCACGGGCAGCGAATGGGCGACGCTCGATCAATTTCCGATAACCCACTTTCCTGGCATTGGCCGAGCACTCCGTAAGCCCTTCGGGGCTAGGGAAATACGGGTCTTTCGAGGGCAGATACACTGCGCAGATGGGTGGCTCAAGCCGACTGGCTCAGTACAACAATTGCGCTCAGCAAAACAAATGAAGACAGCGAGCCGCCAAGCGCAAATCCGTAGCTCTCTCGATCGTATGACTGCGCATCTGATTGGTGAGCACCGCCGAAGCGCAGTTGAATCGCTCTGATGGTGCAGAATAGAGTCCAGGTAGCCAGTAGCGCGGGAACAGCGAACATGGTCAGGCGAAAGTCAACCAGAAATCCAGTTAGGACCGCGGTCGTGTACGCTGCGATCGAAATCAACGTTGCCTTCCAGAAGTTCCGGCGCATATCTGGGCATACATCCAGAACGTCCACAGCTTATCAGATGTGATTGTCCGATTCAACCGTGCACTCCCTTTGGTCCCTTTGGAGTCGCCGCAACGGCAAACTTGTGCGCCCGGGCGAGTGCATCGAGCTTTCTGCCGGTCGCGGCCGATATACGGGCATCCCGGACAGAACTGATCCAAAAAGCGTTCGGCCGGCAGTTGTGGACGGTATGCCCACTCCACGACCGCTGGATGACCATCGCGAATGTTGAAACGTTCGGACTTACGGAACCGCCGTGAAGCCGCGGGAAGGCATCGGCATGCTCGTGCCCTCTACCATGCAAGCATCGCCGCACCGTCCATGGTACGGAAATTCCGAAACCGCGTCGCAAGGCCCGCAAAGCTGACACGATGCCCCGATCAGGGTCGCGGCGGCTGCGTTGACCGGTAATCGAAATGTCGCTTGATAGACTCCGATCATGCCCGGCACCAGACTCGCTGAGACCGTCTCGATGGGATTGGTGTGCGGCATGAAACTGCAGGTGAGCCGCGCCCGAATCGGGCTAGGAACCGGTGACGGCGTGGCGGTGCCCGTCGGGGGCTGGTTCTCGACCGGACCTAAACCCGTCATATAGAGGCGGAACGTATCCCCAGGGCCGGGTTGGGCGGCCGGCGGACCGCTCCCGTCCCCGTTGTACGCTCTAATCCCAAACACGCTTGGTTCACCTGAATTGGCCTTCTCAAGGTTGAGGGCGTACGGTCTCGCGAGAACCACCTCGTTCTGCTCGAATGGAGAAGCGCCCGAATCGACGATCCGGAACGGAACGCTTCCCGTGGCCTCCGACCAGGGGATTTGAATGTCCAGTAGTCCCGGCTTCAGGGACAGCACCGGGGCCGCTTGTCCACCGATCAGGATTCGATTCTTCCAATCGGCGGGTGAACCGGAGAACGTACCCCTCATGTGGAACAGCGAGCCGAACGCCCACCAGTCGAAGTTGCTTGGGGACGGCGTAGACGGAATGAGCGTGTCGACGGCGTTCGTTGAAAGAGTGATTTTCACTAAACGCCCAGTCATCGTCACGAGAAACGCAAGGTCATCGGAACCGCTCAACGTTCCGTCGGAAACCAGTTCGCCCTCCTCCAGCGGCATCGGCTGCGTCTTCCCCGCCGGTACATCCGATAGGTACGCCAAGCCTTCAGTCGCGTCGGCCGCGCCGACCCGGTACAGCACGCGCTGCCCGTTGTTGGAGAGACCCAGGATGACTGGCCACTCCCGCTCGGGCATTCCGGGAACCATCTGCCCGGCGAGAGTATAAAGAACCGTGTCGCGTCCCGAGGCCAGGTCCCGGGCGATGAGCTGTCCCGCTCCACGGCCGGACTTGAAGACCAGAGTGCCGGCATCGTCGCTCAGGGCCAAAGGTTGTATCATGACCGACTGGTAAGGAGCAAAGGGGGTGAACTTCCCGCTCTTCCACACCCCTGCCGGGTACGCCACCGACATGCTGTTTCGATTGGACAGGACCATGACGGAACCGTCGGATGCAAGAGGTGAGGTGGCGCTGAAAGCCAATGGCGGAAGGGTGGTGCGCTGTCCCGTAGCGAGTTCGATCAAGGTGGCCTCAGACGAGCGCGGATTGAAGTCCGGCGCCAGTAGAGCCCACTTGCCGTTTCNNAGCAGCGTCCCCGAGCCGAGATTGCGGCTCTCCGCTGCACCGGCCATTAATATGCCGCACAGCCGTGCGCCGGAGCAGACACCCTGAACGCTGAATCCTACAGCCTTCCCGTCGCCGGTAACCGCCGGCGCGACGATGGAGTTGACCGTGCGCCCCTGCTGCGGTCCAAAGGTTCCCGCTTCCGCGAACATAGCTGGCCCGTCCGGCCCCAAGCGGTACAACCGGCTCTGCGCGGCGCTGGGGCTTCCGCGGCCCTTGAGAACCAGATGTGACGTCAAGAAAAGGTTCTTTCCGTCGTCGGTGGCCGACAAATGCGAGAACTGAGCGATGGCCGGTAACGTCAAGCCGGCTATGAGCACGGCCGCGTGGAGTACT
>PKYZ01000210.1:0-173 GCA_003132865.1 Bryobacterales bacterium
GGCGCCAGTTGCTTGTTCACCCGCGCCACCACCTTCTGGATCTCCTTCTGCACGGGCTCGGCGGCGGCCATCTCGGCCGTAGTGTGCCCCTTCAGCGCATCCATCCCCTTCAGCGTTTCGGCCACTGCGGGATTGATGGTGAATAGCGCCGTCAGGTACGGCAGGCGGTCGCC
>PKYZ01000210.1:271-4699 GCA_003132865.1 Bryobacterales bacterium
AGGTCGCCGGTGTGCAGCCAGCCATCGCGCAACACTTCGGCAGTGGCCTGGGGATCGCCAAGGTACTCGGAGAACAGGCACTCGCTCTTAATGAGCAGCTCGCTGTCCTGTTCGGCGATGCGCAATTCCACGCCGGGCAGCGCCTTGCCGATGCTGCCGGCCTTGGGCTGGTCGAGCGGGTTCAGCGTCACCACGCCGCCTTCCGTCAACCCGTAACCCTCCACCAGCGGCATGCCGATCGCCTCGTAGAATTCGGCGAGTTCCTTGCTAAGCGGCGCGGCGCCGGAAGCCGCAATCGCCAGGCGTCCGCCCAAGCGTGCCCGCACCTTCTGAAAGAACAGCCGGTCGGCAATCTTTAGCGGAACCCGGATGCGTGCCGGCACGGGCTTTCCTTGGTGTTTGTAGTGGGCAGCCGCCAACCCCAGGCCCAAAGCGCCGTAGAACGCTTTGCGGGCCACGGCCGGGCGCTTCCGCAGTTCGGTGCAGATGGTCGAGTAAATGCGCTCCCACATGCGCGGGGGCGCCAGCATCACGGTGGGCCGCACCTCCCGGATATCCTGCGGCAGTTTGAGCAGGCTTTCCGAGAAGCTCACCGGCGTGCCCATGCGCAGCGGCAGCATTTCCCCCACGATGCGCTGCGCAATGTGCGCCGAGGGCAGGAACGCTACCGTGGCATCCTGGGGTCCGATGGGCCAGGCGGCGGGCGCCATGTCCATGTTCGCGACTACCGCCGCGTGCGTCACCAGCGCCATCTTCGGCTCGCCGGTGGCGCCGGAAGTAAGATAGAGAATCGCGTAGTCGGCGGGCGTGACTTCGGCCTTCAGGCGGGCCATATACTCCGCGTCCTCGGCGAGCGCCAGGCGTCCGCGCTCGCGCAATTGTTCGAGTGACAGGGCGCCCTCCGCCTCACCCGTAAGCAGGATGCGGGGCATGTCCGGCGCCCCGCACAACGCCTGCAACGTTTTGGGATCCTCCACGAACAGCGCCTTCGCGCCGCAGCTCTGAATCGTGCGGATGAGGTCCTTGGGCGGGTAACTGGGATACAGAGCGGCGGCCACGCTGCCGGCCGTCAGGATGCCCAGATCGGCCAGGTAGAACTCCAGGCGGGTCTCCGAATCGAGCGCCACCACGTCGCCTTTGCGGATGCCGATCGAGCGCAGGCCCGCGGCGATCTCCTGCGCGGCCGTCTTGTACTGGTTCCACGAGTAGGTCAGATACTCGCGTTGCCCGTCCTTCCCCGTGATGGGCTGCCGCAAGGCCGGGGCGTCGCCAAACTGCGCCGCGGATTCTTCGAGGACCTGATATATAGTGCGCGGATTCATTCGGCATTCATGCTATCAGATCGCGGGGTCCTTTGGTAGAATGAGCCGATGAACGGCACGCAGTTATTTCTGGCGGTCGGGATGCCCACGGTGGTGGTTCTGATCGGCGTACTGGTCAACCATTGGCAGGTCTCCGCCATCAATGCCCGAATCACGGACGTGCGTCAGGATACGGACGCCCGCTTCAAGCGCCTCGAGGAACAATAGCCATGAACTGCGATCATGTCGTTGCCACGCTGCGCGGTCACGAGCCGGAACTTAGGGCGGCCGGCGTGGCGCGTCTGTTTGTGTTCGGGTCCACGGCGCGCGGCGACGGTCGCCCGGATTCCGATATCGACCCGTTGGCCAGCTTTGATGAATCGCGGCGGCTGTCGCTGCTCGATTTGGTAGGCATCGAGTTGAGGCTCGCCGGCTTGCTTGGACAGCCAGTCGACCTGGTAGAGGAAGGGACGCTGAAGCCGCGTGTGCAGCGAAGCGTAGAGGCAGAGGCCGTCCGTGCCTTCTAATGACCCGATCGGAGGTTCACTGACATTCTGGAGAACATTATCCGGATAGAAGGATTCACCGCGGGTATGGACGTCAATGCCTTCGTTGGGGACCCCAAGACGTACGACGCTGTCGAGCGCTGTCTGGAACGAATCAGCGAAGCGGCGAGCAAGCTCGGACCACAGGCGGAGGAACTTGTGTCCCGGGATTCCGTGGTCGCAGATTCGCGGCGTCGGAAACCGCTTGCGGCATGAATACGACAGAATTAATGGCCCGCGCATCTGGCTCATGGTTGAGCGTGACCTGGCTCCTTTGAAGGGAGCCGTCCAAACGGCTCTCAGCCATCTATTGGCAAAAGAGGGCGGGGGGTAGCGTTACTCCACCACCACCGGTCTGGCACGCATGTTTCGGATAACAACGGCCAACTGACGCACATCAACGACACCTTTGAGATTGACGAACCGTTACTGAAGACAGACTTCAATTCGGGCGCCCGGCGTCTCGATGAGTCCGGACACGGCACGCACGAGTGCGTGCGCCACATTACTCCATCACAATGGGACCCTTGGGCGGCCCCACCTTCTTGATGAAAAACATCAGCGGGATCACCGCCAGGAAAATGATCCCCAGCACCCAGAAGCTATCCACAAACGCCAACATCGCCGACTCCCGCTGCAGCATGCCGTAGAGCATGCCTTGCGCCTGTGCCGCCGCCTGCGCGGCGCTGGCGCCCCGCGTGACGAGCATATGGGCCGTGCCGGCGAGCGCCTGTGCATAAGCCGGGCTGAAGGGCGTCATGTCTCCCACCAGCCTGGCCTGATGGAACTGCGTGCGGCGCGCCAGGAGCGTGGTCACGATGGCGATGCCCGAGCTGCCGCCAATATTGCGCGCCAGGTTGATGAGGCCCGTGGCGCTGCCCATCTTCTCCCTGGGCACGGTAGCGAACGCCATGGTGTTGATGGGCACGAACGGGAACGCCAGGCCGGCGCTCTGCACCACGCGCGCCAGCATGGCCGTGCGGTAATCCACATCCAGGTCGAACCCCGCCATGCTGAACAACCCGAAAGCCGATACCGACAGGCCGAAGATCACCAGCGTTCCGAGCCCCGCCCTTACCGGAACGACCCCGATGTCCGCACTAGCAAGGACAATGATGGGAAGCCTGTCGCTCCGCAGTTCTCGGCAGGGAGATGGCGACGAGGAATGCCCGAGAATCCGGGTGGGAACCGACGCAGGCTGCCGGTTTCGGCTTGCCTGTGGAGGGCTCGGATGGCTATTCGTGCGCTGCCGGAGTCGTTCGGAATCAAAAAACGAAAAATATAAGGTAAAAGGGGAAACGTTCTGGTGTATACTAGTCCGAGCCTGGGATGCCAAAATGGAACTCCTAAATGACAGCGAACTGGCCGCAGCCGCACCCGCAAACCGTGCATCTCTCGGCTGTTTTCAGCAGCCGCTGGAGTTGCGATGAAGCGACTTCTCGTATGTGTGCCAGGCCTGACTGGCTCAACAACGAACTGGAACCCCTTGCTGGACAGGCTCCGCGCGGAAGAAGCCTTTAAAGACGTCGAAATTCTTCGCTTCGACCACGGTTGCCGCCTGTTGAGTACTAAATTTGCGTCACGTCTCTCCGATGAATTGACCGCGATGGTGAATGGTGAGTGCGAACGTCAAAAACGAACTGGCGTTCCCTACGATGACATCTGCTTTATCGCGCATAGCCTCGGCGCGCTGTTAACCCGCCGCGCATACCTGCTTGCTTTGTTGGGGGATGACAGATCTGGCCAGGCGCCGCTGCCCTGGGCAAACAGAGTCTCAAGAATCGTCCTGTTCGCGGGAATCAATCGGGGGCTCTTTCCCTCCGACAAGGACGCTCAGAAGGCGCCCCATCAGTTCTTACGGTGGCTCCTGCGGCGAGCCGTCGAATTGTACGGGGAGCTTCCGAGCCATCTCTTAGCTGAAGATCTACTCGCCGGGTCCGATTTTGTCACGAATATTCGATTGTCTTGGATCCGAACGCTCCGAAACCTAGATTCGCCTCCAGTAATCGTTCAGGTACTCGGTACCCGAGATTCAATTGTAACTCAGAATGACGGCGTTGACCTCGATCTCACTGGCGACCGCATTACCTTGGCCGGGGCCAATCACTCAACCGTCCTAGACGTGGAAGAACATGACAAATTCTATGCCCAGCGCTACGCCCTAATCCTGCAGGCAATGTTTGACACCTTCGCGCCTAGGGCGAAAAAAGAGAAGACTTCGGAAGCCATAGTGTTCGTCGTGCACGGAATTCGTGCTGGCAATACCAGCTGGGTACGGCGGGCTGCTGAATTGGTCACAAAGTCTCTCCCGGATGCAACGGTCGTGCCTGCCACGTATGGGTATTTCTCAGCCCTGCATTTCTTCCTGCCGTTCGTGCGAAAGAAGCGAACGCTGTGGTTCAAGGAGACGTATTGTTACTACTTATCCCGGGAACCGTCCGCCACTTTTCACGTGATCGGCCACAGTTATGGAACCTACCTCCTCGGCTACTCACTAAAGCGTCTACCCGACATGCGCTTTTGCCGAATAGTTCTTGCTGGCAGCGTGCTGCCTAAGGAATTTGGGCTCTGAGCGAGAATCT